>CAZYVH010000056.1:8026-11786 GCA_964650905.1 uncultured Wenzhouxiangellaceae bacterium | reverse complement strand
TCTTGAGCGGATTGTCGGCATCGTCCGAAGACGGATCACGCGAAGCAAGAAATGCAGCCATGGAACCTATCAAACCGGAACAGGTCGTGCATCCACCGCTACGAATATTATCCAGGAATTCGTTGGTGCGAAACCCGTCCTTGATGATCGAGGAAGCACCCGTAAAAAGCGCTGCCATGGTAGGCGAAATTCCGCCCACATGAAACATCGGCAGGTCGATATAGATGCAGTCAACTTCTGTCATATAACCATAAACCATACGACCGGTAGCGCAGGTCTGTAAATAGGGGCAAAGGACCCCCTTCGACGGTCCCGTGGTGCCCGATGTGTAAATGATGACCTGGGCATCGGATGATTTGAGATCCACCGCATCCGCCGTATCAGCAGGGTCTCCCTCCAGCGCGCACTCACCCTCAACAATTATATCGAGACCCGGCAATTCGGGAAGAGACCCATTCATAATAATCGCGCGTTCCAGTTGGGTATCGCTAATTCCGTTGAGCCTGTCGGCAAGCCCCGCATGAGCAACTATGATACGGGCATCGCAAAGCCGGATTGCGTGTTCCAACAGGCCGCCCTTGTAGGCGGTGTTGATCGGAACAAAAACTCCCCCTAAGTAATTGGTGGCGAACCAGGTCCGCATCAGCGCCGGGCCACTTGGCAGCCAACCGATGACCTTGTCACCGGCCGACACACCCCGTGCTGACAGGGACGTCGCGGTCGCGCAGGTGTGTGCAAGGGTTTCCTGCCAGGTCCATGTTTCGCCACCTTCAAATACAAAGGCCGGACGATTAGCCAAGTCGCGTGCATTTCGTTCAAGAAGAAGGGAAAGAACACAGTCCTCGGGACCACACTGCGACGGGTCGAACCATGGAGGATGAAATTCGGACTTCAAACCAACCTTCAATGAAATTCACGCACAGCTCAGGAAATATACAGTTTAGGGACGCTCGACTGACGTGATTTCCCGCTCCATGATCGTCCGGACCAGGTACCCGGGCCAGGGAACAGATTTCATGTCTGTCTTGTCGGCGTTCACAATGACTTCCTGGGCCGCGGTTATCAACTTGTCCGCGCCGGCCCGATAGACTTCGAAGAATATCCTCATACTGGAACGGCCGATGTAGCCGGTGCGGACATATACTTCGATGAGGTCGTCGAAGCGTGCCGGGGCATGGTAGTCCGTCTCGATCCTGACGGTATGCATGTCCGCATTGTGGCGCTCCGTATAGTTCCGGTAATCGAACGATATGGCACGCAGGTACTCCATGTGGGCAGAGTCAAAATACGTCATGTAATTGCCAAAAAAGACAATGGCCTGAGCATCGATCTCAGCATAACGAACCCGAAAATCAAAATGAAACCAGAAGTCAGATTTTGCCAATTTATTTTCCTTGTTGCTTGCGTTGTTTACCTGGCCGGAAGCCCGAGCCTGTTGGCTATATTATTTTTCTGCATCTTGGATGAGCCACCGACGATTGGCATGCAGACCATGTCGCGCACATAGCGTTCCATGTCATATTCTCCGGTACAGCCATAAGCACCCATTATTTGCTGACATTTCAACACGATTTCCAAGCCGGTATCGGCAATAAACAACTTGGCCATGGAACTTTCGACGCCACAGTCCAGCCCCTCGTTGGCCTTCCAGGCCGCGTGGTAGAGCATGTGGCGACAGGCCTGAAGTTTGGTTTGAACTTCCGCAAGGTCATGTCTAACGGCCTGGTGGGCACATATGGGCCGGCCAAATTGTCTGCGTTCCTGGGAATACTGCCAGGCGTCTTCGACCGCCGCTGTTGCAAAACCCAGGGCTGAAGCGGTGATTTCCAGCTTTTCTACATCGAGCGCCCGCCCGGCCAGCATGGGCCAGCCCTTGTTCCACTTTTCCACACCACCGACTATATTTTCCAACGGCACCCTGACATCATCAAAGATCACATCCGTGGTGGGGGAATAACGCAGTCCCAGATGGTCGATATCAACAATGGTAATACCCGGTGCATCATTGGGCACCAACACAAAAGACAGGTTCTTGTACTTGGCATCTGCATCTCCGCTACGTACCAGCGTGTAAATATAATCAGTTTTGTGGGCTCCGGTGCACCAGCGCTTGGTGCCGTTGATGACAACTTCGTCACCTTCGATCCTAGCGGTCACACCGGCAGACGCTAGGTCACCACCCACATTGGGTTCACTGAGCCCATAAGCAAACAGCAACTTGCCTTCGGCGAGCTTGGGCAGGAATTCCCTTTTCTGAGCTTCACTGCCATTTTCCACCATGTTCATACCACCGTAAAATGCACAGTGGGTGAATGGGCCGGAAAGACTGTTGCCTCGTTTTGCCAGCACTTCAATGGTTACAATAGCGGCAACAATGTCTATTCCAAGACCGCCATATTCTTCCGGAATGGTCAGGCCGGTAACGCCCAGTTCGCATAGTTTGGCAAAGGTTTCATCGGAAAAATCACACTCCCGGTCCAGTTGCTGGGCTTTCTCGCGTGGCAGTTCCTTGTCCAGGAAACGCTGCAGCGTATCGCGCAACATCGTGATGTGTTCAGCTTCTTTAAAGTTCATGGTAAATACATCCTCTTAGTTGCACACCTTGACATAACGCGGGGTATTCAGGTGCCCTGTGATATGGTCATGCCACCGTCTGCAACGATCGTCTCGCCGGTAATAAAAGCACCACCTCTGCTTGCCAGGAATGTGGCCAGCAAGCCAATGTCGTCCGGCACCCCAATTCGCCCAAGGGGTGTCATGTTTTCCAGGTGACTGCGCATATCAGGATTTTCCCAAAGCGCACGTGCGAAATCAGTTTTGATCAGCCCTGGCGCAATACAATTAATACGTATATTACGCTTACCCCACTCCACGGCAAGATTGCGGGCCAATGCCATATCCGCCGCCTTGGTGATACCGTAAGCGCCCAGTACGGAATTGCCCCGGATGCCACCAACGCTGGAAATGATGATGATGGCGCCATCTTTGCGTTCTGCCATTTCAGGTAGTACCTGTTTGCACAAAAATAGGTTGTCACGCACATTGCAGTGCATCATCTTGTCGAACAGTTCGTTGCTCACATCAGCCAGGGGGCCGTAGTAGGGATTGATCGCGGCGTTGCAAACCAGGATATCAATCTTGCCCCAGGTCTCGCGAGTCTGCTTGATCATGGCCTCAAGCTGATCCTGGTGGCCGAGACTGGCAGCAACAGCCATCGCTTCACCACCTTCAGCACATATGGCATCGGCTACCTTTTCGCAGGCCTCCAGTTTGCGGCTGCTGATGACTACCCTGGCCCCTGCCCGCGCCATATTTTCGGCAATGGAACGTCCAATGCCGCGGCTTGCACCTGTGATGACCGCAACTTTTCCCTTAAGATCAAACATACTTTCTCCTGGATTCAATTGGATAACAAAGAGCCACTCTTCCCTGCTTTGGTGAAAGCGCTTGTGTAACAATCAGCCATAACATCACCCGTAACCGTGAGTATAGAAAACGTGGCCAGAGTCATTTTATTACACATAAGTATTATTATGCAAGTAACTAACAACCCCCTTCCCTGAACGAAAATCTGCCCTTTCTATTATTCAGTGTTTTTCCAATGCCAGAATGGTTCAGCAAGGGCAAATTTCAATTTCTTGCATAATTAGACTAATATAGTTTAAAAAGACCAACTATGAGTAAAAAGACCAACTATGAGGATGGACAAAATGCGAGCTGAGGTTTCTGCTGATTTGGTTTTAAGCTGTCAGGTTGCGCA
>CAZYVH010000056.1:0-7926 GCA_964650905.1 uncultured Wenzhouxiangellaceae bacterium | reverse complement strand
ACAAAATGCGAGCTGAGGTTTCTGCTGATTTGGTTTTAAGCTGTCAGGTTGCGCAAGCTCTGAAAATCCTGGGTGATCGTTGGTCATTTCTGATAATACGTGACATATTTCAGGGTGAACATCGCTTTGAGGACTTTAGACGCCGCATCGGTGTCTCGCGCGGAACCCTGACTTTGAGGCTTAATTCGCTGATCGAAGCAGGCGTTTTGTGCAAGGTACCCTACCAGACCTCGCCTACCCGGCATGAATACCGCCTGACTGAAAAGGGTCTTGCTTTATATCCAACAGCATTAATGGCATGGCAGTGGGAACACGACTGGGCTGCTGACCAGGAAGGCTACGTCCCATTAAAATTGAATCACAGGAATTGCGGCAACACCATGCAACCTGAACTGCAATGCGTACACTGCTCGCATGTTGTCAAAATTTGGGAGGTGCGTTTCGAGGCCGGACCCGGAGCAAACCATTTTGAACCCACACCGCCACGTTTCCAGCGCCGCTCAAAGGCCAAATCCACATACCCGGAAAGCGTGGACACAAAGCTCTTTCACATGGCTGATGTTGTCGGTGACCGCTGGACCGGACTGGTTGTAGCTGCAATGTTTTTTGGCTTGCAACGCTTCGATGAGATTGGTGTTGCCATTGGAATTGCAACGAATATTCTCGCGGATCGACTGAAATTGCTTCTCAATGCAGGGATCGTTATACGCGAGGCCTATCAGACCAAACCAACACGTTATGAGTACAAACTGACAGCAAAAGGTCGAGATCTTTATGGACACGCCCTGACGATGCACCAATGGGCGGACAGGTGGTTAGCTGACAGTTTCGGCCCCCCACTTGCACTAACACACATACCCTGTGGTAAACCACTCCAGGGCAAAGTTGTTTGCAGCGAATGCTCAGAGGAACTGATACCGGGTTCCGTAAATTTTGAGTTTAGCTAGATTTCACCGTCATCCCGGCCATTGAGCCGGGATCTTTCTTGTTTAACAGAGGTGCTGCTGGTCTCAAAAGATCGAAAAATCTGACTCAAATCGGCTTTCCCTCGCTACGATCGGTCAAACCCGACAGGTTCCTGGTCGAATTGTTCTCGACCATCTCTTTCAAGCTGTTACGTAAAACCTTGCCCAGGGGATTCCCCGGCAGTTGCTCCATGATCACCAGCTTTTCCGTAATTTGAATACGGCTACTTTCTTTGCTTTTAGAAACTCAATGAGTTCTTCGAGTTTGACTGTTTCACCAGGCTTGGGTACGACCACGGCGCAAACTCGTTCCTCCATCACTTCGTCGGCATAACCCACCACCGAGACTTCTGCAATTTTTGGGTGACCTTCCAGGAGATTATCGAGCTCATCGGGAGAAATTTTTACCCCGCCACGCACAATGATGTCCTTGCGCCGCCCGAGAAAGTGGTAAAAACGTTGATGTTCCCTACTGGCCGGTATCTCAAACATATCGCCTGATGACTTGCACAAGTACACAATAGACATGACATGCTATTTATTCAAAAACAATCATGTCATGGGAAAATTGAATCATTATTGCATACGAAAACCACCATCCACCTGCAGGGTTTGCCCGTGAACACCTGATGAAAAATCAGAGGCCAGGTAAATGACGCTTTGAGCCACCTCTTGTTCGGTCGGCATGCGGCCAATGGGTATATCCTTTGTAAAGAACTGTTTTACATCGTCGATGTTTTTGTTCTGTGTCGCTGCCCTGGTGGCAAACACCCGGTTGCTGCGCTCACCCTCAATCGGGCCGGGAACCACCGCGTTAACACGTATACCCAAAGGGCCCAGTTCAGCAGCAAGCGTATGACTCAAACCGATGACGCCCCAACGTGTAACCGCATAGGGCGCCCGCATAGGATAGGCTGTGCGACCGCCGACCGAGGATAAGGTAATGATATTGCCTGATTTTGCCCCCAGCATGACCTGCGAGACATATTTGCAACAATAGAAGGTGCCACTGAGGTTGATGTCTACAGCTTCCCGCCAGGCTTTTGAATCAATGTCCGGAATCATCGCTGTGGGCCCTGTAATTGCGGCGTTGTTGACCAGCACATCGATACCGCCATACTTTTCCTCCACAGTATCCACCATACCCCTGACCTCGTCCTCGGCACTGATATCCACTGTCAACGCCAGTGGGTTGGTATTCATGCCATGTAATTTTGCGGCGACCAGTTCGAGCTTTTCCCGGCTGCGGGCGGCAACAACGACATCGGCTCCCAGCCTGCCAAAACTCAAGGCAATTTGTTTGCCAATACCATAACCACCACCCGTGACGATGACGGTTTTACCAGAAAATGCACGGCTGTCGAATAGTGCCTGTTTTTCGTTCATCCACATTTCCCTCTGAATGGAGCAAACAACGGGGAATTGAAAAGACCGGGTTGTGCCGCACACACCTCGGGTATGCTGTTGATCACCGAGCCTGCCACGCCGTATTGTACCGCCTTGGTCCTGACGCCAGTGTCTTCAGGCTCAACCAGGTCCATGGAGATGTCCAGACCCGGCTTTCCGCGTATTTTTATGGTCCAGTGCTTGAAGTCTTCGTAGCCGGGCAGTTTTTCATCCATGATCCAGTTGACCGATAAGGTGATAAAGCGTTTCCCTGCCACGATCGCGTGCCAGCGCCAGTTGGTTGCCGCCACGGTCCCGGCTGGTACGACACCGGCAACTGCATGGATGTCTGTCGGTGTTGTAAGGACTTCATGGTCCGGTTCTATCCGCTCAGGTGTCGCACCGAGCCGGTGCGCCAGCAGACAGACCTGTTCCGCGAACTGCCCGTCAAAAAGTTCGGCCAATGGCCCGCCAACAAGATCCGATTCTTCCGGATCTGAGCCCATGCCCATCACACCGAAAACGTATTCAGGCACCGGCATTTCCCGGCAGTTGTAAACTTCACGAATACTGATCGAATCTATCTGTGTACAAATTCCCGTTGCAGTCGCTGCGATCTTGTCAACAACAAAACCCGGATTGAGACCGGTGCAAAACAAGGTTGAATTTCCTTTTACACAGGCATCCTCAAATACTTTCGCATAAGCTAGCCCGTGATACGCTGGGTAGCTATGACCATTGATCGAAATCAGGTTCTTGCCAGAAGCAAGTAACCGGCAGATATCTTTCTTGTGTGTATCGTAGGGAACCTGAATACGTGGCGCATGGATAACCACATCGGCATCGATGGCCAGAATCTCCTCCATGGAGCAGGTAGCGATCACACCGGTAGGCTCACGGTGTGCTATCTCTCCGGCGTCACGTCCTTCCTTTTTCCCGCTATAAACAAATAGTCCTGCGAGTTCCAGATCGGGATGGTCGATGACAGCGCGCAAACAGGTTTTGCCCATCGCCCCACTCGCCCATTGGATGACTCGATATGTCATATGTTCCTCCTGCATCACGGTTTGGCTGTCATGCCCCCGTCCAGAGGGATGACAGCCCCAGTTACATAGGCGCCAGCTCTGGATGTCAGCCACAAAAGTGTACCGCCGATGTCCTCGCCATTACCGAAGCGGCCAAGCGGCACCTGCTGAGCCATCTCATTGTAAAGATCCTCATCTTCGGTGACGTAGGATGTCATTCTGGTTGCAAAAGGACCCGGGGCCAACGCATTTACAGTAATATTCTCAGCGGCAAGCTCAATAGCCAAAATCCGGGTCAGGTGATGGACAGCAGCCTTGGATGCACTGTAAGAATAGGCACCGGTGCCAAGGACGCGGCTTCCCGCCATCGAACCAATATTAACAATCCTGGCGGGGTCATTTTCACTGGCGGCAGCACGGATCATTGGCAGCAAAGCCTGGGTTAGTGCAAACATCGCCGTCAAATTGATATCCAGGACCGATGTCCAGGAGCGCCAGGGGAACTTGCCGAGTGGATGGGCACCTGCCCTGCCCGCATTGTTGACCAGGATATTCAACCGCTCTTCGTGTTCCGTCAGTTTCCGGGCAAGTGTGAGAACGCCCTCTTCACTTGAAATATCCGCCTGCAGGCTCCGGCAGGTTCCAAGTTTGGCCATGGCAGCGGTCATTTCATCAAGGGCATCCTGTTTGCGTGAAGCAATGTAGACACGAGCACCCGCACGCACCAGGGCCTGGGTCATATGGGCACCGATGCCGGATGCCCCTCCTGTCACAAGAGCGACCCTGTTGCGAACATCAAAAAGTGTATCCTGTTCCAAGCCGATTCTCCCTACCTGAGTAGCCTGTGCCCCGCCCGATAACCGCCATCAACCGCCAACACATGGCCGGTTACAAAAGACGACTCATCACTGGCGAGGAAAAGAGCGGCGTTGGCAATTTCCACCGGTTGGGCCGCACGTCCAAGCGCGTGAAGGGCGATAATCCTGTTGTAGATTTCAGGGTTTCTCCTGATCATCCCGGTCATCGGCGTGTTCACATACCCCGGTGCCAGTGCATTACAACGCACACCTTCTGTGCCGTAATCTATGGCGATGGAACGGGTCAGTTGCACCACGCCACCCTTTGATACGCTGTAAGGCAGGTTCTCATCCGACGATTCAAGACCGAAAACACTCGCGATATTAATGATCGAACCGGTTTTTCGACCGGTCATCGTGGCAAGAACGGCCTGACAGCAATAAAGGCTTCCGGAAAGATTGACATCAAGCGTGCGTTGCCAGGTTTCGCGGCTCATCGTCATTGCAGACCCTCTCGTTCCTATGCCCGCGGCATTGACCAAAATATCAATCGCACCAACCTCTTCCTGGATGGCATTCACACATTCAATCACTGCTTCAGGGTCACTGACATCAAGCGGGTGATATACAAATCGCTTCTCGTACGGAGCCAAAGTTTCGGTCTGTTCGTCCCCAAGCGGGTTCAGGTCGGTGATTGCCACCCGTGCCCCTTCTTCCAGAAACCGCAACACGATGGCGGCTCCAATGCCGGAAGCACCGCCGGTTACCAATGCAACCTTGCCGTCAAGACGTCCCATTCAGTACGTGCCTCCAACACCGAAGTGTATTGCTAAGCGAAGTCTTTCAAGACTTCTTATGATCAAAAAAACGCTTGCCGTAGGTGTGCATTTCACCGGACGTAATCGCTTGCTCGCAAAACATCTGCTCCAGTTGCAGTCCATCGCGCAGTGGCAAGTCCTGTGCCTTGGTCATAAGCTGTTTGGTCAGCAGGATCGCGCTGCCGGAGTATTTCATGATCTGGCGTGCAATTTTCTCGGCTTCGGCCATCAGGTCTTCTTCCGGTACCACCCGGTTCACAAGCCCCAGCCGGTAGGCCTCGTCGGCAGATATGAGCTCGCACAGAAGCAGGAGTTCGGTGGCGCGGCGCCGACCTAGCACACGTGGCGCCAGTTGCGAAGACGAGCCGATGGGGCAAAAGCCAGCCTTGACATCTCCCTGTGCGAAAGTGCTGTTTTGCGCTGCGACAACAAAATCCATTGCATAGAGGTATTCGATGATGTAATTGATGCCATTGGAGGCGGCAATAAAGACCTTGCTGGAGTTTAACATTGTCATACAGGTTTTCTGGGTCGGTACCTGGTAATTGGCTTTGCGGACTTCCAGAAGATCACCATTCATGATGTTCTTCATGCCGGTGTCACCATCGAGGTAATCTTCCCTCACCTGCTCGTCGAGATATATTTTGATATCATCGCCAACCGACCAGGCCCGGCCATTCCCGGTAACGATCACGGCACGAAGCTCATCATCCTGATCACAGTCATTGATAAGATCATCGAACAGAATGTAATCAGATGGACGGAATGAATTGAGCACTTCCGGGCGGTTAAGGGTGATGTATCCAATGCCGTCCCGCTTCTCCAGGAGGATGGGTTGTTCTTTATCAGACATGAATTTAGCTCCCAATCACTTTAGTAACTTTCATTAGTAGACTAAATGAATTTGATGACACATTCAATAAGCCGTAAGCAACCTTTCCATTGAAAGTTCTGGTTAGGGACATGTCAATATCAGTTCTTTTCATGAAACTGTACGAACAGGCCGTACCCCATGGGAATGGGCAACACCCGGTACCCGTGATTCGCGGATTTCTGGCGCCGGAACAAACCATGCACCGTCTTACACACTACTTGAATGAGCTTCCCGGCACATAGGTTCCACTTTATTCAGGGCACATAGGTTACACAATTGAGGTATTTGGAGGAGGACTTCAGATGCCGTGGATAGAGTGTAACGCTATGGATGAACGACTCAAGTTTGTAGCCAGGCTTCTCGATGGTGAGAAAATGTCAGTCATGTGCCGGGAATTTGGCATCTCCCGCAAAACCGGTTACAAGATATTTAATCGATATAAGGACTTTGGTATTCGCGGTCTGGAAGACAGGGCCAGGATGAGATGTGAAATACGAGGGTCACGCAATGGACGACCCCGGATGAGCAATTAAAGTGAGGCTGACTGGCCGGAAAGTATATCTGCAACCGCAAGTTGCGCTGATTTGGCGGCTCCCATGGAGCCTTCATAGCCTGTTGGACAGGCTGCGTCTCCAACATTGTAGAGATTTTCTATGGGTGTGAGGTGACCTGCGTGTTTCCCCGGCACGGTTCTGAAACCCGGCCACTTTCCCCGGTAGCAGGTCTTGGTCAGGACCGTACAGCGCGCGTCGAAACCGGGAATGATGTCATTCAGATCTTTCATGACTTCAACGAACTCCAGTTTGATATTGCCCGGATTCAGGCTGTCCTTAGGTGCGGCGCCAACGGTATACAAATGCTTGCCGCGAGGTGCTACTCCCTCGGCTTCCCTGGATGGCACATCGACCATGTTGACCCGCCGGCTGCAACCGACAGCGATTGCAGAATAATCCAGTAACAACTCGTCGCTGCAAAAGTGCAGCCACATGATTGCCGTTGGGGTCATCGTAGATTGTGTGTGTTCCAGATACTCCGCTTCCAGCACTTTGTCTGGCACCAATGTTGCAGTTCCTGCCGGGCCAATATTGCTGATCACCGTGTGCGCATTGATCTCCAGTGTTTCCCGCTTCCTGCGGATGTACGCACCAACTGCCTGACCCTTTTTTACCTGAATGCTCTGGGCTGCAGCGCCGGTCCATACCTCACCACCGGTCTCAACTATCAATTCGGCCATTCGCTCCCACAGCGCAAGACTGCCTCCTTCGATGAACCCAAAGGTCAGCGGTGAAATGACCTTTATAAATTTGAAATATTCATCGGCCTGCAGTTCATAGCTGTTGACGGTCAGCAACGAGGAAATGGTTGCCTGAAAAATGCCGTGTATCCTGGGATTGCGTGTGAACTGGTCAAGCCAGTCCTTGAATGTGATGCCATTGGGTGGTGGTCGCGAGGTCATAGCTTCTTTCAGTGCGTCGATGACCCGGCGGGCTTCCCGCTCGTCTTCGGCAACCTGCCTGATGAGGCCGCGGGTACCACCATCCTTTAAATTAAAAAATTCACCTTCCAGCCACGTTGCCACATTGGTGGAGGGTTTTACCCCGGAGTCTATCCCGATATGCTCGCAAACCTGCTCCAGGTTGTGTCCGACAGGTACCGCCAGACCACCAGTGGCACATAAAAAACCATTGTGGTTAACAGTAGAAAAGCGGCCACCAAGATATCTGCGTTTTTCAACCAGCAGAATACGAAAACCGCTATAGGCAAGCAATGCAGCCGTGCACATGCCACCGACACCGGAACCGATGACTATCGCATCATAGTTGTTTGACATATCACAGAGTGTCCAGGCTGCTCCGGTAATTTGTTTACTTAAATTACTAAACTAACGAGACCTTTAATGCATGTCAATGCGCCCCTTTGGTGGTGATAACATGCTTTTCTTCGGTTTCTCCACAATCGTACTCAAAGCGGGCTGAATTGCCATCCGGCGTTCATTTGAGCGCTAACCCGCATATTGCACCAGCCGATAGATGGCCTCACTATAATCAAATGAATTTACAA
>CAZYVH010000055.1:9179-19947 GCA_964650905.1 uncultured Wenzhouxiangellaceae bacterium | reverse complement strand
GAAATGGAATAGCTGCAATTGTTCCCCACCTGGTTGAAGAACCAGTTATAACCCGTCCCAAATTCCATGTGGGCGGTGGTGATTCGGGCATGTGTCGTACCCGGTGGCGAGGAGATGAAGGCGCCACTGACCGAGCAGAATGCCAGGCTGCTGGTAGAAGTGAAGCTCATGGTCAGGTCGCATGACGATGCGCTCGAGATGCCGCCGTAGACCAGGGTCAGGGTGTAATCGTCTGTCGTACCGGCGGTCTCGTCAACGCCGCTCATTCCCAGCATAATCGTTGCGACGCCATCGGCAGTCAGGCCTCGCTGCGCCTCGTCGCTGAAGGTGCCCTGCTGCATGACCGCCTCGGTATTTATTGTAGACGTGTTGGGGTACCCCAGGGTGCCTGCCACGGTGCGGTCAAGGTTTTGGGCAAACAAATGCCCCGTTGGAAGCGAGGACAGATCCCGATCGTATGTCGTGTTGTCGACCGGTACCGGTAACGGCAACTCGCCAGGGTCATTGGTATCGGTTCGGAACCAGTGCAAATTGATGTCGTCACCCCGAACGTCATCCAGTGTGCCACGCACACCGTCGCTGCCAGGATTGATATCAAATGTGTTGTTGACCCCATCCGTAGCCTTTGTGTAGTTGGTATCGTTGCCGGATAAACCCGATTCGGAGGCGGCATTAACATGCCCCAGACCGATACAGTGGCCCAATTCGTGGAGTGCAACCGACTCGAAGTCGAGCTGGCCGGAGGGAATGTTGTTGGCCGTGCCTAAAAGCGAGTTGCCAACGAGCGGTGTCAACTGGTTCCAGGTTGCGATGTTGTTGCGCACCGCTTGCTCCATATCGGTCAGCAGGGCACCGGAGGGAATCAGGCTTGCCGGATCGATACAAACTTCGACCGTCAGTGCGTTCTGGGTTCCGGTGTAACCTTGCGGATGGAGAATCAGATCCACCCCGTTGGATTCACCCGCAAGGATGAAGGTTCCTGCCAGGCATGACTGGGACCAGGCGAGGAAACTGAGCAGTGCCAGTAATACGAACAGGCTCCCGGAAGCCCTGGTCGAGGACTCGTTGGCCATGGCTGTTAATCCTTCCCAGGCGTGGAAGATGCAGCGCGATTGCGTGAATCCACCTTGACAAGGTCCGGACGCTCCATGAGTGTGCGCAGCCTTCGTTCCGCAGTGGCCAGCTTTTGAATGGCGACATGGTCAGGGTATATCCGTGCGTCCGACTGGAGGCCCGACCAGCGGATGGTCTTGTCGACATTCGCAGCTTGTAGACTGGGTGTTCCCGGTGATGCGTAACGAACGAGATGTAATTCGATGACCGAAGTGGAAGCATCCGAAACATAGTGCATCACGCCTTGGCTTTCCCGTCTCAGCGTCCCAATATCACGTGCCGTGGCCCTGGCCTTGGCGGAATCAAATTTGAGAAGCCCATCTGCAACCAGGGCGTGGATGAGTTTGTTCATCTCATCACCGCTCAGTCGAATGCTGTAGCTGCCTGCCCTTGCCATATACGCCGGGTAGTGGATGTTGGCGAGACCATCCCCGTAGATTTGCATTGAAGGACCACGATCGGACTCGGCGAGTTCGCCGAGGTGCAATGTGTAACTCACAATCAATGCATCAGGGCTGTTCGAGTATTCAACTGTAGCACCCGGGGAAGCAAGTGTTTCCTTTGCTGAGGCATTGCCGAAGGAGCCCATGAAGAAAATCGCAAGAGCAGCAAGCCTGGCAGCAATGTAAAAAAATCGTGTCCCGGCCAGGTATCCTTTCATCCGTTCGTTCTCTTCTGATTCCATTCAAAAACGATATAAATGCAGTTGTCCTCGTTAAAACCGGCTTAACTTAAAAATATTCGATATCCTGTGCTGGATACCTTCTGGTCAACAACCAGCCGATTAACTGAAATATCAAATTGCTCTCTCGAAATTTTGATGCGACTCCAGGTCCTCAAGATTGTAGAATGGAGCCCCAAAAAATTGATCAAGCGCATGCAAGCAGAAAAACTGGCATCCATTGAACAGTTCACTCAGGTGACTATATCTTAAAGAGCAGAAAACATGCAATCACTTCAGCTATGCTCCGGCGATGGTCATTCCTACCGCGTTAACCTGCCAAAACTGCTGGAAGGCTTCAAGAGCGCCTACCTGTTTTCATTTCATAAGAGCGGTAGTACCTTGATGGATAGCATGGTCCGGAAATACTGCCGGAAACTCGGAGTACCGACATTCTCCCTGTTTGACTCTGCATTTGATTCAGGCATTCCTACCAAAGAGGTGATGGATGACGCACTGGTCTGCTTTTCCAAAACCGGTCGAATATACACGGGATTCCGACACTATCCGCGGTTTGACCTGGTATTAACCGGAGCGCCGTGTATTTTATTGGTCCGTGATCCCAGAGACATGCTGGTTTCTATGTATTATTCAGTTGCGAAAAGTCATGTTGTGCTGCGAAACAACCTGGAGTTTTTAAAAAGAAGGAGAGAAACGGCTGGCATGAGTGTAGATGAGTTTGCACTGAGGAAAGCCCATATGTACGTCCATAACTTCAATAAATATCAGCAAAAGCTTCCGCTTGATACCCTGACTACTTACCGTTATGAAGATGTAATCTATGCGAAGGAGGCTTGGCTTAGCGATCTGGTTGAAAAATTGTCGCTGCCTCAAGATAGTGCAACCATCAAGATCATCGCAAAACAATTTGACATATTCCCCAAACAAGAAAAACAGGACAAGCACATTCGGCAAGTCCATCCGGGCAATTACAGATCTAAACTTGCTCCACAGACAATAGCTGCAATCAGTGAAGAACTGGAAGAATTTCTCACATATTATAACTACATATAGACACTTATTATCGATGCATAGGCCACCACGAAAACCCGTCAGAAAAATGCTGAATCATCTTTTACCGGGCTGTGGGCGATTGGAACCACATTATGAGCCCATGGAGATTACGGGTGAATCCATCCCGGTGGCGAGGGAGGATGGGCTTGGTTACCCCCGTATTTCGATCGTTGTGCCGTCGTATAACCAGGGGAACTTCATCGATAGGACTCTTCGAAGCATTGTCAGCCAGAATTATCCTAATCTGGATCTGATCGTTGTTGATGGTGGTTCGAGCGATGGGACGGTCGGGGTTATCAGAAAATATGCCAATCACATTCAATGGTGGGTCAGCGAGGCTGACGATGGCCAGGCAAATGCAATCAACAAAGGGCTATCAAATGCAACGGGTGATATTTTTTCGTGGCTGAACTCCGATGATTGCCTGATGCCGGGCGCGCTGTTTCGTGTGGCCGAACAATTCATGGCATCGGACGAAACCGAAGTGGTTTACGGGCATCGCGTTCTGATCAATGAAGCCGGCCAGGATGTCGGCAAATGGATCATGCCGGGACACCGCAAATTTATTCTCACCTATGCCGATTTTATCCCCCAGGAAACGATGTTCTGGCGAACCGCTCTGTGGCAAAAAGTCGGTGGCGGGCTTGATGAATCATTCCATTTTGCAATGGATTGGGAGTTAATTCGCCGTTTCATCGATGCCAATGCAAAGTTCAAATTGATACCGGCTTTCCTGGGACAGTTCAGAATGCATGAAAGTCAAAAAACCAACGCTAATATTGAGACCGATGGTTTCAAGGAAATGGAAATCATCCGCCGGCAATGCCGCGAGAGTTTTTCCAGCCATCCCGCCTTACAAAATTTTTATTATCGACTTCAACGTGCCGGTTTCTATTCATTTGTCATCAGGGCACGCGTGACCGAGTTATTGTGGCGGGCGACATTGGTGAATATCGATTAAAAGCATGAAGTCCGAACAGCTTCCCCGGCTGTGTACGGGAGAGACTTTTTATATCCAATCATGTCAATGAGCATTTTTGGGTGCCGGCCGGAGTTCTGTAAGACCCGCGGAATATGAAACAGGCCGACCCCTCAAAGCGTTAAGCTGTGAACAGTCAAATGAAATGGTTACCTTAAAGTTACCCATATACAGTACAATAACCATACGGTTTTTTATAGTAAGTTTATCCAAGAATCATCATATTTTCAGGACATCCCACATTGACTAAACGGGCACTTATCACTGGCGTTACCGGTCAGGATGGCGCATATCTTGCCGAGTTTTTACTCGACAAGGGTTACGAAGTCCATGGCCTCAAACGGCGCGCATCCTCATTCAATACGGATCGTATCGACCACCTCTACCAGGATCCGCATGAGACACAGCGGGATTTTATCCTGCATTACGGTGACATGACCGATTCAACCAACCTGATTCGCGTTGTCCAGGAAGTCCAACCCGATGAGGTTTACAACCTGGCAGCGCAAAGTCACGTGGCCGTATCATTTGAAACACCGGAGTACACGGCCAATTCCGATGCGATCGGGCCCTTACGTGTGCTCGAGGCCATACGCATATTAAAGCTGACTGAGAAAACGCGTTTTTACCAGGCCTCTACCTCGGAGCTCTATGGTTTGGTACAGGAGGTGCCACAACGCGAAACCACACCATTCTATCCCCGTTCCCCCTATGCCGCGGCCAAGCTTTATGCCTATTGGATCACGGTTAATTACCGCGAAGGTTACGACATGTTTGCCTGCAACGGCATCCTGTTCAACCATGAATCGCCACAACGTGGTGAGACCTTCGTCACCCGCAAGATCACCCGTGCATTGGCGCGTATCAAGACCGGTCTGCAGAAAGTAGTGCATCTTGGCAACATTGATGCAAAACGTGACTGGGGCCATGCACGCGATTTTGTTGAGGCCCAGTGGCTGATTCTGCAACAGGACAAACCGGAAGATTACGTCATTGCGACCGGCGAGCAATATTCAGTCAGGGAGTTCATCGAATATGCTGTGGCCGTATTGGGTATCAAAATCGCATGGGAAGGCAAGGGACTGGATGAGCTTGGCCGGGTGACTCAAACGGTTGATGGCGATGGTCCTCAGCCCGGTGATGTCATCGTGCGTATTGACCCGCGTTACTTCCGCCCAACCGAGGTTGAGTCTTTGTGGGGGGATGCTTCCAAAGCCAAAAAACAACTTGGCTGGCAACCCCGGGTCAGCTTTGCTGAACTGGTTGAGGAAATGGTAAGCGAAGATTTGGCAATCGCACAGCGCGATGCCATCATTGCCAGGGAAGGGTTCAAAACATTCAAGCATTATGAATAAGCCGGACGCGGAAGGTCTCTCCCGACTCAGACAGGCTAAGATTTATGTCGCCGGTCACCGCGGCATGGTCGGCTCGGCGTTGGTGCGACGTTTGCGTGCGGCTGGTTGCGGGCAACTATTGTTAAAAAAACGAGCTGAAGTCGATCTTGAAAACCAGCAACAGGTGAATGATTTACTGCAGCTTGAAAAACCGGATTATATCTTCCTGGCCGCTGCCCGGGTTGGTGGCATCCACGCCAATAACAGCTACCCTGCCCAGTTCATCTACAGTAACCTGATGATTGCCGCCAATATTATCAGTGCTGCCCATGCGGCAGGTGTACAAAACCTGTTGTTCCTGGGTAGTTCTTGTATTTATCCGAAGCTTGCACCACAACCCATGCCGGAGAGCTGTCTGCTGACGGGTGTGTTGGAAGAAACCAATGAGCCCTATGCCATTGCCAAGATTGCCGGTATCAAGCTGTGTGAAAGCTACAACCGGGAGTACGCGACAGACTATCGAAGCGTGATGCCGACCAACCTGTATGGTAGCAATGATAATTTTGACTTGAAAACCAGCCACGTGTTGCCTGCATTGCTGCGTAAGTTCCACGAGGCCAAAATGGCCGATGCGGCGACGGTTGAGATTTGGGGTACCGGTAAGCCACGGCGTGAATTTCTGCATGTGGATGACCTGGCCGATGCCTGTTTATTTATCGCCTGCCTGCCAAAAAAGACCTACGCAAGCCATACCAGGCCACGTTTGTCACACCTCAATATCGGCACCGGTAGCGACGTGTCAATTGCTGAACTGGCGGATGTCATCCGCAGCGTAGTGCAGTACACAGGAAAAATCACCTACAACAGCGCTTACCCGGATGGCACGCAACGGAAACTGCTGGATGTATCCGCTGTTTCAGGTCTGGGTTGGAAAGCCAGGATCAGCTTAGAGGAGGGCATTGCAAGTACCTATCAATGGTACCTGGATAAGCACGCATAAGTTCAGGCTGGGTAATGGTGTAAAGATGTATTAAAACTCTACCTTGTCCCTTGCAAAGCTATCCCGGTAAGATTCTGCAAAGTGTTTGCTTTGAACAATGTCCACTTTGTATGGGAAATTCCCTTCCTCCAGAATTTCTTGAATTTTACTCACATTTGCAGAAATATCCTGTTTGGATTCCACCATTAAATCCAAATCTGAAAATTCCTTTTGATCACCACGCGCACGGGATCCAAAAACCCAGATGGTGGCGTCCTGGTCTTTTAAAACATCAACAACCATTTTTTGAATATATTGGTATTGCGCTTGTGTAAGCCCGAATTTCATATGGCCTGTAGCTTTCTTAGTAATAGCTTTGCAGGGTTCAAAAAGCTTTCTGCGAAGGCGTAGACCTCTTCAGCCAGTTTTTTATTGTATGTGTGGGAGGAGAGATTTCTCTGATCAATGGATTTTAACCAGAACTCGACATCTTTAATTAATCCGCTTTGCGCCATTTCACGAACCACTTGCTTTGGTGCTGTGGCGGACGTACCCATCACTTTTTTAGCAGATTTCCAGGAAAGTTCCACACAGAATTCGAATCGCTGGATGCTTGCATCTCTTGAAATGTCGGTTTTTTTAGCGGTCAATGCTTCTTCCAATGAAACCAGCGCCTTCGATAATTCATTCAAGCTAACGGCCATGAGATAACCTCTGTAGTTTTGTCAGAAGGCAGCATGGGTTAAAACCCCTCCGGGTATTTGCGCTGCCATTGCCACGCATCCCGGCACATTTCATCCAGACCACGATCGGCTTTCCAGCCCAGATCCGTTTCCGCAAGATGGGCATCCGCATAGGTTTCGGCAATATCACCCGGTCGCCGCGCCAGGATGTCATAGGGAATGCCCTGACCGCTGGCCCGTCTGAATGCCTCAACCACCTCGAGCACTGAATAACCCTGGCCGGTACCGAGGTTGTGGATCATCAGACCGGGGTTGGATTGCAGTTTGTCCAGTGCAGCGAGGTGGCCAGTCGCCAGGTCTGACACATGCAGGTAATCCCGCACCCCGGTGCCGTCACGGGTTGGGTAGTCATTACCCCAGACACGTAGTTTTGCCTGCTTGCCGGCCGCCACCTGGCACACGTAGGGCATCAGGTTGTCGGGGACTCCATTGGGGTCTTCGCCGATCTCACCACTCGGGTGCGCACCGACCGGGTTGAAGTAGCGCAGGATCGAGATGTTCCATGCCGGGTCATTATTTTGCAGGTCGATCAGGATCTGTTCGACCATGTACTTGCTGTGCCCGTAGGGGTTGCTGGTATTGCCGCTGGGAGCCTTCTCATCGATAGGCAGCGCATCCGGTTCACCATAGACCGTGCAGGAGGAACTGAACACCAGGTTTTTAACCTGCGCCTGTGCCATGGCCACCAGCAGATTGATGCTGGCACCGACATTATTCTGAAAATAACGCAGTGGGTATTTGACCGACTCGCCGACCGCCTTGAGACCGGCAAAATGGACCACGGCATCCGGATGATGGTCTGCAAACACCTTGTGCAACGCAGGCAGGTTGCACAAATCCGCCCTGATCAATTGCGGACGCACCCCCGTGATGCGCTCTACACCTTCAAGTGACTCTGCCTTGCTGTTTGAGAGGTTGTCGATGACCACGACACGGTGGCCGGCCTCGATGAGTTCCACACAGGTGTGCGTGCCAATGTAACCGGCGCCACCCGTGACCAGTGCGGTTCGGGTCACGGCAGGGGTACGTTCCAGGCAGATGAGCTACTCTTGATCACAATCTCCGATCCGTAGACCCTGCCAGCCCATGGTCATTTCGATTTTCATTCCTTCCATGTCCGCCGACATTGCACCGTCACCACTGATTGAGTCGCCTTGAGAGGTGAAATGCCACTTCCCACCCATCTTCTTGCCACCTTCAAATGGACAGCTAATGACCCAGCTGGCAGTATTCCCGTCGACCACGAAATCACTGAAACTGCAGGGAGAATCCCCGTCTTCGTTAAAATCCTCCGGACCAAGTTCGTCGTCCTTAATGCACTCGGTTGAAACCGTGGTTTTTGGTTGTGGCAACATGGACATGGTCATGGTGGAGGTCATTTTCCACTTACCGGGTTTGATATGGATACCTTCGGCCATGGCCGGGACAGTAAAAAACAAGGTGACAAGACAGACGCTAACGATACGTACATTCACTGAAATCCCCTCCACCAGGTTTTATCAGGACAGTGGTGATTATAAAGAATCCACGCTGTCAATGTCATCAAATCGTCGCAATCTCAATGCGTGTCACACGCTGAAAACCACGTGGCAGCTTGCGTCCTCGTTTGGCACGCTCCCCCCTGAAGTGCGCCAGGTCTTTTTTGCCGATACGCATATAACGCTGACCGGCCCACACCAGTATCTCATCGGCCTCCTGGACCGTTACCATGCCGACCATATATTCCTCACCGGCTTTTAAGCGTTTTGGCGGGATATTGATCAACTTGTTACCTTTGCCTTTACCGAGTTCCGGCATATCACTCAGCGGGAAAGCCAGCAGGTAACCGCCGGACGTCACACAGACAATGGTGTCAACCGTATCACCAGCTATGACGGCGGGTTCCACCGGCTTGGAATCACCAGGCAGCGAGAGCATTGACTTGCCCGCCTTCATGCGGCTGTGAAGATTGCCGGTCTGGGTGACAAAGCCATAACCCCAAGAGCTTGCCAGCACCAGTTTCTGCCCCGCACCACCGCTGATGACGTAGCTGAATGAAGCACCTGGAGGCAGTGTGAAGCGACTGGTCAATGGTTCACCAAGACTACGTGCTGAGGGCAGTGTATGTGCAGCGAGCGCGTATGCCCGGCCGCTTGAATCGAGGAATACGGCCTGCTGGTTACTGCGGCCCTTGGCCGCATGCTGGTATTCATCGCCCGACTTGTAATTCAGCCCCATTGCGTCGATATCGTGGCCCTTGGCAGCACGTACCCAGCCGGATTTTGAGAGAACGATTGTACAGGTTTCTGACGGCACGAGGTCTTCTTCTCTAAGCGCCTGGGCAGCGGCACGTTCGGTCAATTGTGAGCGTCTTCCATCACCGTATTTTTCAGCGTCTTCAAGCAGTTCATTTTTGAGCAGGGTTTTCATGCGCTGTTTCGAAGCCAGTGTGGTCTCGAGTTCTGAACGTTCCTCTTCAAGTTCGGTCTGCTCGGCGCGGATCTTCATTTCCTCCAATTTGGCGAGATTACGCAGTTTCAGTTCCAGTATGGCTTCGGCCTGTGTACCGGTGATGCCGAAGTGGCTCATCAGTACCGGTTTTGGCTTGTCCTGTGTGCGGATAATGTGGATGACCTCGTCGATGTTCAGGAAGGCAATCAACAGGCCTTCAAGTATGTGCAGCCGGTCAACGACTGCATCGAGACGGAACTCCAGTCTTTGACGCACAGTCTCCAGCCTGAAGGCAAGCCATTGCCTGAGCAGGTCACGCAGGTTCAGCACCTGCGGTTTGCCGTTGTTGCCGATGATGTTGAGGTTGACGCGGTAATTACGTTCAAGCTCAGTGGTGGCAAACAGGTGGTTGAGCAATTGTTCAGTGTCAACCCGGTTGGAACGTGGCACGATGACCAGGCGGGTCGGGTTCTCATGATCGGATTCATCCCGCAGATCATCAACCATCGGCAGTTTTTTGGTCTGCATCTGGGCAGCTATTTGTTCCAGGACTTTAGCGGGTGAGACCTGGTGTGGCAGAGCGGTGATAACGATGTCGCCATGTTCCTTGCACCATACCGCGCGCATACGCACCGAACCATGACCAGTCTCATACAGGTTCAGCAGTTCGTCAGGCGGTGTGATGATTTCGGCATCGGTGGGAAAATCCGGCGCCAACACGTGCTGACACAGTTCGGCCACTGTGGATTTTGGTTCTTCCAACAGACGAATGCAGGCACTGACGACTTCCCTGAGGTTATGTGGTGGAATATCGGTGGCCATGCCCACGGCGATACCGGTACTGCCGTTGAGCAGAATATTAGGCAGACGAGCCGGCAGCAACGCGGGTTCTTTCAGCGTACCGTCAAAATTGGGTATCCAGTCAACCGTGCCCATACCCACTTCCGCCAGCAATGTCCTGGCGTACGGTGACATGCGTGATTCGGTGTAACGCATGGCGGCGAACGACTTGGGGTCATCTGGCGAGCCAAAATTTCCCTGTCCGTCGATCAAAGGGTAACGGTACGAAAAAGGTTGTGCCATCAGCACCATGGCCTCGTAACAGGCTGAATCACCGTGTGGGTGAAATTTACCCAGCACATCACCGACGGTGCGGGCGGATTTCTTGTGCTTGGACATTGCACTCAGACCCAGTTCGCTCATTGCATAGATGATGCGCCGCTGTACCGGCTTCAGACCATCACCGATGTGCGGCAGGGCACGGTCCAGCACCACGTACATGGAATAATCCAGGTAAGCTTTTTCCGCGTATTGCCGCAACGGGATCTGTTCGTGTTCAGAAAAGCTCTGCGTAATTTCATTCATGGTCTGTAACCGTTATTGCGTTGTTGGTCGAGATACCGGGTCCGTCATGCCGGACCTGATCCGGTACCGGCATGACGTAAATTTCAGGGC
>CAZYVH010000055.1:0-9079 GCA_964650905.1 uncultured Wenzhouxiangellaceae bacterium | reverse complement strand
GGCTGAGGAAACGTCGCCCCGGCTGAGGAAACGTCGCCCCGGACTTGATCCGGGGTCCACCTGAATGACGGGTCAAATCCGGCATGACGCATTCAAACACTCGCCAGGTCACCTTTGTCTTCCAGCCAGGTTTTACGGTCGGCAGCACGCTTTTTGCAGAGTAGCATGTCCATCATTTTGCTGGTTTTCGCATCACTGTCGATGGTCAACTGCACCAGCCTGCGGGTATCCGGGTGGATGGTGCTTTCACGCAATTGCAGCGGGTTCATTTCACCCAACCCTTTAAACCGGGTCTCGGTGATCTTGCCTTTCTTTTTTTCAACGGCGATCACATCCAGGATTGCCTGGCGCTCCCTGGCATCGAGTGCATAATGGGTTTCCTTGCCGACATCGATGCGATACAAAGGTGGCATGGCTACAAAAATATGACCGGTTTCGACCAGCGCGTGAAAGTGGCGAAGAAAAAGGGCACTTAGCAGGGTGGCGATATGCAGACCATCAGAATCGGCATCGGCAAGGACGATGATCTTGCCGTACCGCAGACCGGAAATCATGTCTGATCCCGGATCGACGCCGATTGCCACAGAAATATCGTGGACTTCCTGATTGGCCAGCACCGCGTCGGATTCCACCTCCCAGGTATTAAGGATTTTCCCGCGTAAGGGTAGTATGGCCTGGTATTCGCGGTTGCGAGCCTGTTTTGCCGAGCCACCCGCTGAGTCGCCTTCGACCAGGAATAATTCCGTCAGCGCCAGGTCCTGGCTGGTACAATCGGCCAGTTTGCCCGGCAGGGCGGGACCTGAAGTCACCTTTTTACGCACCACCTGACGACCTTTCTTCAAGCGTTTCTGCGCATTGGCAATGGCCAGTGCCGCAATGGCCTCGCCATCGCTGACGTGCTGGTTCAGCCACAGGCTGAAGGCGTCCTTGACCACGCCTGAGACAAAGGTGGCGCAGGCGCGCGAAGACAGCCGTTCCTTGGTCTGCCCGCTAAATTGCGGGTCGTTCATCTTGACAGACAGGATGTAGGCGATGCGGTCCCAGATGTCATCTGGTGCCAGACGCACGCCGCGTGGAAGCAGGTTGTGCATGTCGCAGAATTCACGCAGTGCATCGACCATTCCGGTACGCAGGCCATTGACGTGGGTGCCACCCACCACGGTTGGGATCAGATTGACATAACTTTCCTGTAACTGACCGCCTTCCGGCAACCAGCAAACGGCCCAGCTGACTTGTGAATCGGTACCCTTCAATTCACCGCAAAAAGGCTGCTCTGGTAACTGTGTGATGCCAGCAAGGGCGTTGCCCAGGTAATCTTCAAGACCCTGGTTGTACTGCCATTCTTCCTTCTCACCGGTTTTAGCGGTGATCAGCGCGACGTGCAGACCGGGGCACAAAACTGCCTTTGCCCTCAGCAGGTGGCGTAATGGTTTGTAGGAAATTTTGGGGCTGTCGAAATACTTCGGGTCAGGCCAGAAGCGGATACGCGTGCCGGTATTGCGTTGACCTACATTGCCACTCACATTGATGTCAGCGACCTTGTCACCGTCCCGAAATGCCATGTGATGCTCTTTGCCATTTCGCTTGATCCAGACTTCGAGGTCGGTGGACAGAGCGTTGACGACCGATACACCCACGCCGTGCAGACCGCCGGCGAACTGGTAATTCTCGTTCGAGAACTTTCCTCCCGCGTGTAGACGTGTCAGGATCAGCTCAACACCGGGAATGCCGTGTTCCGGGTGAATATCTACCGGCATACCACGACCGTCATCAGCGATCTCGACCGAGCCGTCCTCGTGCAACGTAACCTCAATTTCCCGGCAATACCCGGCCAGCGCTTCATCGACGCTATTGTCGACAACTTCCTGAACAAGGTGGTTGGGTTCCGATGTATCGGTGTACATGCCGGGGCGGCGTTGCACGGGTTCTAGGCCTGACAGGACTTCAATATCCCGGGCCTGGTAGTCTTTGCTCATCTGGAGCCCCTTCCAAAGCTTATACCCGCGGTTACTGTTATGGCGGCATTACCCAATATCTGAAGTTCTGTGATCAGATCTTTATAGCGTAAGCCAAATGACGGCACGATGGCCGGAGCAACACTGCTGGCAAGTAGCAAATACACACTCAACAGCAGGTGCTTAGACATTTTTCAGATAAGACGTGGTGCGGATTCCAAGTGGTTTTTTGACTTTGCGCCATTAAAAAGATCCCTGATGAAAGTACAATTTTCACATATAAGCAAACATCAATAAAGACCAATCAATGGTCGCCACGGGTGCGGGCGGACGGTATAATGGCTTTCCAGAACTATTACACAATTCAGACATTGACAACGGCTTAGACATTGACAGCAGGTTCTGGCATGACTTCTTTAATCTTCGTTACAGGTGGTGTGGTTTCCTCTCTCGGCAAGGGCCTGTCTTCAGCGTCGCTGGCTGCAATCCTTGAAACCCGCGGTCTGAAAGTCACAATGGTCAAGCTTGATCCCTATATCAACGTCGATCCTGGCACTATGAGCCCTTTTCAACACGGCGAGGTTTATGTCACCGAGGATGGCGCGGAAACCGACCTCGACCTCGGTCATTATGAGCGCTTTGTCAGCACCCGTATGAGCCAGCTGAACAATTTCACCACTGGCTGTATCTACAACAATGTCATCGCCCGCGAACGGCGTGGTGACTACCTTGGCGGTACTGTCCAGGTCATTCCGCACATTACCGACGAAATCAAGGAATGCGTGCGTCAGGCCGCCGCAGGCTACGATGTCGCCATGATTGAAATCGGCGGTACGGTGGGTGATATCGAATCTCTGCCCTTCCTGGAGGCCATCCGCCAATTGGGTCTTGAGTACGGCGACCAGGCTCTGTTCATACACCTGACACTGGTGCCTTACCTGAAGGCAGCCAAGGAAATCAAGACCAAGCCGACACAGCATTCGGTCAAGGAGTTACGCTCGATTGGTATCATGGCGGACGTGATCCTGGCCCGCTGCGAACGGGAAATCCCGGAGGACGACCGCGCCAAAATTGCCCTGTTCACCAACGTGCCCAAAAAGGCGGTTATTTCTGCTCTGGACGCGGACAAAAGTATTTATGAGATACCGTTGTTGCTGCACGAACAGGGTCTTGATCAGATTGTCATTGACCGTCTTGGCCTCAACGCCACAGAGGCTGACCTGACCCGCTGGCGCGAGGTGGTCGACCGGTTGAGCAATACCCGGCACGTGGTTGATGTTGCCATGGTCGGGAAATACGTTGAGCATTCAGATGCCTATAAATCACTGACCGAGGCGCTGGTACACGGCGGTCTGCGTCAGCGGATCAAGGTCAATATTCACCCAACAGATTCCGAAAACGTGGAGAATGAAGGTCTGGAATGTCTTACTGGCATGGATGCCATCATCGTCCCCGGTGGCTTTGGTGAACGCGGTTTTGAAGGCAAGGTCATGGCCATACGCCACGCACGTGAGAACAATATCCCTTACCTGGGGATTTGTTTTGGTATGCAGGCCGCAGTGGTTGAATTTTCCCGCAATGTCTGTCACCTCGAGACGGCCAATAGTACGGAAATTGATCCGAACACCCAGGATCCCGTGATCGGTCTGATTACCGAGTGGCTGGATGCGTCCGGCTCGGTGGAAAAACGCACTGAGGATTCTGACCTGGGTGGCACCATGCGTCTTGGTGGTCAACGCTGTCGTTTACGTCCGGGTTCACTGGCGCATACCCTGTACGCCAGCGACATCATTACCGAACGTCATCGCCACCGCTACGAATTCAACAACCACTACCGGGATGTTCTACAAAAGAATGGTATGTTGTTATCGGGCCACTCCATGGACGAGACCCTGGTCGAAATTGTCGAGATTCCATCCCATCCGTGGTTTCTGGGTTGCCAGTTCCATCCTGAATTTACCTCAACCCCACGCGATGGCCACCCCCTGTTCACCGGTTTTATCGAAGCCGCATTGAAAGCAAAACAGGGTGAGTTGCCTGCGCAAGTAGTCCATTTGTGAAGCTGTGTGGATTTGAAGCCGGACCGGATCAGCCCTTTTTCCTGATTGCCGGTCCCTGTGTGATTGAATCCGAGCAACTGGCGCTGACGACTGCAATGCACCTGAAGGAATTGACTGACCGTCTGGGTATCAACTTTATCTACAAGTCATCCTTTGACAAGGCCAATCGTTCGTCTGTCAAAAGTTTTCGCGGACCCGGCGTACAGGAAGGTTTGCGAATCCTGCAAAAGGTCAAAGACGAAACTGCTGTGCCGGTGCTCACGGACGTGCATGAAGATACCGATGTCGGCACGGTCGCCGAAGTGGTCGACGTCCTGCAAACGCCAGCCTTTTTATGCCGCCAGACCAATTTTATTACCCGTGTTGCAAACGCCGGTCTGCCGGTCAATATAAAGAAGGGCCAATTCCTGTCACCCTGGGAAATGAAAAACGTTTCCGACAAGGCTAAAAGCACCGGCAACCAGCGGATCATGGTGTGTGAACGGGGTGCCTCATTCGGCTATAACAATCTGGTATCAGATATGCGTTCGCTGGTGGTGTTGCGTGATACCGGTTGCCCGGTCGTATTTGATGCCACCCACTCGGTGCAGTTACCGGGTGGGTTGGGGGATACAACAGGCGGTCAGTGTGAATTCATCCCGGTACTTGCACGTGCTGCGGTGGCGGTTGGTATTGCCGGTCTGTTCATGGAAACCCACCCTGACCCTGCCAACGCGCTGAGCGATGGTCCGAACGCCTGGCCACTGGATCAGATGGAAGTATTGTTATCGTCGCTCAAATGTCTGGACGAGGCTTCCAGGAGTGGCCCGTGGTTAGGCAAAGCTGTTAACTAAACCGTACGAGAGCCAATTTATGACCCGCATAAAATCAATACACGCGCGTGAAATCCTTGATTCCCGCGGCAACCCCACTTTGGAGACCGAGGTGACACTTGACTCTGGAGCACTCGGCCGTGCGGCAGTACCATCGGGTGCATCGACCGGTACCCGTGAGGCGATCGAACTGCGTGACGGTGATCGCTCAAGATATGGTGGCAAAGGCGTGCTCGAGGCGGTTGCAAATGTCAATGGTGAGATCACTGCCGCACTGCTCGGTGAGGATGCGGCCAGCCAGGATGCGATTGATCAGTTGTTGATCCGGCTTGATGGCACGGCCAACAAATCCCGCCTGGGGGCGAACGCGTTGCTCGGTGTCTCGCTGGCCAGCGCACACGCCATGGCTGTGCACCACCGGCAACCCCTGTGGGCCTGGTTGAGCCGGGGCAAGGCGACCGAACTGCCGGTACCCACCATGAATATTCTCAATGGTGGTGCGCACGCCGATAACAGTGTCGATATACAGGAGTTCATGATACTGCCGGTTGGGTTCGCGAGTTTTGCGGAAGCCTTACGCTGCGGCGCCGAAGTATTCCATGCGCTAAAAAGCGTACTGTCCTCCAAGGGTCTGTCAACCGCCGTTGGCGATGAGGGCGGCTTTGCACCCAACCTGCCATCGAACGAAGCCGCCATCGAAGCAATCCTGATTGCGATCGAGAAAGCGGGTTATGCCGCCGGCAGCCAGGTTTACCTGGGCATGGATGCGGCAGCATCTGAATTCTACCGTGATGGCTGTTACCATTTTGTCTCGGAAAACCGCTCGTTCACAGCCACCGAATTTGCACAGCACCTGGATGGCTGGATACGGCAGTATCCCATCATCTTCATGGAAGATGGTATGGCTGAAGACGACTGGGATGGTTGGGCAGTACACACGAGCCTTTCGTCCGGCAAGTGTCAATTAGTGGGAGATGACATTTTTGTAACCAATACGCAAATCTTTGCCAAGGGCATCGAACAGGGCATTGCCAACGCCATCCTGATCAAACTTAATCAGATCGGCACACTGTCCGAAACGATTGATGCGATCGATATGGCAGATAAGGCTGGTTACGCTGCGGTTATTTCCCACCGTTCGGGTGAAACTGCTGACACCACCATTGCAGACCTCGCGGTGGCGTCCTCGGCTACTCAGATCAAGACCGGCTCATTGTGTCGTTCCGACCGAGTTGCCAAGTACAACCAGTTATTGCGTATTGAAGAAGCCCTTGGTAAAAACGCGCGCTACGCAGGCACCAGCGCGTTCAGAAATCTGGGTTAACCCGAACATTTCACCAGTCGGTATCTGGCCTCACTAACTATGCATGAACGAGTTGAATTAAATGGCAGTTTTACCAAATAACCCCGAGGTACACTTTGTACTCGGCCTGCTACCTATCCCGGCCCTGGCTCGTTCAGATGCACCTGGACTTGAGCTTCCTTCGACCAATAGCTACGGCTATTGGTCTCAGTCCAGCCCGGCGTCCAGTCGCATCTGTCCGGCGCCATCATCCGGGATACTGGTGAGATGTCCGGGCTAATGCGTATCGTTACCCTGATACTGTTTGTTATCCTGATTTTGTTGCAATTTAAATTGTGGTTGGGAGAGGGCGGTGTCAGGGATGTGGCGCGGTTGGAAGCACGTGTCGAGGACCAACGCCAGCAGAACGAGGACCTGCTGCAACACAATGCGGAGTTGCAGGCAGAGGTAGAAGACCTGCGCGAACGGCTTGAAGCGGTAGAAGAACGGGCACGTTATGAACTGGGTCTGGTAAAACCCGATGAAGAGTTTTACCAGGTTGTTCCGCCGCCACCGAAAGAACACAAGCCCGGTGACGATCCGGAAGACGGGGGGTAAACACGATGCAAGTACAGGTATTGATTCCGGCGGCCGGCAAGGGCACACGTTTTGGCGGTTCCGTCGTCAAGCAATACCTCCCCATTTGCGGTCGGGCCGTATTGGCACATACCATCCGGACGTTCCAGTATCACCCTTCAATCGGTGGCATTACCGTGGTGTTGGCGGACAATGATCAATGGTTTGAATCCGCTCTTGGTACGCTTGCAGGTGCGGTCGAGACCGTGACCGGTGGGGCCACACGTGCCGACTCTGTGCGTAACGGTCTGAAGTACATCGCTGAAAATCAACCGCAAACAAAATGGGTGCTGGTGCACGATGCCGCACGTCCCTGTTTACCATCTGCGTGCCTTGAAAGACTGTTGGAGCAGGGTTTGAAGACGCGTAGCGGGGCGCTACTGGCGGTACCTGTGGGTGACACGCTCAAGCGTGCGGGCGATACGCAGGAGACCATGGCGACCGTTAGCAGAAAGGGTCTGTGGCTGGCGCAGACGCCACAACTGTTCCCACTGGCGATGCTGACGTCAGCGATGGATGCGGCACAACGGGCTGGCCATGACCTGACCGATGAGGCATCTGCCATGGAGTATGCCGGGTTACCGCCCAAACTGGTCATGGGTTCAATGGCCAACATTAAAATTACCCACCCGGATGACCTGCAGGTGGCCGCAGCCCTGCTCGGCCAGACCGGGTCATCGGCCTGAGGCAGATCATTGAAGTTCCGCATTGGACAGGGGCTGGATGTACATGCATTTTGCCCGGGTGATCACATCATGCTCGGTGGTGTCAGATTACCCTTCACACACGGTCTTGAAGCCCATTCTGACGGCGACGTTGTCCTGCATGCCCTGGGCGACGCCCTGCTGGGCGCGGCGGCACTGGGTGATATCGGTCAGTATTTCCCCCCCGCAGATCCGCAATGGGCGGGTGCCGATAGCCGCGAATTGTTAGCTTCGGTTTTCACGTTGCTACAAAACCATGGCTGGGGGGTGGTGAATGTGGACATCACCATTGTTTGTGAACAACCCCGTATCGCGCCCTACGCACAGCAGATGAGGATCAATATTGCAGCTGGCCTCGATTTGGCCGTGGAAAATATTTCCATCAAGGCCACGACCACCGAGGGCCTGGGCTTTTGTGGCCGGGGTGAGGGTATCGCGGTGCTTGCCGCGGTCATGCTCAAAGCCTGGTGAGGGCAAGCCCGATGAGTCATTTCAGACTGAAAGGTACGTCGGGTAACGTGATCAATCGTGTGTTTCCATTGCCGGACACATTGGTTCTCGGTGCGTCGAAAGAGAGCGATATACGGGTCGACGAGCCAGCTGTTGCCCCCCGGCAGGCGGAAATTCAACGGCTCGACGAGCGCTCTTTATTACTCAAAGACCTGGGCGGTAACCAGGAGACGGTCCTCAACGGTGAACCGGTGCAGCAACAGTTGTTGAACACCGGTGATGAGATCGGCATTGGCACCTGCCGCTGGATTTTGCAGGCGCCCGGCTTGCGTCCGGCACGGCTGTTGACCGATGCAGCGGTGCAAGGGGTGAAACCACGCTGGCTGCGACGACTGGTCTGGACTCTGGTTGCCGCGCTTGCTGTTGCAGTGGCTGTACTGACGTTGAGACCTGAGTGGCTGGCAGGTATCGGTTAGTCAAATCGTATTGCAGGGCGTCTGACTCAGTGGGAGCACGCAGAGACATATTTTCGGTATTCAATACGGGTGTGGTAAGGACATGAGCATTGTTTGTTTCATAATCAATCCCTGCGCACTTGCCACAGTGGTTGTTGTACCCGGTTGATCAACCGGCGCTCCAAAAGCCACGCCATGGCATCCTCGGCGTCGTCTTCAAACCATGCCTTTGCGCACCCCAGTCTGAAGGTATACCCCCATGTGTCCATGTCATTGAACATCCGCTGCCTGTCACAGCCCCTGATATGCTCAGCCAACAGGATTTGCAGATAGCAGACAGCATTTTCTTCAGCATAATCGCCGCCGGCGTCGGTATTCAGACCGCTGCGCCTGGCATCGTCCATGCAAACATAATGACAAGTTTCATGCAATATTGAATGCACCGGTGTATCGGCCCGGGCCAGTATGCGTTGGCCTATCAAACCAGCTTCCTCATCGCCCCAATAACTACCCGGAATGTCAGAATCCACACCGATGAGTTCCAGGGACAGTTCATATTTTGCCAATAGTGTCTTTATGGCTGCCGGTGAAAGATCTTCAAGACGGAGTACGTCTACGGTTTCAGTTGGTGTGTTTTTGATTGTGTTTGCATCCATTGCCATATTTTTGTGACTTTCAGAACATCAGCCTGCATATTTCACCAGTATCCTGGATGATGGCGCCGG
>CAZYVH010000054.1:2172-20410 GCA_964650905.1 uncultured Wenzhouxiangellaceae bacterium | reverse complement strand
GGCCAGATTCATAGATACTGCAGTTAGCCTTTTCGGGATTGAGGAAAATCCCACGTAATTTTTTAGCAGTTTGCACAGCAAAAACGATCTACTTACCGATGATCTCTATGGTTGGCAGTGGAAAAATCAATCCAATGCCCCGTTCGAGTGTCTGCTTTTCCCGCTCGATAAATTCTTCCTTGAAATGCCAGGGTAAAACCAGGTAATAATCAGGATTCATGGCCCTTGATTCTGCTTCACTCACGATCGGGATATCCGTGCCCAAAGTACTCGCACCATATTTGTCCGGGTTCCTTTCAGCGGCGCAATCAATAATCTTCTGATCGATGCCACACCACTGCAAGATGGTGTTGCCCTTGGTCGATGCGCCATAGATATGAATATTCTTGCCTTCCTGTTTTAGTCGTTTGAGTAAGGAGATTAATTCTGCACGATGTACGTTGATGCGATCCTGAAAATTCTTATAGGGCTTGTCTGTATCCAGTTCCAAATCAAACTCTTCCTGATGCATTGTCTTGATGTTGCGGACAAAGCCCTTCTTTTTGTAAGCGAAGTTGTCCGTGTGGGTTGCAAAACATCGTATGCTGCCACCATTAATCGAGTTAAGTTCAACATTAAATATTTTCATATCTGCCTGCTTCAGAATATATTCGATGATCGCAAGACTGTAATATTCAAGGTGTTCATGACAAATAGTATCGTAGGAATTCATTTTGAGCATCGTCGGCATGTAGGACATTTCAAAAACCCAGATTCCTTCTGGTGACAACACATTCTTGATACCCCTGGAAAATTCAACCGGATCTTCAAGATCATAAAACATTGCTATGGAGGTGATAATGTCCAGTTGTTTGCCGCGTAAAAGCTTAATCAACTCTACAGAAGGAAAAATGTCCTGAACGACGGTAATGCCACCTTCAATTTCAAGTGCAACATCAGAAGGGTCTACACCATATTTTTCATACCTTTCAGGGTAAAACTCCAGTAGTGTGCCGTCGTTACAGCCAATGTCCAATACACGGGCCGAGGATTGGTTAAAAATACCCAGTACTTCTTCAACGATCTCCTTTAAGTGGTTGCGCATGGTGTCGTTTGTGCCTGAGCGATACCAATACGCTGAATAAAGCACCTCCGGAGGTACGGTGTGCTCCATTTGCAATAAGCCACAGGCATTTTCATCCCTTGTCGGGTCACAACGTAATAAAGTTGCGGAAATTTTGCGCATCGGTGGCAACTCCTTGCCAGGCTTTACGAATGAACCTTGCAAGTATTGTTCACCCAAATCGATCACTTTTGTGAGCGCACCTGATCCGCACACCCTACATGTTTTCCGGTGGGTTAAATGCATTTTTAATCTCCCTTTAAAATCTCTTTAGCAGCCTATTTTGCAGCATCCTCAGACACAAGTGCCAGCCTTAGCAAAGCACGGCTATACTGAAACCACTTAATCATACACAACCAGACAATGAAGTTTATTGCTGCCCCTTTTGCGTGCGTGTTTCCTCGAGTGACCATTGGCAGTCAACAAACACACAACCGTAATCCAACCCTTCACTGGCGGCATACTTTGAACCACCGTCGACAACAGTAACCGTCAGGGCATCATTGACCAAATCAAAAATGACCTGATTGGGCAGATACGTTGCCAGAGTGAAGAAATATGTTTCTGGTCTGAGCAAATTTCCCGGGATTGTGACACTGGCAGCAAACTCACCTGGTGGTTGTCTGGCTGTTGAGACCAGTTCAGTGTCTGTTGTAAAAACGTTTCTTTTTGTATCTCTGACTGCCAGCCGAACTTCCGCGCCCTTAACCCAGTGGTTTACCTTACACCGTAGCTTTACTTTTATGGCCTCCCGGTGAGAAAAACTGGTTGCAGGGTTGCCGTGCTCATCGTAAATTTGGGCATTGAGTATAGCGATATCCTTGGAGCACGAAGCAGCATCGGCATCGTAACCGGATACACCGCTGCTTAACGACTGCAAATAAGTGTTAACAACCTGGGTAACTGGACCCATATTTACAAGTTCACCATGTTCAAGTTGCAACGCATTGTCACACAATTGCGCAATAGCACCCATCTGGTGACTCACAAACAACACCGTCCGGCCCTCTTTCCCGACCTCCTCCATCTTGCCCAGGCATTTCTTTTGAAAGGCGGCGTCCCCCACCGCCAGGACCTCATCCACTACCAGAATTTCCGGTTCGAGGTGAGCAGCAACGGCAAAGGCCAGGCGTACATACATCCCGCTTGAATAGCGCTTGACCGGCGTGTCGAGAAATTTCTCGGTCTCGGCAAAGGCCACGATCTCATCGAATTTACGCTGGATTTCCTTTTTACTCATGCCAAGGATGGCGCCGTTGAGAAAGATGTTCTCCCGCCCGGTCAGTTCCGGGTGAAAGCCTGTGCCGACTTCCAGCAGGCTCGCGACCCGACCGTTCATAGTGAGGCGCCCCGTGGTGGGTTCAGTGATCCTTGAGAGTACTTTCAGTAGCGTCGATTTGCCAGCCCCGTTGCGCCCGATGATGCCGACCCGCTCGCCCTGTTTGATTTCCAGGTTGATATCACGCAACGCCCACAGTTCTTCCTCTTTTATGACTTCACGGTTGGGCGACAAGGGATGGCGCAGGCGCTGCCCCAGGCTACGAAACTTGTGTGCCAGCACATCCCGCAGGGCCACATAATGCGCCTGGCGCTGGTGGCCGATAATGTACTTCTTCGACAGGTGCTCGATTTTAATCGCGATGGTCATGACTCAGATCACGTCCGCGAACTGTTTTTCGGTCTTGCGAAAGTAGACCACGCCAGTTGCGAGAATGACGCTGACAATGCCGACCGAGAGCAAAAAACCGGGCAGGTATAACTGGCTTTTACCCCCCAATATGGCCCAGCGGAAACCGTCGATGACCCCGACCATCGGGTTGAGCGAATAGACCAGGCGCCAGTTCTCCGGCACCACGTTGCTACTGAACCCGACCGGTGAGACATATAGCCCAAACTGGACCACGAACGGGATGATGTAACGGAAATCCCGGTACTTCACATTCAGGGCTGCGATCCACAAGCCACCCCCCAGGCTGGCTGCGATTGCCAGCAGGGTGAACAGCGGCAACAGCAGTATCCGCGGACCGGGCTCAAAACCATACCAAAGCATCAGCAGCGCCAGCAGTCCCAGGGAGATCAAAAAATCAACAAAACTGACCACTATGGTGCTGGCCGGGATGGTCAGGCGCGGAAAATACACTTTCGAGATCATATTCGCGTTGTTGATCAGGCTGTTGCCGGATTCCGCGAACGAGGCGGCAAAGAACTGCCAAGGCAGCAAGGCAGCAAACACCAAAATAGGGTATGGCACCCCGTCAGACGGCAGTTTGGCCAGCTTGCCAAACACCAGGGTCAAAGCCAGCATCGTCAGTAATGGCCGCAGCACGGCCCAGACAACGCCGATCACCGTCTGTTTGTAGCGTACCAGCAAATCCCGCCAGGCCAGGAAGTAGAATAGTTCCCGGTAGCGCCAAAGGTCTTTCCAGTAATGACGTTCGGTGTGCCCTGCTTCTATGGTTATTTTCATTAAAGTCTTTTTTATCTGAGTGAACCGTTATAAACAGTATGTTTTACCGGCAGATAATTCATGATACCTGTGCTGCCCACGAACCTAACCTAACCATAGGTGCGCCAGTCAGCAAAACCTCTTTTTAAACTGACCACGAAACTATGGGTAGAATACCATCTTCCAACTCGTCATCGGCAGGCAAAGCAAGGACAGATAGCATGTCATTCTTCAAAACATATATAAACAGGCTATTTGCAAAATTTGGGCTTAGGGTTTCAGCACTGAAAAACAGGTGGGTACGCCCGGAAAATTTTTCAAATCTGGTTGCTGGTTACCAATATCAAATCAATCAAAGCAACGGGGTTGTGTGTCCGCCCGGAAATTCAATGCGCACCCGTTTGCTAGGACGTTTGTTAGGGACATCACCGACTCAAGCCTTTGAAATAATTCGTGCTTTACATGCCACGGAGAATATACCTGGTGATATATGTGAGTTTGGAGTCGCACAAGGTGAGACTTCTGCCCTGATGGCAAATGAAATCATCAGTAATGATAAAACCCTGCATTTATTTGATTCCTTTGCGGGATTGCCCAAGCCGACAGAAAAGGATCATTTGAAAGACGATATATTCTCACTGGGCAGCATGGAGGCCTACGAGGGTGAGATGTCCTGTGCAGTGGATATGGTTACGAGCAGGCTGGCAATGATCGAGTTTCCTAAAAACCGGTACCGTATCCATAAAGGGTTCATTGAAGACTTGATCAGCGAAAAAAAAGGGTTCCCCAGGACCGTTACATTTGCATACGTGGATTTTGATTTCTATGAGCCCATTAAAATTGCACTGGAGTACCTGGTGACCGTACTTTGCAAAGGAGGCATGATCATGGTTGACGATTATGATTATTTTTCCACTGGCGCCAAATCAGCGGTTGATGAATTCATTGCCGACAAAAATTCAGTTCAAGAGCATTATGGTTTGAAAGTTGCAGACCGGCAGCTAGGGTGTTTTGCCATAATTACAAAATTATGAAATGGACTGATCAGGCCCAAATACAGTAAGTTCAAATGTCAAAAACGCGTAGCACGAAGAAATCGACCATCAAATTAGGCTTTGCCGATTTCTGGCACGGCAACACCGAAGCCGAACTTCGCACCAACCCGTTCTACCAACTGCTGGCGCCCCACTTTGCCATTGAACTATCCGATGAACCGGATTTCCTGTTCTATTCCTGTTTTGGCAAACAATACCTCAAGTACGATTGCACGCGCATTTTCTATGCCGGGGAAAACGTGCGGCCCGATTTTAACGAATGTGATTATGCCTTCAGTTTCGACTACCCGGTCACCACACGCAATTACCGTCTGCCGCTTTATCACCTTTATGGCTATACGCAAAAATTACGCGAATGCAACGCTACGGTTCCGGACCCTGCCGGACGTGAATTCTGCAATTTTGTATATTCCAACAAAAAGGCCAGAGAACGCATCCAATTTCTGAAGTTGCTGAACCGCCACAAGCGCGTCGATTGCGGCGGTAAAATCATGAACAACATCGGTGCACGGGTTGACGACAAACTGGCGTTTCTCAGTAACTATAAATTCACCATCGCCTTTGAAAACTCCAATTATCCGGGTTACACCACGGAAAAAATCGTTGAACCGCTGCTGGCCAGGTCCATCCCGATCTACTGGGGCAACCCGGACGTGGTGCAGGATTTCAACCCGGATTGTTTTATCAACTGCCACTCTTTCAACAGCTTCGAGGCGGTCATCGAGCACGTCATGGCGGTGGATGCCGATGACAGCCTCTACCGGCGGTATTTGTTGGCGCCGGTGTTCGCCAACGGTGTGGACAACGAGTTCATTAACACCGGCAACCTCAACCGGCAGTTCGAACGGATTTTCTCAGGGCCAAGCCACTCGCAGGTTGCTGGTCGTTATGACCAGCTCAAATACTGGCTTCACCCTGCCCGGCCATACCATTTCATTACCCGGAAAGCGCGGGAATACCCGCGTAAAGAATAAGCCTCTATAGTGCTTCGCCCCTGATGACTGCCCCTGTTTCAAGCTGTAGTATCAATTCGCGTTCCACCTCAGCCCCCGTACACCCCTCCACAATCGACCGGTAGCGCTCCAACTGCGCCTTCCATTTCTCCCGGGTCGATTCAGACTCCTGCCCGGTCTTGTAATCAATAATCACGTAGCTGCCATCGTCAAGCTGGTACATACGGTCGATGATGTGTTTGCGCAGACGCACGCCATCGCGGGTGTAAAATGGCAGTTCCGCCCAAGAGGCATTTTTGTCCTTGGCCAGCACGATACCACGCCCCTTTTTGCTGCTCATGATTTCGTCCAGCATTTTTTCCAGGCGTTGACACAAATCCTCGATGTGTGTTTCGCGCGCGCCCGCATTCGCCAGGCTGGCCTGTAACGCGGCCCGGTGTTCGACCAGCCAGCCAGCACTCCACTTTTCAGGCGGGTGCTCGTGCAGTAACTCTAGCCACAGATGTACGGCGTCACCGAACGCCAGACGATCCTGGTCCGGGATCTTCATTTCAAATGCATGACGATCCAGTTCAGGTGTAAGCGGCTCAATGGCCAGCGGCGGTTCATTCTGCAGCCTGAGAAAAGGTAAAACCGGTGGCTCAGCGGAACTCGCAGTCGCCCCATCAGCGGCCCCGTCAGTGTCATCTTCCAGATCAATTGCCGCTTCGAAAAATGGCCATAAAAGCTGCATAAACGTACCCTTGGTGGAGCCTGGTGCCTTGTTGCCGGCCGGGCCCATCATTTTCCAGCCACCGAACAGGTGCAGCTCTTCCCTGGCGCGGGTGGCAGCGACATAAAGCACACGTTGTGCCTCAAACGCCTCCTGTTCGACATTGAGCGCCTCAAGGTAGTTATACAGGTTTGGCGCATCCTCCTCCCTGCCCTTGACCGGCGCCATAAGTACGCCGTGGCTAGTGTCGTCGAACTGTAACTCTTCGGTGCGCACAAAAACCTGGTCGCCACGACCAGCCCTACGCTGCAGACCCGGCAGGATCACCACGTCAAACTCCAGGCCCTTGGCGCCGTGGATGGTCATCAGTTTTACCGTGCTGGCACTTGAGCCTGAATAAAATTTATCCATGCGCTGGATGATCGTAGTATTGATATCTTCCGGTCGTTCAGCCTCGATGCCGGCCAACAATCTGAAAAAGTCCTGCGCATTGTCGAGCTCGGGCTGCGAGCCAATCACGTAGGGGCCCTTGAGACGTATCCAGGCGACTTCCACCAGGCGATGCAGGGGAACCCTGCCACGTGCAGCAATAACCTCGCCCATTACCCTTCCAAGCCCCTTGAGACGTTGCATAAGCGATTCCTCAACACCCGATAGCTTATCTGCTGCGCTTATCAGTTTGAGCATATCCTGCTGCCCGTCTTTGCCGCTGAAAGTATGCAGTTGTGCAGGCGTTAATCCCACCCACGGTGCACGTAACAGCGCCAGCCATGCGATGCGGTCCAGTGGATGCAGGATTGCCCGCATAATGGCAAGCAAATCATGGATCACCGGTCGACTCGCAAGCTTCTCTACCTGCACCGCTTCACAGCCAATGCCACGGACCTTGAGCTCCCTCGCTATGGCTGTAAGGTGTGCACGCCCGCGTGCCAACACCGCGATACTCGTGTCGTCACGCTGTGACTGCCTGGCTTCAATCAGATCCGCGACCAGCACCGCCTCGTGCGCTTCGCCCATGGCGTGTGGCCAAGGATGTGCAAGCACGTGCCCACGCTTGCCACGTTCAGCATCAACGCTGGTGTAAGCAACAGCACCGGGGCTGACCGCGACGCGCTGTTTAAAAATAGTTTGAAACTGTGAATTGACCCAATCGATGATTTCCATCCGGGAGCGAAAATTTGAACTCAGATGTAGTGGCACCAGATCGATATCACCCCACTGAGCCTGTTTGAAAACCTGCTTGAACAATGACACGTCCGCTTTGCGGAATCGATAAATCGACTGCATCGGATCACCCACCAGGAACAATGTGCGGCCATCGCCGTTCTGCCAACCGCTGGTGAGACGTCGTAATAATCTGTGCTGCATGTGGCTCGTATCCTGGAATTCGTCCATCAGGATGTGGGTCAGACGGTAGTCCGCGTATAACAGCGCATCACCGGGCTGGTCTTCCGGGCCCAGCGTGTTCATTGCCATTTCTGCCATGTACTGGAAATCTGACCGGTTTTCCTCGCTAAAAAGATGTCGCAGTTCAAGGTCTGCAACCCGCAACAGGACGATGCAGTCTTCCAGTATGCCGCCCTGTTCGACACTCAGACCCAGGGGGGGCGTTTTAGTAAAGCGCTGAAATACAAGACTTGCGATCTCGTCATCGCGCCAGGCCTGCACGATTGGTTTGAGCCGTTCAATGCACGCGGCTCGTTGTGTCCTGCCACCTCCAGCCAGCACATATTTGTTGAGGCTGCCGGGTGCGTAAGGCTCAGACTTTTTGGTCGCTACCGCCGACAGGGCGAGCCACAGAGCTTTGACCTGCAAATCGATGTTATGCGGTTCGCTGCCAATCGCCCGTAAAGTAAACTGCAACTCACCGGCTTGTTGTACATCGTCGGCACCTTTTGCCAGGGACAACAGGCTTGCCGTCAATACGTCCAGTGCATCCGCACCCAGTACCGCCTTGAGGCAGGCAAGTTCTTCGCCTTGCCTTTTTTGCAACACCTTTCCTGGGTTGGCTTCACGTTCGCTTATCAGCATCAGCCACTGATCACGCCGTGCCAGCATTGCAACCAGCATGGCCCCCAAACGGTCGGCATCACCTTGTAAGAGTACCAGCAGGCGCGTCAATGATGCATAGGCAAAATCAGCCAGCTTACGGCTGCCGATATCTTCTATCAGCCGCCGGGCAGCTTTTTGATAAAGGGGTTGAGCGTCTTCCATCACACGCATTCCCGGAAGACCCTCACCGGGACTCGGCAGCATCCCGGCGATGCGCGCACAGAGACCATCGATGGTGTGAATTTGCAAACGTGTGGGATTGCGTAGCAACTGCCAGCCAAGTTCCTTGTCTTTTTGACATACGGCCGCTGCCAGCGCCACGGCGGTACGTTCGTGCCCGGCCACCTCTTGTGTCATGCCGGGTGCAGCCTGACGAATACGCCCCAATATCCGTTGGCGCATTTCCTGGGTGGCCTTGCGGGTAAACGTAATCGCCAGCACACGCTCGGGTTTGTCGACTGTTGTCAGCAGTTTCAAAAAACGCTGTGTCAGTAATTCCGTCTTACCGGAACCCGCCGGTGCCTGCACGATAAATGAGCGGCTGACATCCAGCGCCGTATTCCTTTGGGCCTGATCCTTGCTACTCACTTCAAATCCCCTCCGACTCCGTTTGGCTGCAGGCGGTTGCAGGGACCACCGAGTTAAGCAGCGACCAATGATGTAACTCACTATTACGCAAGAGAATATCCAGATCCGAATATTGCAGTGCTTTTTCGTTGTAAAGCTGATGCCGGCAGTCACCCCTTTGTATCTCATCTGCCAGTTTTCCGAGTTCGGCCCTCCAGAAATCCAAAATCGCCCGCCAATCCGGGAATGTGCCGGCCAGTGAACCCTTACCGCTACCCGTCAACTGCACACCCTTGCACACGGATTCTTCGACCCCGGTGATGCCGAATGCCTTGAAATCACCCTGTTTGAGTTGTAAAAGTGCAACACCGGCCGGGTGTACCATGCCTTCCTCTTCCAAAGCCACCGCGTAGAGCGGTAACTGCGTGTCCCCGAGTCGTTCACCGGCCCAGTTGGGGTTATTGATATACCCCGATTTGTAATCAAGCAGAAACACGGCGTCTTTGCCGACGCGGTCCAGGCGGTCAATCCTGACATTGAAATCAAGACCGGCAAATGACAAGCGGCATTGCCATTCCAGTTCAATCGGGTGGCCACCCGGTTTGAGTTCGTGCAGGTTTAACCACGCGGACAACAACCGTTGCAAGCGAATTTTCTCAGCCTCAAACGACGCTGGCATCAAGCGGGTATCGGCGTATTCATCCCGCAAGGCCGCCGCAACTGCTGCTGCTACATCACTCGGGTCCGGTGATTCAACAGTACCGATAAAGGGCCGGTACAGACGCTCCAGCGCGGCGTGCATCAACCTGCCCCTGAATGCTGCGTCTGCAAACGGCGCAGGCGGTTTTTCCATACGCGCATTGAGGCGGAAAACAAGGTAGGCTGCCAGGGGACAGGCAGACTGGTAATTAAAACGACCCACCACGCTGTTGAGGGGCCGGGTTTCCTCCCTAGGTAATTTCAAACCGGTGGCCGCAAGCTGCGCCTGTAACCAGGGGTGATGGCCGTAGTCAGCGATAGTAACGGCAAGCGGTGCGCTCAATAACGACAGCATCACCTCGGGTCTTTCAGGTGCTGGCACAATCATGGGTTTCGTATAAGATTCCGACAACACCAGTTCCGACAACAGAGGACTGACGCCCTGCGGCATATCCCCGAAGCGGTTTGCACCTGAAAAAATAACGCTATCGCTGCAGTTGACAATACCCTGCATCAGCTTTTCAGTGTAGGCGAGCATACCACTGTCGGACGCACGCGGGATCAATCTCAGTAAACTCGCGGGAATAAATGCGTTGCCGATGGTCTTGCCCGGCCAGTTGTTGTCGCTCAGATTAGCTGCCCAGGCGCTGTCAAATCGTTGCCCGACGGCCTCGGCCGGTGACATGATCTGCAGCGGTGAAAAAGCCCCACCATGCAGGTTGACAGTGGTGTCCTCACACCAGCGCTGCAATTGTTGCAGATGTTCAGTTACATCGTTAACCGACTGTATCGAGAGACTTTCCAGCCCGCCCAGTAACTGTTGTGTAGCGTTGATCGATGTCTGATCCAGGTACTGATCGCCTGGCCAGCCCCAGTGCGCCAGCCAGTCCAGTATCTGTTGTACGGGTGGTTTTGAAGTCCCGGCTGGCTCAAGCGTGCTGCACAGTCGGATCAGCAATGGCGTTGATGCCTGTGGTTGCTGCCGGGTCGCCAGTTTCGCGAGTGCTGCCAGCGACACACGATACCAGCCCTTTTGCCTGAGACACAGTTCCAGGTTGGCGCGGGCAATGCCTTCCAACTCTGCGCCGGACCAGTTATTGGCCAACAGGAAACGACTGATCAGGGCAAACTCCAACGGCTTGCGTGGACCGTTGATTGAGACACGTAGCAAATCCAGTGCCTGTTGCACCAGCGGATGTGATGCCAGGGCAGGTGTACGGGACAGGTGAAAGCGACCGTCGTTGAAGTCATCCAGGCCCAGCACCCGGTCTGGATGAAAAGTGTCTTCAAACACCCGTATGACCCTGTCCTGCAAGCCGTCCAGGTTGTTGATAATAATGGCTATGCGCGACCGCCCGGCCTTAATTTCAGCCAATGCCCAGCATGCCATGCTGCTGATCTCATGCTCAAGGCTTGAAAAGTGTCGCACACTGACCTGCCCTGATCGATATACAGGGCGTGATGGTTGCCTGAGTTGTATGCCGGTCTGCGTCAGGGTGTCAAGCAGGTCTTGCTCCAGGCGGGTAATTTCTGCAAAGCCGGCCAGTTCAATGCTTTCAGGCAACATTGATCGGGTCATTACACCCGTTTGCAATTGCATCCGAAAATGGTTAAAACAAGCCTGTGTGGTGAACCAGTTTTTTTGTTGCAGCAACTGGTGAGCCGTTTTTCGCCAACGCAGAAAACGCCTCCAGTGCTCGCCACCACTGTCAGCGGAAGGCTTGTCCAGCCACTGGCTGATGAGACGGTCGGCAGCACGTGCCTGTTTGGCCAGTGCGTAGCAGTCATCCCTGCGGATATCCGGTTCGCAGCTGTGGACCGCCTCTGTCCACAGATCACGTAGCTGTTGCCTTGTGGGTGTGTACGCCGCCCTGGTTCCGGCCAGCAAGTCGGCCCGGTATGAAAGGTCTTTGACCCACTGTGAAAAGACCGCCACGGCAGGCGCCGGAACGCCGGCGCCATCTGCAAGACCAGCAACTTCTGCCACAACGCGTGTTTGCAAGGCAAACTGGCTGGGCACCAGCGTGATACGGCTGGGTCTGGACGGGATGACGGCTTTTTTGCTTATGTTCGCGGCCTCATTTAAAAGAGCTGTGTGATTATTGTAATGATAAAAAGTTTACATGGGTGGATTCTCATAAGCTGATAAACAGACTGTCTGCGGACATGATGAGGCATATTGCTTTATTGTATGTGCCAAAACAGCATTACCGTGCTGTTTATAGTGGTTATGCGGCTTTGCAGGCAGTGCACATGTATGCAAAAATGTCGTGTAAAATAGCTGCATGTGCGGTAAAGCAGCGGTTTCGCATCTGGCCTGGAAGGACGTTTTTGCTTGGGCGAGCAGTCTTAGGCCACCCACCACCCTACCGGCTGATCCACCATCACGTATCAATATATCCCCTTCCCGTTTGCGGCGTAAAATGGAGCCGGACTCAATGGTCTGGGAAACATTACCGGCAATCTACAACGATGGTGAAACCGATCAGCCGACCGAAGCGATCTGGCCGTTCCTGCCCACCTGGTCTCGCTGTCAGTTACCACGCAACAAACAGGGCAAACTGCTCTCAACGGCCAATGCAAGACTGCGTCACCAGGGACAGCCATTTGCGCCGTCCTACATGGCCGCATGGTCAAAAGATTTTCGGGTACTGGTGCCGGTATCTTGGTTCTATGAATTTGACAGCCGGGTAAAGCCACAGATCCCTTATGCAGTTTTCCCCTTGCATGCGTCTTTCTGGTTACTGTGTGGTCTTGCCAGTCATTTTACCGCTACAGATGGTGAGCGGAAAATCAGCATCAGCATCATCACCGTTGAGCCCAACAATGTATTGAAATCCGTCGGGCATCACCGCTCTCCGGCAATCATCAGCAGACCGGGCGACGCCTTTCATTGGTTACGGGGCAGTAAGCAGGATGCATTGGATTTGTTGCGTCCTTTTCCAGACGAAAGCATGGCGGTGGAAGCAGTGCCGATGGGAATAAAAGTACCTGGCAATGAGGAAATATCATTGCCACACTGTCTGCAAGAACGGTAAACGGATATGTTTGAACAAACCGAGTGGTTTGCTCAGGCTTTCTTTTGCTTATTTGTCCTGTGCGTGCCGGAATGCCCGTCAAGCACGCGTCTTTTTACCTTGTAGGTCTTGCCGGCAAATTCAAACTCTTCATCCCGACAGGCCCAGGATTCCGGTGAACCCAACGCCATTGCGCTCACTGGTTTGTTCAAATTCGCTTTGCGCAGTGGTTGGCGTGTGGTTTTATAGCCTAAATCGCGTTTCTGGTCTGCAGTTGATCGTACCGGAGCCCGGGCGCGGTTTCGTGTTGATGTTTTTGATTTACCTTGCCAGCCCCAGGGTGTGGTGACGTTGCTTTCAGAAGCTCGTGTGGCGGCTTGGCCCGAGCGCCGATCTTGTGTGCGCCGACCCTTGTGACCTGGAAGAGTAGTCTCGTAAATTACATGGCCAGCTCTGTTGATGCTGCGGTACAACCGTACTGCGATATACGCAATGGCTGCACTTGCAATGAAAAGAGCCGTATAAAACAACATATCCGTATCACCTGCATTTAATCATGTTTTCAATATCCCCCGATATCCGAAACATGCAGTGTTCTCACCCCAAAAGCCGGCTACGGTTTTGCTGTTCACTGAAGAAAACAACTTGCGGAGTAAACCAATACGAAGCAGACAACTAACGTTGTCATGCAGTCTGACGTGTGCTATCCCTTGCTTCCCTGTCTGTTCCCGCTCAATCGGCGGGATATGCCATGCCTGGCATTACTGCTTTGCGCTGTTTATTCCACATCCGCGCCAAGCTCAGAACCTGTCTGATGCTGCAAGGTATCGTGTCTCCGTACAGTATCGAACCACAAACATTCAGACTTCATGCTGGACTATAGCACAATAGCAGTCGTTTTGTTCCTGTTTTTTTGAGTAGACATACTGCCAGCCACGATTTTTAAAGGGGAATCAGATCCAGTGTCTGAGCAAACGTCCTGAGCGTTGTTTGCAGGTGATCATTCGGCGCGGCGGCATTGCCGGGTGGTTTCACCCAGACGCAAAATTATTAAAAAAACTATAAAATGCGCTGATGATCAGAACGAGCACGAGAAGCAGAAAGTTATAATACGACAACCAGGTAAGCTGTGTTGTCATCACAGATTGAGCAAATTTTAATGAAGCAAGCACTTAAAACGTGGGTGGCGCAGCTTCCTAAAACCGAACTCCATATCCATATCGAGGGCAGTCTCGAGCCCGAAATGATGCTGAGCTTGGCAGATCGCAACGGGATAACATTGCCCTATTCTGATTTAGACTCCGTCTATAAAGCATATAATTTTAAATGCTTACAAGACTTTCTTAACTTATATTATAAAGGAATGTCAGTACTGCGCACAGAACAGGACTTTTATGACCTGACCTGGGCCTACCTTCTGCGCTGCAAACAGCAAAATGTTGTTCATTGCGAAATATTTTTTGACCCGCAAGGTCACACCGAACGCGGAATCGGTTTTGCCATCTTTATGGAAGGCCTGTCTGCTGCGCTTGACCGGGCACAAACCGAACTGGGGATCAGCAGTCGCCTGATCATGTGTTTTTTGCGCCACCTGGATGAGCAAAGCGCGTTTGCAGCGCTTGAAGCCGCACAGCCCTACCTGGAAAGAATATGCGGTGTTGGCCTGGACTCATCCGAGCTCGGCCATCCACCACACGTATTCCGTAAGGTATTTGCACGGGCCGGGGAGCTTGGTCTAAAGCGGGTTGCACATGCAGGCGAGGAAGGTCCGCCGGCTTATATCCGTGAAGCGCTTGAGTTGCTGGGAGTTGAGCGTATCGACCACGGCAACCGTGCGCTTGAGGACCAGGCCCTGGTCCGGAGTCTTGTCGATACAAGCATGCCACTCACGGTCTGCCCGCAATCCAATCTGCGTCTTGCACTTATCGGGGATATGGCTGGCCACCCCATCAAAAAAATGCTTAAACTGGGTCTCAATGCCAGCGTAAATTCAGATGACCCGGCCTATTTTGGCGGCTACATCAATGAAAATTTTTTCGCCCTGATCGATGCACTCGATCTCAGCCGTGATGATATTATCAGGCTGGTTAGTAATGGTTTTGAGTCAGCCTTCCTGCCACAATCTGAAATACAAACCTACCTGGAGCGCATCAATGCAATGCATTAGTACGCGGGGAGCAAATCACCATGCCGGATTCAAGTGATCAGATGAAACAGCTGCAACATGGTTTTTCAATGGCCGATGTGGCCGCCAAAGCCGTTACCCGAAGACGCGCACTGGCCAGCGGTGCAATTTTTGTTGGTGCGCGGGCCTTTGAGCTAATCGAACAAAAGGCACTGCCAAAAGGCGATGCGCTCGCGCTGGCCGAATTCGCCGGCATCCAGGCCGCCAAGCAGACAGCATCGCTGATCCCCTTGTGTCACCCGATTTCACTGAACCGAGCTGCCATCCACACTTGGCTGAATGCTGCGAGTCATGCCGTAGAGGTTTATGCACTGACCGAAATTGACGCCAAAACCGGTGTGGAGATGGAAGCTCTGTGCGGTCTTAACATGGCCTTGCTGACCATCTGGGACCTGAGCAAACCCATCAATGCGGCGCTTGAGATAAGGGACATCAAACTGCTGTTCAAATCCGGTGGAAAACGCGGCGACTGGGTTCACCCGGATGGTCTTTCAGCGACAGCCATCGCCCTTTTGAATGAAGACTGACCGGCGTTACGCGTCGCACCTGCCACTTGTCGCGGTTGGCGCGAGCGGGCAAGCGCGTATCCGGCAGGCGCACGTTGCCCTGATCGGTCTGGGTGGTCTGGGATGTGCTGCTGCCCAATACCTGGTCTCCAGCGGTGTCGGCTGTCTGACACTATGCGATTTTGATACCGTCGCCGAGAGTAACCTGGCACGCCAGGTGCTTTACCGGGCGGAAGATCTCGGCAAGGCCAAAATTGCGGTTGCCAGGCAGGTTCTGCAAGCGATGAACCCGGATGTAGAACTTCTTACACAACACCAGCGTATGACCGATGAGACAATGCAGACACTTTTTCCAGGCTGTGACTTTGTCATAGATGCCAGTGATAATTACGGCACACGTCTTGCTGTCAATCGTAGCTGCATAGCGCTCAAGGTTCCCTGGTTGATGGCATCGAGCGTGCGTATGGAAGGCCAGTTGATGTTGCTGCGCCCGGACCTTCATGGCCAGGCCTGTTACCGTTGCGCCTATGGCCAGGCGCCGGATACACTCGAAGATTGTCCGGGAGCGGGTATCTTTGCACCAGTCGCGGGTATTGTGGGTACTTCGGCTGCACACTACGCGCTGGCCCACCTGGTGGGTCTGCCGATGCCAGCGGGTCTGCACCTGTTTGATGCGGTGTACTGGTCGTGGCGGTCACTCAGAATCAGGCAGGATCTGCTATGTCGGGATTGTGGCAATCAGAATAAGCAGTAAGTGTCATTTACTCGGTCGTGGCGACCGAAATATCCCCTTCAAGGACGTTCTTCAAGACGTGCCACGGCAAGGTTGCACACTTGACACGTGAGGGATAACGGCTTGCAAATGACAATGCGGCGAGTTCCCCAAGGCGTTCTTTGACCAAGGCCCCGGGTCCATCAACAATGGCGCTGCGGACCTCAAGAAATAGCTCGGCTGCCTCGCCCATGCTGAGACCTTTGAGATGGCTTGCCAGCAGTGAACCGGAGGCTATACAGATTGCACAACCGGTACTTTCAACGGCCACATCTTTAATCATGTTATCTGCATCAACGCTCAGCTGCAGTTTGATGCGATCACCACAAAAAGGGTTTTCACCGTGACCTTCGTGGCTGGGGTTATCAATCGTACGGTGGTTATGAGGAAACTGACTGTGTTCGATGATGATTTCACTGTATCGTTGCATCAGCTCATCATTCATCGCCTGCGTCCCCGTGTACGTGACCGGCCTGTGCACAATGTTCGCAATTGACCCATTCGCTTACGCCATCGACATAATGTTCTTTTTTCCAGATGGGCAAACGTGACTTGACTGCATCGATAATAAATCGGCAAGCGTCAAATGCTGCAGCACGGTGTGGTGATGAGACGCACACAATGACTGCAATACCACCAATTTCCAGCAGGCCTTCGCGGTGCATGCACAGGGCATGGTTTATTTCAAAACGATCAACCGCTTCGCGCAGAATCCGCTTGCCCTCTTTTTCAGCCAATGGGCGATAGACCTCGTACTCCAGCCGTTCAACCGCCCGGCCTTCGTTGTGGTTCCTGATCCAGCCTTCAAATACTACCAGCGCACCACAGCTTGCGTGTGCAACCGCAGCGCGGGCTACATTAGCATCAATCGCTGTATCTGATATTGAAAATTTCATCCGCCCGCCACCGGTGGGAAAAACAAGACCTCATCACCGGCTTTTATTTTCGTGGCCCAGTTCACCATTTCATCATTGACAGCCACCAGCGCTGCCGTCTCAGCGGTGAGTGCCGGGTGTATTGTCGCCACCCAGACAAACAAGTCACGCGCCGTGCCGCCGGTCCATTCAAGTGCCTCGCTCTGGCAACCAGCCTGTTCCCGAAACAAGGCAAAATACCCGACCTTAACCTGCATATTCTGTACCCATCATCCGCCCATCCGGTACATTTCCACGTGTGGCTGGCGTTGCGGCAGTTCGCTACGTAATTCGCTGTATCGGTCCGCACGTTTTAACCACAGCATCCTGATTTTTCTGGCCAGTTCTTCTTCACCCATCCCGGCCCGTATTTTATCGCGTAAGTCGGTTCCGCGTGCCGCAAAAAGACAACTGTAAAAAACACCGTCTGCGGTGATCCGCGCGCGTGAACAATCACCGCAAAAAGGTTCGGAGATTGAATTGATAAATCCAATCTCACCAGCGCCGTCCACGAATTCATAACGCCGGGCAGTTTCAGCGGCCGCTTGCTGCGCTACCGGTTTCAGCGGCCAGTGGTCATGAATGGTTTTTAACATCGATGCGCCAGCGACCACCTGCTCGCGGTCCCATTGATTGATATTGCCGACATCCATGAATTCTATCAGCCTGACGGTATGGCCACTGCCCCTGAAATAATCCACCAGGTCGGTAACGGTATGGTCGTTTATCCCTCGTTGCACGACCGTATTGATTTTAACGCTATCGAATCCAGCCTCTTCAGCCGCTTTGATACCATCCAAGACCTCAAGGACCGACCCGCGCCCGCCTGCCATGTGCCTGAATACCGTTTCATCGAGGCTGTCCAGGCTAACAGTAACCCTGCCCAATCCTGCAACTTTGAGCTTTTCGGCCATGCGCGGCAGCAATATCGCGTTGGTGGTCAGAGCCAGGTCCTTCAGACCGGTAATCCGGGATATACGGCTGACAAGTTCAGTGAAGCCCGGTCGTAACAATGGTTCACCACCGGTGAGGCGAATCTTGTGCACACCCAGTTTGACGAATATCCGCACCAGCATCTCAATCTCGCCATCGCTGAGCAGGTAATGCGGTGGCAAGAACACACCACGCCCGTGCAGGGATTCTTCCGGCATGCAATAGGTGCAACGCAGGTTGCAGCGATCCAGCACCGAGATCCTCAAATCGTGCAGCGGTCTGGCCAGTGTATCGTGTAGTACTTTCAAACCTGTTTTCTCATTCT
>CAZYVH010000054.1:0-2072 GCA_964650905.1 uncultured Wenzhouxiangellaceae bacterium | reverse complement strand
AAGCCACTGGTGATCCCGGCAACTGCGCGTGGTGGCGCTAACCGTAACAGATAAATAAGCGGCGCGAGAAAAATCCCGCCACCAATACCGGTGATACCGGCAAGAAAACCAATGCTGCCGCCTACCGGCAGGGCGATGGACCACAGTGCCTTGCCGTGCACAGGCCGCACTTCGGTCAACTGTGGTTTTAACAACATCTGCATCGCAGCGAGCAACAGGCTGAAACCCAGCAGACCGGTGAACAGTTGCTCGGAAACCGGCAGGCGTCCACCCAGCCACGCCATCGGGATTGAAACTACAATGTACGGCATGAGGCCGGCGACGGAAAGGCTTCCCGAGCGCAGGTAATGAAATACGCCACCAACGACCACCAGGATGTTGCAACTTAAAGCAATGGCGGGTATCAGTCGATAATCTGTCCCAGCAAGGATCAACAATGCGTTATAGGTTGAACCACCGCCAAATCCAACCGAAGCATAGGCAACGGCTGTAATCAGGAACAGGCCTGCAAGAAAAACCAAGGGCATTTTTAGCCTTCGTTCACAAAAGCGGCATTATGAACCAGATGGTCCGGGCTTGCCACGCGATTTGACCATGAATATCAGCATGACCATTCACCCATGCCCTGCCCCACGACCCTCTGTAATATAAGGTCTTCATTCAGCCACCAAACGGACATCCATGTCTTATCTGAACCCAGTCAAAATGATATTGACGCTTTGCACAACGGCTTTTTTACTACCGTTTTCCAACCTGTCTTACGCACAAGGCTCATCCAACTTTAAGACCGATTGGGTGGAGCGTTCGAACAAGATTGCCTACAAGATTCTGGAATCCCGCGCCAGGTTTGCCCCCGAGTTCAGCGCGCAGAGTGGTGTTGAAGGTTTCGACACGGAAATATTTGACCTGGGTGAGAATCTCTACGAACGTCAAATGGCCAACTTTGATCAGAATATCAAAATGCTCGATGCATTACTTGCCAGCGAAGAAGACCCGCGTGTAACCCAGGATATCGAGATCATGCTCAAGGATACGCGAGATAATATTAAGTCGAACCGTGTTGAATATGAACACGTGCTGCCTTATGGCAACATCACCGGTCTGATCTTTGCCGGCTTCAGGGGTTTGCTGGATAAGCAGGTGCCTGTTCAACGTCAACAGGCAGCCCTCGTCAGACTGAAAAAGTACATTGGCAAGGCAGATGGTTACCAGCCGCTGACCAGTCTGGCCAGGTTGCGCTTGACAGAGCGTGCAAAGATACCGGGTCTGATCAAACCGTTTGTGGGAGAGGTTAAACAGGACCTGGAACGTGCACCGGTCATGGTCGAGGGATTACAAAGACTATTTGCCGCGACCCGTCTTGAAGGCTACGAAGATGACCTGAATCTGCTGTCTGAGCAATTGGGTGCCTACAACGACTGGGTCAGGGAGACCATTTTACCCAATACACGCGAAACGGCGGCTTTGCCCCGTGAATTGTACGAATTGCAGCTTAAAACCTATGGTGTGGATGACTCTCCGGAAGCATTGATCAGGACTGGTCAGGTCGGTTTTATGAATATCCGTAACGAGATGATGGCGCTGGCGCCGCTGGTTGCGAAGCAAAAAGGTTACCGCAACACAAATTATCGCGATGTAATCAAACGGCTGAAAAAGGAACAGGTCCACGGTGATGATCTGATGGCAGCCTATCGCCGGGTAATGGCTGACATTGACGCCATTATTAAGCGCGAAAGCCTGATTTCACTCCCCGAAGAGCCCGCTCACGTGCGTATGGCAACCGCAGCCGAGACCGCGCAACAACCGGCGGCACATCTTGATGTGCCCAGGCTGATTGGTAATACCGGAGAATATCCGGAATTTATCGTACCCAGAATTAATCCCAATGACGATGGCAGTTGGCCTGAAAGTGATTACGCCTACCCGGCAATGATGTGGACACTGGCAGCCCACGAAGCCCGCCCGGGTCATGAAATGCAATTCACCACCATGTTGCGCAACGGTGTTTCAACCGCACGCGTCCTGTTTGCCTTCAACTCGGCCAACGTTGAAGGCTGGGCGCTCTATGCCGA
>CAZYVH010000053.1:0-20552 GCA_964650905.1 uncultured Wenzhouxiangellaceae bacterium | reverse complement strand
GTCATGGGTCACCGCCACCACGGTGCCGGGGAATTCTGTCAGGAAGCGCTCTAGCCAGCCAACCGACTCCGCGTCGAGGTGGTTGGTGGGTTCATCCAGTAACAGCATATCAGGACTCGCCAGTAATAAGCGGCATATGGCGACGCGGCGCCTCTCGCCCCCTGATAAATGGCTGATGCTGTCCTCCCATGGCGGCAGACGCAACGCATCGGCGGCGACCTCCAGGGTGCGTTCCAACTCCCAGCCCTTGGACGCCTCGATGGCATCCTGCAGCTCAGCCTGTTCATTGAGTAGCGTGTTCATTTGCTCATCATCCATGGGTTCTGCAAATTGCATGCTGATTTCATCGAATCGCCGTAATAATGCCTTAACTTCCTGTACACCTTCTTCTACGACTTCGCGTACCGTCTTCTTATTGTCGAGCTCAGGTTCTTGCGGAAGAAAACCAATACGTATACCTGCCTGCGGGCGGGCCTCACCATCAAAATCCTGATCTTCACCAGCCATGATTTTCAATACGGTCGATTTACCTGCGCCATTGAGTCCCAACACACCAATTTTGGCACCCGGGTAAAAAGACAGCGAGATGTCCTTGATGATAGTTCTGGTGGGCGCTACGGTTTTGCTCACACCGATCATGGTGTAGATGAATTGGGCCATGGATTTTCCACTTGAAGACTGACGCGGGATTATCCTTGAAGTCAGTGCCATTGACAAACACCATGGGTGTACCGATACCGGTCAACCGGTGGTCACTGAAATAGGTTCACGTGCTAAAATGACGCGCTATTCAGAAACCGTACACAACCCAGGGAAAGACATGTTTGACAACAGTTTTAGTATTAAAGAATTTGACGACGAACTGGCGCTGGCCATTGCCGCTGAGGAGCAGCGCCAGGAAGATCACATCGAGCTGATTGCTTCTGAAAATTATGTCAGTCCAAGAGTCCTGGAGGCACAGGGGTCGGTGCTGACCAACAAGTATGCCGAAGGCTATCCGGGGCGGCGTTACTACGGTGGTTGTGAGTACGTTGACGTCGCCGAAAGACTGGCTCAGGAAAGGGTCAAACAGTTGTTTTCTGCAGCGTACGCCAACGTGCAACCACATTCCGGTTCTCAGGCCAATGCAGCAGCCTATATGGCCTTGCTGGAACCCGGTGATACCCTTTTGGGTATGGATCTGTCCCACGGGGGTCATTTGACTCACGGCTCAAAGGTCAATTTCTCGGGCCGTCTGTTCAAGGCTTTTCATTATGGCTTGGACCAGGAGAGCGGGTTGATCGACTACGATGCCATGCAACGCACTGCAAAAGAGTGCAGACCGCGTATGTTGATCGGTGGTTATTCAGCTTATTCCCGGGTTGTGGATTGGGCCCGGATGCGTGAAATTGCCGATTCCGTTGGTGCCTATTTCCTGGTCGATATGGCACACGTTGCCGGACTGGTCGCGGCGGGTGTCTATCCCAGCCCGATACCACACGCGCACGTGGTCACTTCGACAACACATAAGACATTGCGTGGACCACGCGGTGGCATCATCCTGGCTCAGGAAGACGAAGCGATCCAGAAAAAACTGAACTCAACGATATTCCCGGGCACCCAGGGTGGGCCATTGATGCATGTGATCGCTGCCAAGGCGGTGGCTTTCAAAGAGGCGTTGGAACCGGGTTTTAAAAAGTATCAGCAACGCATTGTTGACAATGCCCAGGCGATGGCCGCAGTTATGCTGGAAAGAGGTTATAAGATTGTCTCCGGTGGAACCGACAACCACATGTTTCTGGTCGACCTGATTGGGCGTGAATATACCGGTAAAGACGCCGAGGATGCATTGGGTAGGGCCTTCATTACCACCAACAAGAACACGGTGCCGGGTGAGCCGCGCTCGCCGTTTGTGACATCCGGTCTGCGTCTTGGGACACCGGCGGTTACCACCCGTGGTTTCGGTGTGGATGAGTGCCGGCAACTGGCCGGCATCATCTGCGATGTGCTTGACGAAATTGGTGACTCAAAGGTTGAGTCCCAGGCACGTGCTGCCGCGACTGCCTTGTGTCGGTGTCATCCGGTGTACCAGCACTGATTCGCCAGCATGTGGTGCCCCTTCTGCAATCACGATGATACCCGTGTGGTGGATTCCCGGGTGACGGGTGATGGCATGCAGATCAGACGCCGGCGTGAGTGCGGGGAATGTGGTGCGCGTTTCAATACTTTCGAATCCCCTGTGTTGAAGGCACCGCGAGTGATCAAGTCTGACGGGATACGGGAAACTTTTTCCGAGGAAAAACTGCGTAACGGTATGTTGCGGGCACTTGAAAAAAGACCCGTCCAGACCCGTGAAGTTGAGCGCTCGATTCGCACACTGTTGCGTGAGATAAGAGGTGTTGAGGAAGCTGAAATCCCCAGCAAGCTGATTGGCGAATGGGTGATGCGCGAATTGAGCCAATTGGACCAGGTTGCATACGTACGCTTTGCATCCGTTTACCATCGCTTTGAAGACGTGCAGGCTTTTCGTGATGAAATCGAGAGGCTTGAGACCGAATTTCCCGGGAGCATGGACAAGCGACAAATATCTTTATTGGGTGCTCAGCTAAAAGGCAAGCGGCACAGCAGATGACGTTTAGTCCTTTTGATTACGAGTGTATGGCCACTGCGCTGCAATTGGCCCGTAAAGGCTTGAACAGCACCCATCCAAACCCACGGGTTGGCTGCGTCATCAGCCAGGACGGAAGGGTTGTTGGCCGTGGCTGGCACGTGCGCACCGGTGCCGGACACGCCGAAATTAACGCACTGGCTGATGCCGGCGCAGAAGCGGTTGGCGGTACCGCTTACGTGACGTTGGAGCCCTGTAACCACAGCGGTCGTACTCCACCGTGCACCCGGGCATTGATTCGCTCCGGGGTTGCGCGTGTGGTTTGCGCACTTGAGGACCCCAACCCGGAGGTCAGTGGCAGTGGTTTTGAATATTTGCGTGAGAACGGGATCGAAGTACAGGTTGGTTTGCTGTCAGAGCAGGCTGAAAGCATTAATATTGGCTTCCTAAAGCGGATGCGCACGGGACGGCCCTGGGTGCGTATCAAGCTGGCACAGAGTGCCGATGGCCACATCGCACTGGCCAACCGCGACAGCGAGTGGATCAGTTCAGCAGATTCACGTCAGGACGTACAACGCTGGCGGGCGAGGTCGGATGCAATATTGACCGGCATTGGAACCGTTCTGGCGGACGATCCGTCGCTCAATGTGCGCGGCAGTGCGAATGCCAGGCAACCGCTCAGGGTAATCGCTGACAGTCATTGGCGGTTACCGGTCAAAGCCCGTTTGCTGAATCTTGCCGGGGATGTGCTGATTGCCGGTTGCAATGACAACCCCATTCCAAAAGGCCTGGCGGCAACGGTTGCCGAGTTTGTTGCATCGCCTGCAAGTGGCGGGCACATAGATCTAAAGGCTTTGTTGCAGGAATTGGGCCGGCGGCGTATCAATGAGGTCCAGGTTGAGGCGGGTGCCAGGTTGTGTGGTGCCTTGTTGCAGGAGAACCTGGTTGATGAATTATTGATTTACCAGGCACCGCTGTTGCTGGGAGGGGGTGCGCTCAGCCCGTTTGCAGCGCCAAAACTTGATAAGATGAGAGATCGCATCCATCTGGAATACCTGGATGTGCGTCCTGTCGGCGTCGATATTCGAATGCGGTTCAAACTCAAAGAGACCCCTTGATCATGTTTACAGGTATTGTCGCGATCACCGGAAAACTGAATTCACGCGATCCACGTGGAGGTGATTTTCGTATGCGCTTCGGCGTCCCGGTAAAATTGATGCGTGGTTGCGCCAGCGGTGACAGCATTTGTGTTTCGGGTGTATGCCTGACCATGTTGGAACCGGATGATTCGGGATTTTGTGCAGACCTTTCCGTTGAGACCCTGGACAAAACCTGTTTGGGTCAGCTCGAAGAGGGTGACCCGGTCAATCTTGAGTTGGCCTTAGGTGCGTCAGACCGTCTCGGTGGGCATCTCGTTTCGGGACATGTGGATGGACTCGCTCAGCTGATCTCGAGAACCCCTGACGCCCGTTCCGAACGTTTCTGGTTTGAAGTTCCGCCCGATTTGGCGCGTTACGTGGCACCAAAAGGATCGGTTTGTCTCGATGGAGTCAGCCTGACGGTCAATGAGGTGGATGGCAGACGCTTTTCGGTTTGTATCATTCCCCACACACTAACAGTTACAACGCTCGGCCTTCTGGCCACCGGGGATAAGGTCAACCTCGAGATTGACCAGATCGCACGTTACCTGGAACGACTCAACACCTGTGACCCATCCGACACCCTATAAAAGGAAAGAAGAATCGTGAAATTAAACAGTATTCCCGAACTGATAGAGGATATCCGCGCCGGGAAAATGGTCGTGTTGATGGATGACGAGGACCGGGAGAACGAAGGCGACCTGGTCATGGCTGCGTCCAAGGTCAGACCGGAAGACATCAACTTCATGGCCCGTTATGGACGTGGGCTGATTTGTATGCCACTTACGCGGGAGCGTTGTGAGCAATTGCAACTGCCGCTGATGGTGAATAAAAACGAAGCCCGGTTCGCAACCAATTTTACCGTATCCATAGAAGCTGCGGAGGGTATCACCACCGGTATATCCGCCTATGACCGGGCGCATACCATCCGCACCGCAGCACTGCCCGACGCAGGACCGTTAAGCTTGTCGCAACCGGGTCACGTGTTTCCGTTGATGGCGCAGGCGGGTGGGGTGCTGACGCGCGCCGGGCACACCGAGGCCGGTGCGGACCTGGCGTTGTTGTCGGGGTTGGAACCAGCGGCCGTGCTGGTCGAGATTCTGAATGAGGATGGCACCATGGCGCGGCGTCCGCAACTGGAAGACTTTGCACGAACACATGGACTCAAAATTGGCACGATCACAGACCTGATCCATTATCGACTGCAAACGGAGCGCTCGGTTGAATGTTTATCCAGCCATGATGTGGAAACAGATTTTGGCCCTTTCCGTATGCTTACCTACCGCGACAGCATCAATGATCAACTCCACCTGGCCTTGGTTAAAGGCGAGATAGAACCCGATCAACCAGTGCTGGTAAGGGTGCACGTACAAAATCCCCTGAGCGACGTGCTGGGGATAAAACGAGATGATTTTGGTCTGCCCTTGCGGATTGCCATGGCAGAAATTGCGCGTGAGGGTCATGGGCTGGTGGTGGTTCTGGGTGGCCGTGATGATGATGAGCACCTGTTGCGCCATATACAAAAACAACCACAACCGAATATCCTCAAAAGCGGTGACAGCCGTCAATCCAGTGAACTGAGGACCTACGGGATAGGGGCTCAGATTATCAGCGATATCGGGGTGCGGAAAATGCGTGTTCTGAGCGCGCCCAAGCGTATGACGGGCTTATCTGGTTTTGGGCTTGAGGTGGTTGAATATGTTGATAGTATGACGCATGAAGATGAATGAGCGGGGGATAGAAGACGTGCAGGAGTATCACCTGGAGATACCGCAACGAGATTGCAAAATTGCCATCGTTGCGAGTGAGTTTAACCACTTCGTGGTGCAACAACTGGTCGATGGTGCGCTTGATGCGCTTGGGCGCCACGGCATCTCACCGTCCAGTGTCACCGTGTTGTGGGTGCCGGGTGCGTTTGAATTGCCGCTGGTCGCGGACGCGATTGCCGCCAAGGGTGACCACGATGCGATTATTGCGCTGGGCGCCGTGATTCGTGGTGGCACACCGCATTTTGACTACGTGGCGGGTGAATGCGCCCGTGGTATCGCGCAGCTTGGTCTAAAGCATGGTTTGCCAGTCATTTTTGGTATATTGACCACCGATAATGTCGAGCAGGCATTGGAGCGTGCTGGTAGCGGTGAAGGTAACAAGGGCTATGATACGGCGGTTGCCGCCCTGAACATGATCGCACTGCTGGACCGGTTATAGGACTGCACGACGATGCCCAGAAAGACATCGCATGGCAGGTTTGAATATCGCCGCCGTGCCCGGCGCCGGGCTTTGCAGGCCCTGTATCAGCACAAACTGACTGGACAGCCTGCCAGTGAAATCCTGTTGCAATTTAATGAAGAGCAGGATTTCAGTAATGTAGATAGCGAGTTATTCAAAACCCTGGTCAGGAAAGTTATTGCCGGCCAGCTTGAGCTGGATGAAAAAATTGAACCATTCCTGGATCGTCCATTGCTACAGCTTGACATCATGGAACACGTCATTTTGAGTATTGGCGCCTGGGAACTTTTACATAGCCCGGAGTTGCCCCGCCAGGTCGTGATTGACGAAGCGGTGAACCTGGCGAAACGATTCGGTGCAGCCGAAGGACACAGCTTTGTCAACGGTGTACTCGACAAGGCAGCCTGCCAATGGCGCGATTCTGCCGTCACACCATTGCTAAACTCTTCCTGATAGCATGCCGGAATTTGATCTGATCCGGCAGATCCAACATGCAACATGCGTGTCCGCCCCTGGTGTTATTAAGGGCATAGGTGATGATGGTGCAGTCCTCAAGGTACCGGATGGGCATTTGCTGGTTGCAGCCACCGATACGCTCAATGCCGGGGTTCATTTTCCCACGGACACTGAACCGTTTGATTTGGGTTACAAATGTCTCGCTGTCAACCTGAGCGACCTCGCCGCCATGGGCGCGGAACCTCGTTGGGCATTACTTTCACTTTCATTAGCCAATGCCGAACCTGATTGGTTAGGACCTTTCTCTGCGGGTTTCCGTTCACTGGCCGAGACCCATCACGTTGCCCTGGTAGGCGGTGACACGACCTGTGGACCGTTGTCCATCAACGTCACGGCCATGGGGCTGGTCGGTGCAGGTGGCCAACTGCTGCGCTGCGGTGCAAAACCCGGTGAATTGATCGTCGTGTCCGGTACCCTTGGTGGTGCTGCGTGTGTGTTAGAACAACTGCGGTTGGGTGAACCCGTCGGCACGCGGGAGCTGCTTGACCGGCCAAACCCCCGGGTAGCGCTGGGTCGGGCCCTGGTGGGTTACGCCAGTGCCTGTATCGATGTTTCAGATGGTCTGCTGGCTGACCTGGGTCATATTCTGAAGGCGTCGGGTGTGGGTGCAATTATTAATTTAGACAGTCTGCCGGCAGCCACCATACTGGATGCGGTTGACGACCAGACACGGTGGTTTCATCAGCTTTCCGGTGGCGATGATTACGAATTGTTGTTTACGCTGCCGGTGAGGTATGAAGCTATGCTTAGCGAACTGTCCGGCAAGGCGGATGTCAGTCTGAGCGTAATCGGTCGTATCGAAAAAGAAAGCGGTATACGTTGTTTTGACCCCGATGGCCGCCCCTTTCAGCCCCGCGCGACCGGCTTCGAACATTTTCGGGGTGAAAAATGAAACACAGCGAGAACTTTTCAAGGAGTCCTGCGCACAACAGTGTGACAGCAACGGCCTTTTCTTCGCCGGCGAGTTTGCTGGCCTTCGGGTTTGGCGCAGGCCTGTCACCGGTGGCGCCCGGGACCATGGGTTCACTGCTGGCCGTTCCATTTGTATTCCTAATAAGGAGTCTCAACGGCTCCTGGTTCTGGGTCCTGCTGGCGACACTGTTTTTGCTGGGTATTTATGTGTGTGGCACAAGCAGCCGCAAGCTGGGTGTACATGATCATGGTGGCATCGTGTGGGATGAAATGGTGGGATACTGGCTGACGACCGCCTTAATACCCGTCCATTGGCCCTGGCTACTGGCTGCATTCATCCTGTTTCGTTGCTTTGATATTCTGAAACCGTGGCCAATCAGCCTACTGGACAAGCGGGTCCCTGGAGGCTTCGGTATCATGATCGATGATGGAGTGGCGGCTTTATATGCGATGGCCCTGCTGGCCCTCGCACAGAGGGCACTGGGTTAATGATGCAGGCTAATCTGTATAGTCAAAAATTTTGATAACTTTATTTACGCCGCCGATATTACGCACAATTTCTGCAATGGCATCGCCTTCCTTGTGAGTCACAAGCCCCATCAGGTAAACCTGGTGCTCGGAGCTGACAACCTTGATCCGGGTGGCATCGAAGCCGGGAAGGGTATTCTTCTTTACCAGGATGATGTTGACCTTGGCCGTCATCCAGGCATTATTTGTTTGTCCGCCGAAGCTGGTTCGCTCTCCAATTTTTAAATCGTTGACGACACGATGGGTCAATTTCAAACCTTTGGCCAGGCTGGTAGCCAGTGCCTTGTTTTCTGCCGAGGCCGTTTCGCCGACCAGAAGTACAACGCCCTGGTAAACTTCAACCTTGATGTGGTCATCCGTGCTGAAATTTGGATGGGAATAGATGGTGTTGACAACACTGTACTCGAGAGTCTGGTCATCCAGAACAGTACCTTTGCTGCGTTTCGCATGGTCTGCACAGGCCAGCAAGCTGAGTGTTGACAAGCACAGACCGACTGCCAGAAATATGTCAGGCAGTCTGCTGCGGTTGGTGTTGTTTTGATGGTTTGACAGGGTAACGCCAAATTTTACTGCTCTAAATATATTGCCTTGCATAGTCCTATCCCATGGTTGAGTAAAAAGCGTTTTTGATCCAGTCAATACCCTGGCCATCTTTTCGCGAGTCAATGGATATTACGTCAAAACGGCAGTACTGTTTGGCCCTTTGCGGGTTTTTTGCAAGGTACCAACCTGCCGTCATCGAAATTTTACGCCGCTTATTAAAAGCGACCGTAGCCGCGCCACTGCCGTGTCGCGCGTCCCTGCGGTATCTGACTTCGACAAAAACGATACAGTTGTTGTCTTGCATAATCAGGTCAATCTCGCCAAAACGGCTTGAGAAATTACGTTGTAGCAAACACAGACCCTGCTCCTGCAGGTAGGCTTCTGCTGCCCGTTCCCAGTGTCTGCCTGTAATCCTGGCGTTGCTGGGTTGAGGGTTGTTCATCAATCCTCCGGCCATTGATAGGGTATTGGGCGTCCCGCTGAAAATTTTGCCCATGCCGGTTCTCTTTTCAGGTGGCCATTGTCCAGCATACACAGGGAACCGGTCTTAGCCGGAAAGCTGAGTCCGGGATCCTTGTGCAACAGTGGTAGCCACGGCAAAATTTGCCAGGCATCGAGACCGAGTGCGTAAAGGTTTGTGTAGCTGCCACCATTAGTGCTTTTCGGAGCGGTGGTGCTGCCGTCGGCAGACCCGGTTGCCGCACTTAACTGCCAGGGTGTAATGGGGAATATGATTCCATTCAGGTCCTGGTCTGATGCACGCGCTACCTGGCCATTGTAAATGTACCCCATGGCGTAGACGGGGACATCTCCGGCATCATGAAAGCGTAGCAGCGGTTTAAATTGCCGCCCTTGCTGCGGGCTGGCCGCAAGGAAAATAAAATCGAAGTCATGTCGGCGATAGGGCTCGAAATCGAGTCGGATTCCCAGACGTGCCTCAAGGTCCTGCTTTCTCTTGATGCTGGTATCAACCCTTAACAGGTATTGCAGCAACGCGTCCTGGTCACTGTCACCGATTTGGAAACGTGCAGTGGCAACTATCTGGCCGTCTCCAGCCTCGAATTGTTTGGCAAAGGCACTTTGAATCCTTGTGCCCCTGGCATTGTCCGGGACCATGACGATGGCCCGCTTTTGGCCCTGGCTCAGGGCCCTGGAGGCGATCGCGGCGGCTTCTTCTGTCTGTGACAACGTCAGGCTATTCACACGGCTTGCCAATGGCGAAGTCAGCATCTCACCTGTAGCAAAATCGTTGAGTAAAAGAAGCGGTACAGACGCGCTGGCCAGCGCGCCCAGTGCGCGTGTTGCACCAATACGTAGCGGACCGATAACCTGTGTGGCACCATCGATTTGTGCCTGATGATAGGCTGCGATGGCCGCCTTGTTATTTTTACCACTTGAATAAAAACGCAGCGCCGAAGAACCCGGGTTCTCAAAGTAGGCGCTCAGAATTCCGTCCCTGATTGCCGTTCCTGCAGCTGTCAGCGCCCCTTCCACAGGCAGCAACACTGCAACCCTGGCAGGGCTGGAAAACAGGCTGCGGTAGATTACAGCAATATCCGCAAACGCAGTCTGGTCGATGACGTGTCCAGGATGATTTTCAGCCCACTGGCGAGCTGCGGTTTCAATTGAAGCGCTGTCAAACAGCGTTGTACGCACTTTTGCGACCAGTTCCAGCCATTGTTTAAACTTCGGGTCATAGCGCTCACTGGCAATCGATGCCTCCAGTTCAGCAGAGGAAAACGCTTCCATTGCGCGCAGGACTTCCAGCACGGCATGTGGCTCATATTGTGTAATGTCTCTGCTTGTTCGCTCAATGTCTGCCAGGGTGCGCAAGCGAGGCTGGTGCAGCGCCCTCAGGCTGTTCTTTACGGACGGCATTGACTGCTGGTCACCCCCGGACAGGGCTGCAGCGCTGTCCCGGTCTTGGGTGCCACGATCCGTTGGTGATCTGGTGCTGGTAGTGCTACAGGCACACAGGTATGCCGCAGTGGCGAGGATGAGTGCGATGGCGAATATTCGTTGTTTCATGCCGGCAGAATGATAACCTATTAGAGCGTGTGGTTTTGAGTCCACAACTTTAGCACTTCCAGGAGCATTGTCATGTCGCAAACCGGCTTGTATGTTGTAGCAACACCGATCGGCAACCTGGAGGATATATCCTTTCGAGGGGTCAGGGTTTTGAATGAAGCTGACCTTGTGGTTGCGGAAGATACCCGCCATTCCCGGTTGTTGCTGTCACACTATTCAATTACAACCCCCATGCAGGCGTTGCATGAACACAATGAAATACAACTACTTGAGCGCATTGTGCAACGTGTTAGCGCTGGCGCCGCAATTGCATTGATTTCAGACGCGGGCACACCATTGATCTCTGATCCGGGCTATCGGCTTGTGTGTGCGGCACGGGAAGCCGGGATACAGGTGTATGCCGTGCCCGGACCCAGCGCTGTCACGACCGCGTTATCGGTCGCCGGTCTGCCCACGGACCGCTTCACCTTTGAGGGTTTTTTGCCTGCTAGGACCCCCGCCAGGCGAAAAAAGTTGCAGGCCCTGGCACAGGATGACAGAACGCTGGTTTTTTTTGAATCCAGTCACAGGATAGCACCCAGTATCGACGATATGGCAGACATTTTTGGTGGGCAACGGCTATGTGCGTTGTGTAGGGAGTTGACAAAGAAGTTCGAAACGGTAATCAGGGCGTCATTGTGTGTAATCCGCCAGACACTTGCGACAGATCAGAACCAGATGCGGGGGGAATTTGTCATCGTGGTGGCGGGTCATGAGCGCGATTCTGACGAAGACCTGGAACGGGCCCGGCAGATGTTCAGGGAGCTACAGAAATACCTGCCCGCTTCCCAGGCGGCGCGTGTTGCTGCGAAATTGAACGCCGTACCACGCAGAAAGGTATACGGTATGCAGGAGAAGTAAGCCCAAAACATTTTGGCACTGGCAAATAATAGCCGGGTGAAGGACAATGACCGCCGGGAGTCGGCCAGGCAATCGCGCTTCCGCCTGATGGCGGAAGGGAGGAAAGTCCGGGCTCCACAGGGCAGGGTGCCAGGTAACGCCTGGGAGGCGTGAGCCTACGGAAAGTGCAACAGAAAAGATACCGCCCGCATCAATGCGGGTAAGGGTGAAATGGTGTGGTAAGAGCGCACCGCGCAACTGGTAACAGTATGTGGCATGGTAAACCCCACCCGGAGCAAGACCAAATAGGAAGGCCATATCGTTGCCCGCGATGTCTTCGGGTAGGTCGCTTGAGGTTGTTGGTGACAGCACACCCAGATGGATGATTGCCCATGACAGAACCCGGCTTAGCGGCCGGCTCCTACTTTAACCCGTATATTATGCCGGTAACACGCTTCTGACTTGTTCAGCCCGGCGTCCAGGCGCACCTGTCCGGCGACAGACTGCAAACGCCATTGAACGGACATAATTGCGCTCGGCCTCCTCCTTTTTATCTTGCTTCAATACCCTTGAGTTACTTGACATTTTTGCTATCAGCCACTATCGTGCATAATTGTGGGAATTAGTGGGAAAATTTAGTACTTAAGTGGGAATGTCGTGTATTTTGGTGAAACAGCAATTAACCTGGATGCAAAAGGTCGGCTTGCAGTGCCCATGCGCTATCGCGAAGCACTCGCTGAACAATGTGGCAACCGTTTTGTACTAACTTACAGCGCATTTGATTCAGGCGCATTGTGGCTTTATCCGGAACAAACGTGGCTGGGTGTGCGGGACAGTGTCATGGCGCTGCCTAACTTTAATGCCAGCCACAGGAGCCTGCAGCGGCGATTGGTGGGTAGTGCCACAGCCGTAGAACCGGATGGCAGCGGCAGGATATTGCTACCGCCCAGTCTGCGCCAGGTCACCGGCCTTGAAAAGCGGGTCGTCATGCTCGGCATGGGTAACCGTTTTGAAATATGGAATGAAAATACGCTCAATCAGAAACGTGCCGAGGAGGAAGCAAATCTGCACGAGCAAGCTTCTGAAGAAATGTCCCGCTTGGTGTTATAGAGCGATTGTTAAATGGGAGGACGGTAATCAGGACCAAGCGTTTTGACCGGGTCAGATGAGTACCTGTCAGCATCGCCCTGTCATGCTGGAAGAAGTGGTTTCATCACTTCGGATTCGGGCAGATGGTATCTATCTGGACGCAACGTTTGGCAGGGGTGGACACAGTCGGGCCATTATGGCCAGGCTGACGGGGCAAGGATGCTTATATACCCTGGATAAAGACCCGCAGGCGCTTGCAGCGGGTCAGGAAGAATGGGCAGGCGTGTCCAATTTTTCAATCGTCCAGGGGAGTTTTGCGGAGATGGACCGCATGGTCCGGGTGTGGCACATAGAAAGAAGCCTGGATGGAATACTATTCGATCTCGGAGTTTCTTCACCACAACTGGACGATCCGGCACGAGGCTTTTCCTTTGACAAGGATGGCCCGCTGGATATGCGGATGGACCCAAAAAAGGGTGTATCGGCTGCCGTTTGGCTTGCGGATACGCCGGAGCGGGAAATGTCCCGCGTGTTTTGGGAGTTTGGAGAGGAGCGCCACGCGCGCAGGATTGCCAGGAGTATCGTGAAAGCCCGGCAGAAGCAGCAGATTGAGTCCACCAGGCAACTGGCGGATTTGATTGGGCAAACGATTGGCAAACATGAAAAAAAGCATCCGGCGACACGATGCTTCCAGGCAATCCGAATAGCTGTAAATAACGAATTGGGTGATCTGGCTACAGGGCTGGAAGCAGCAATCAGGCAATTGCGCCCGGGTGGGAGACTGGTGGTAATCAGCTTTCACTCACTGGAGGATCGCCTGGTCAAACGGACATTCAGAGAAGCCGTAAGACCAGGTAAGATCCGCCGCAACATACCTGATCACCCGGATTGGTCGGCGAGTCTTAAACTGGTCGGCAAAGTCATTCGTCCCTCCGAGCAGGAAGTTACCGCAAATCCCAGGGCGCGCAGTGCCATCATGAGAGTTGCGGAGAAACTGGCTTGAAGTCACAAATCACTGTTCTGACATTGATACTCGTATTGGACGTTGTCTCAGCGTTGGGGGTTATATATAACCGTCATCAAAGTCGTCAATTGGCGATGGAACTGAGTGTCCTCGATATCAGCCAGGACGAAGGCCTGGCGGAGTGGAGTCGTTTGCAGATAGAGCAGGCGTGGCTGGCAGATGCCAGTGAAATTGAGAAAAAGGCACGCCGTCTGCTGCACATGGAACAACCTGTGAAAACTAAAATCCTGGTAGTCAGGCCTTGAATGCAAAAAGCCTTCACACCGCACCCAGCAGCAGACTTTTTGCCGTTTTGCTGATGTTCGGCCTGTGTGCGATCGCGTTGATTGCACGGGCGGTGAATTTACAGGTCATGGAGACTGATTTCCTGCAGGGACAGGGAGAAGCCCGTTTTTTGCGGGAAGTCATCATTCCATCCACACGGGGTGTTATCAGTGACCGTAATGGCGAACCACTTGCTGTTAGCACGCCGGTGGACTCTGTGTGGGTGAACCCCGGCCAGTTGCTTGAATATCCGGAAAACATCAAACCCCTGGCAAAATTGCTGGGCTCCAACCCCGATGACATAGAGCGTAAATTGACGCAGCGCTCCAGCAGGGAATTTGTCTGGTTGCGCAGACGCCTGAACCCGAATTTGGCCGCCCGCATCAGCCGGCTTAAGATTCCTGGCGTATACCTGCAGAAAGAGTATCGACGGTTTTACCCGGCAGGCTCCATTGCCTCACACGTGATTGGTTTTACCAACATTGACGATATCGGTCAGGAGGGGCTGGAACTTGCCTATGACGACTGGTTGGCCGGTAGTCCCGGACGCAAGCGCGTCATACGGGACCGCAAGGGTCAAACAGTCGAAGAAGCCGTCCTGATCGAGGAAGCCGATCCGGGCAAAGACCTGCACGTGACCATAGACAAGCGTCTTCAATACCTGGCTTACCGTGAGTTGCAAAGTGCCGTTCTGCAGCATGGCGCCCGCTCGGGCAGTGTCGTGGTCCTGGACGCAGACACCGGCGAAGTGCTGGCCATGGTCAATCAGCCGTCCTATAACCCCAACGACCCGGGTCATGATACGGATGCCATGCGCAATCGCAGTGTGACGGATGTCATCGAACCAGGTTCAGTGATGAAGCCGGTCGCAATGGCCTCGGTACTTGAAAATCACATAGCGACACCGACCACACCGGTAGACACATCGCCAGGTTACATCGTCGTTTCGGGCCACACCATACAGGACCATCGTAATTATGGTTTGCTTGATGCCACCGGTATCCTGACCAAATCCAGTAATGTCGGTATCACCAAACTGGCGCTCCAGCTTGAGCCGGCCAGGATGTGGGAAACCTACAGACATTTTGGATTTGGTGAGGCCACCGGCACGGGTTTTCCAGGTGAATCTGCAGGTGTTTTGCGTAACTATCAGCGCTGGCGTCGTCTGGAACAGGCCACCATTGCCTTTGGTTATGGTGTTTCCACAACACCATTACAGCTTGCACAGGCGTATGCTGCCATCGCCAATGGTGGCAAGCTGCATCAACCTTCTTTCATCCTGGGTTCGAATAATCCGCCCATTTCTGCCATCGACCCGGCTATTGCCAGCACACTGGCCAGGATGCTGGAGACAGTTCCGACCATTGAAGGCACTGGCAGGTTGGCACGTGTTGTAAATTACCGCATTGCGGGAAAAACCGGTACCTCGCACAAGGTCAGCGCATCCGGTTATGCCGCTGCCAGATATGTTTCAAGTTTTGCAGGTTTTGGACCCGCCAGTAAGCCGCGCCTGGTCTGTGTCGTCGTGATCAATGACCCGACCGGTGATGAGTATTACGGTGGGCTGGTTGCTGCGCCGCTGTTTTCCAAGGTCATGACAGGTGCGTTTCGCCTGCTGAATATACCACCCGATGATTACCCCGGCATGCTGGCTAAATCAGATACACGGGCTGGGGGAGAAGGAGAATGAGCATTCTTCTGGCTGATCTGCTTACCGGCTGGGCAGACAAGGTACCGGATATCCGGATATCCGGTATTTGCCTGGATCATCGCCGGATTGATAATGAGGATGTATTTGTCGCTGTACAGGGTGGCTCCAGCCATGGTCTGGACTATGCCCGTGCTGCTGTTGATGCGGGTGCTGTTGCAGTGTTACATGCTGGATTACGGCGTACGCCGGTCTTGCCGGTGCCTGTTGTACAGGTTAGCGGTCTGGAAGAAAAACTGGGTGAACTGGCATCACGCTACTACGGTGCGCCTTCTGAGCAGATGATGATCGCCGGCGTGACGGGTACCAATGGCAAAACGTCGGTGGCCCATTTTTTGGCCCAGTCCTGGCAACGTGTCTACGACAACGCCGGTGTGGTCGGGACACTGGGCTACGGGCCGGCCGACAAGCTGCAAAGCGGCGAGCGCACGACACCGGATGCGCTGCAGTTGCAAAAGATTTTATCCACCTGCCTGGCTGCGGATGTGGAACGCCTTGCCATGGAGGTTTCATCGCACGCTCTGCAGCAGAATCGTTGTCAGACGGTACAGTTTGATGCAGCAATTTTCACCAATCTCAGTCGCGACCACCTCGATTACCACGCTGATATGGACGCTTATGCGGCAGCCAAGAGGCTGTTGTTTACCGACTACGCGGCGAAGTTTGCGATTATCAACTGTGATGATGCCTATGGCCGGCAGTGGTTTGGTGAATTGAACGGCGGTATGCAGATGCTCAGTTTTGGACTGCAAAAAGGTGCCGAGTTGCAGGCACAGGTCCTTGACATGGATGTCGATGGCATGACGATCCAGATCAACGGGCCATGGGGGAGCGCAGAGATTCGTACCTGTCTATTGGGTGAATTCAATGCGTCGAACTTGTTGGCCACAGCCGGCACGCTGGCATTACTGGGCATGCCCTGGAACCGTGTATTGCACCAACTGGAAACCATGCAACCGGTACCGGGCAGAATGATGCGTCTCGAAGGGCGCCGGGATCAGCCCGTGGTGGTAGTCGATTATGCACATACACCGGACGCACTTGAGCACGCATTAGAGGCGGTGCGTGCGCATCTGCACGGCAGACTGGTATGTGTTTTTGGCTGTGGTGGCAATCGTGACCAGGGCAAACGGCCGCAAATGGGCCGGGCTGCGGAATTATTGGCCGATGACATTTTCGTCACCAGTGACAACCCGCGTGATGAACCCGCAGCCAGCATCATTGATGACGTGATCGCCGGACTTGAATTGCCGGGTCGGGCAATCGTGGAGCCAGACCGTGGGACAGCGATTCGCAAAGCCATTGCAAATTGTAAAGCCGGTGATGTTGTACTCGTAGCGGGTAAAGGTCATGAAACCTGGCAGGAGATCGGTAGTCGTCGAATCCCGTTCAGCGATGAGGAGACCATACGCGCCGTGTTGGGGAGCGCCGCGTGATCCAGATGCGCACAGGACGGGCTGCGCGGCTTCTCAAGTGTAAGCCGCCACGTTCTGACAGTACCTTTACAGGGATTACAACCGATAGTCGCCAGGTCAAGCCGGGTATGTTGTTTGCGGCGCTCATCGGGTGTTCCTTTGATGGACATGACCATGTTGACATGGCCATGCAAAGCGGTGCACAGGCTGTGCTGGCCAGCCGTCGAGTGGAAACGTCCTTGCCCTTACTCCTGGTTGATGACGTGATACGGGCGCTGGGGGTATTGGCCACCTACTGGCGCGGCCAGCATGATATCAGGGTCGTAGGCATCACCGGCAGCAATGGCAAGACCACGGTCAGGGAAATGGTCGTGAGCGTACTTGGGCAAAAGGACGAAGTACTGTCCACCAAGGGCAATTTTAATAATGAGCTGGGTCTGCCACTGACGCTTTTCAGGTTGAACCAGTCACACGCTTTCGCGGTGCTTGAAATGGGTGCCAGCAACCCAGGTGATATCGCCTACCTTGCCACTATCGCTCGGCCGGATGTGGGACTCATTACCAATATCGGCCCTGCACATTTGCAGGGTTTTATCACCGAAGAGGGTGCGGCGCGTACCAAGGGTGAGTTATTTGCGAGCTTGCCGGCGGGTGGCACGGCCATCATCAATGCAGCGGAGCCCTGGATCGATCTGTGGCTGGACATGAACAGCGCTGAAAATACCTGTTTTTTCAATACAGAAGGTGGCAAGCATGTCAGTATCAGAGGCAACAGGGAGCAGCCGGTTATTTCAACCCCGTCAGGTGAATTCCCATTGCAACTGCCATTGCCGGGTGAACACAACCTCCGTAATGCGATGGCCGCTACGGCGGCTTGCCTTGCGCTCGGAGTACCTCTTCGGGATATCAGGACCGGGCTTGAGTCCGTCAAGCCGGTGCCCGGCAGGCTCAACCTGGTGCCAGTGCGCGCCGGCTGGACCGTGATCGATGACACCTATAACGCCAATCCTGCTTCCTTGTATGCGGCACTGCAGGTTCTTGGCGCACAACACGGTGAACCATGGCTGGTCCTGGGGGATATGCAGGAGCTGGGTTCAGGCAGCCGCAAAATGCACGCGGAACTGGGTGACGTCGCTCGCTCTCTCGGGGTCAAACGATTGTTTGCTGTCGGGACTGCCAGTGCCGCCACCGTTGATGCCTTTGGGGAGATGGCCGCACATTTTAATAACCGCGAAGACCTGATCAAGGCGTTGTGCATGCAGCTCAGACCGGGTGTTGCCTGCCTGGTCAAGGGTTCACGCTCCATGGGTATGGAGCAGGTTGTCAGTGCAATATCCGGGCACAGGGAATACACCTGGGGGACTGGCTGATGTTGCTGAAGCTGTTCAATTGGCTGGCGGGGTTTAATCCGGACTTCAGTGTATTTTCATACCTCACGCTGCGGGGCATCCTCAGTGCGCTGACCGCACTTGCAATTTCACTTCTGATGGGGCCCGCATTTATTCGTCGCATGCTCAAAAGTCAGGTCGGCCAGCCGATCAGGAGGCTGGGCCCTGAGTCACACTTTTCCAAGGCAGGTACGCCGACCATGGGTGGCGCATTGATCCTCTTCGCCATCATGGTCTCCACGCTGCTGTGGTCCGATCTGGGCAATCACTATGTCTGGACCGTGTTGCTGGTGACATTGGCATTCGGTGCCATCGGCTGGGTCGACGATTACCGTAAGTTGGTGCTGCGGGACTCTGGCGGTTTGGCTGCACGCTGGAAATACCTGCTCCAGTCGCTTGTGGGTCTGGCCGCTGCGATTTATCTGTATCTGCATACCGAGTCACCAGCCGAGACCGAGATGATCGTACCCTTTTTCAAGGGTATCGTGATACCACTTGGGATGGGTTACGTGGCCGTGGCCTATTTTTATATCGTTGGGTTTTCCAATGCCGTCAATCTGACCGATGGTCTGGACGGGCTGGCGATCATGCCGGCCGTATTTGTAGCAGTGGCGCTGGGTATATTTGCGTACGTGGCGGGTCACGCAATCTTTTCCGATTATCTCGGTGTGCCATATGTCGCCGGTGCCGGTGAATTAATCATTTTTTGTGGTGCTCTGGCCGGAGCGGGACTCGGCTTTTTGTGGTTCAACACGTACCCGGCACAGGTATTTATGGGAGATATTGGCGCGCTGGCCATGGGGGCAGCGCTCGGGCTTATCGCCGTCATCGTCCGCCAGGAGTTGGTTTTTGCCTTGATGGGCGGTGTATTTGTGATTGAAACGGTATCGGTCATCCTGCAGGTTGCTTCTTTCAAATTGACCGGCCGCAGGATATTCCGCATGGCACCCATCCATCACCATTTTGAATTGAAAGGCTGGCCCGAACCCCGGGTCATCGTAAGATTCTGGATTATTTCGGTCATTCTGGTACTGAGCGGACTGGCGACACTGAAGATACGATGAAAAAAGCATTGGTCAAACAACAGGCGCAACGCGGACCACGCTTTAACAAGGCGGCAACCGTTGATGCATGGTTGCTGGTTCCGGTATTGCTGTTGGTCGCATCCGGCGTTGTCATGGTGGCTTCATCATCCATTGCAATTGCCCAGAGCCATGGTGTGAACACTTACTACTATCTACTGCGCCACCTGGTCTATGTCCTCCTGGGTCTGATGCTGGCCCGGGGTTTCCGCAGCATCCCGATTGCATTTCTCGAGCGCCTAAGCCGTCCTCTGATGTGGTTGTCTGCATTGCTTCTGCTGCTGGTGTTTATACCCGGGATCGGGCACAGCGTCAACGGCAGCACCCGCTGGATCAACTTGGGCTTTATCAGTTTCCAGGTCGTTGAGGCTGTCAAGATAATGGTCATTATTTACATGGCGGGTTACCTGGTACGTAAGGCCGAAATGCTCAAGATCCGTTTTTTTGACACGCTCAAACCACTGCTGTTGTCGGCCATGTTAACGGGTATTTTATTAATGCAGCCCGACCTGGGCAGTGCAGCTGTCATTACTGCGATCGTTGGTGGCATGGTGTGGCTCGCCGGTGCAGCATGGCGACACATCCTGGTGCTGGCGCTATTGGCTCTGCCGGTATTTGGCATGGCTGCGATGGAGCCATACAGGCTCAGGCGCATCATTAGCTTTACCGATCCCTGGGCGGATCCGTTCAACAGCGGGTTCCAATTGACCCAGGCGCTGATTGCGGTCGGCCGCGGTGAAATTTTTGGTGTTGGCCTGGGCGCCAGCATCCAAAAGCTGTTCTATTTACCCGAAGCGCATACCGATTTCATATTTGCAGTGCTGGCTGAGGAATTCGGGCTGGTTGGGGTCATTTTCATACTGTCATTGTACATGTTGCTGGTGACCCGCATCATGAGTGTTGGTCTGAGGGCGCACAGGGCGGCTAAGCCGTTCGCTGGCAACATGGCCTATGGTGTTGGTTTGTGGATTGGATTGCAGGCACTGGTTAGTATCGGTGTAAACCTCGGTGTTTTGCCCACCAAAGGCTTGACATTACCACTGATAAGTTCCGGTGGCAGCAGCCTGCTGATGACGCTTGTTGCGCTGGGTATTGTATTCAGAATTCGCTACGAACTTGACCGCGACGCACCCTTGATACCCGCACGGGTTCGCAACACAGTCCGGGTGCGCGCATGAAACGACCCGGACAGGGTGTCCTGATCATGGCGGGCGGCACCGG
>CAZYVH010000052.1:13642-20676 GCA_964650905.1 uncultured Wenzhouxiangellaceae bacterium | reverse complement strand
CTCATGCTTAAACAACGTTGCTGGAATTCACACCTAACGCCTGTATTGCCATTCAAGTGAAAGCTTGCGACCGGCACCCGGGAAATAACGATAGTTGCCAAAGGCAAAATCCGCGCGCTCTGCATAACGTGTATTGAACAGATTGGAAAGACGCAGTGCCAGTTGGTGATGGCTGTCGGCGACATGCCAACTGCCACGCAGGTTGAGCAGGCTGTGACCGGGATACCGGTGCAGGTTGGCGGCGTCGAGGAAATAATCATCCTGGTAAACCCATTCGGCTTCCAGCGCGTTACCCGGACCGTTTTGCCAGCTTAACCGCACGCCACCCAGCAATGGTGGCGCTGTATCCATCTCATTGCCCTTGACGATCACCTCTCCGCGCGCCAGGTTGCGGTTGAAAGCATATTCATGACGGGCCCATGAAAAATTGGTGTTGACGGACCACTGATCGTCTATTTGCCAGTTCAGTTCAGTTTCGATACCCAGATGCCGGCTCTTGCCATCGGAAATGTTGAAACCATTGGCGTCCCGGAAAATAAAATTTCGCTTGCGCATGGCAAAGGCGGTGACGCCATAGCTCAGTTTTTGACTGGAACCCTTGACCCCCACTTCTAAGGAATCAAGTGATTCGGATTTAAGATCAGCGACAGATTGCCCGTGCTGCAGACGGTAAAGTTCCGTTGCCTGTGGGGCGCGAAACCCCCGGGCGAGTCGGGCGAACAGCGTATGGCGTGCGCTCAATTGCAGTTTTAAGCCCAATTCCGGTGACAGGTTGCTAAACGTGTCATTACGGTCGTCCGGGCGGGTGTACAGACAACCACCAAAACCACAGGCACTGCCATCGTCACGCGTATTGCCAGCCAGCATGTGGTTGTTGTAGTGATAATGCAGCGTCTCTGCGCGCAAACCGGCAGTCAGCTTGAGTGCCTCGTTGACATCGTGCTGATACTGCGTCCAGGCAGCGGTCAAGAGGGCAGTGACCGTGTAATCGTAGTGCAGACCCTGCGGTCGGGTTGCCTGCAAAAACGCCGAGCCATCCGTCAGCGCGCTGGCCTGAAACTCACTCAAACTACCCCTGGCCCATTCCAGGTCAATACCCGAGGACCAGTGGTGATCGGCCTGCCAACTCAATTGCAGACCCGCGGAATCCTGCGCGTTGGTCTCGAGGGGTTGGCCGGGCAGGAAGTGTTGCAGAAATGTCATGTCGCTGCTGCGCAGGTACGGGGTAAGTTCGACCACCGTGGCAGGGGAGGGGGTCCATTGCCAGCGACTGCTGAGACGCAGGGCATCGGCATTGCGGAAGGCTTCCGGGTTGAGATTTGCCGTGCGCAACTCAGGGTCTTTGTAGGCGTCCTTGCCAAGGATAAAGCCGGCGGTATCCTGTTCAAGGTCAGCGTAGGAAAGTAGTGTGCGGACCTCAGCCTTTCCCACCTGTGTCTTCCACACGACATTGGTCAGCGCGTGCGTGTACCCCTCGTCATCACGAAAGCTGCCGGCATCGGTGTAATTGCCATAGATGGAAAAACTGTCGCTGGAAACGGCGAACCGGCCACGGTAGAAATCTTCCGAGCCCATTTCAAGACCCACTGAACTGCCAGCGGACGGGTCAGAAATGATAACGTCCACAGCACCGTGGAGCGCATTTGAGCCGTAAATGACCGATCCGGGGCCACGCAGGACATCCACACGCGCCGCCTGCAGCAGGTTGAGCTCGAGCATGCCGTTGACGTTGCAAAAGCCGGACGGGCGGATGGGCACGCCATTTTCCATCAGTAAAAAAGCACCACAGGCGCCGGGCCCCGTCAATACGGGTGAACGGAATGCCGTGAGGTGTTCCTGTCCCGAGCCCTGAACCACCCAGGCACCGGGCACCCGGTTGAACAAGGCGTTTGGATGTGACGGCGCTACCAGCGCAATCTGTGACAGATCGATGCTGGTCAGACCGGGCAGGGCAGCTTTTTGGACCTGGGCCGGTGCGGAGCGCACCTCGACGGTTTCTAAAGGCGTGGATGGGCTGTTCGCAACTGCCGCCATCTGCAGTAAAAGGATTGCCAGGGGTGCCGGGTACATGAACGTATTTTACTGGAGATGGAAGTAGCATGCACCGATCTTCCGGCCATGAAACAATTGTTTCATGGCTCATAAGGATTATCTATATATAACCTTATATATATAATCTATATATATGATTATATGTGATATTATACGCTTGTTCTTTGATAGACAAAAACTATAGCAGCAACAGCGTCAGGCGCTCAGCCAGCGCAGCATGAGAGTTGGCTGATGTCCCTTGTAAAGGTCTGGACGATTTCTCCACCTTCATGCGCGAGGACTTGTAGCAACTATGTTGGACCCACACGGTAACCGGTCACTGGCCAAGGTGGATGAGGGATCAACCCACGACGCTCGTCATAACTTATGGTGTTGACCAAACCAAATGCGTCGCACGGCCTATGGGGAGCTTTTTCTCTGTCATGTTGCCCGTTTAACGAATAACGCCTTTTATATGCATATCAACACCTCCTATTTAACATAATATACATTATACGCATATATGGTGTAAAGATGAAATAGAAGTTAGACCTGACAATTTCCTGGTTGAGGCTTGGGTCTACGGTTAAGGACGCAATCCGTCGGGGTTTCTTTCAGCCAGTATGTCGATGGAAAAGCTCATCACACGCCGGTTGTACTGGTTGAATGCCTCGTTACGGCTCTTGATGACACCCCATTTGCCGCGGATGACATGATCGGGTTTGGCGATGATCTCGTAGGTGTAGATCAATGAATGTCCGGGTCTGACAGGCCTCAGCCATTCCAGATCGTGCAGGCTGATACCGGCGCCGTTGCGGCGGCCGTCGCGCACGCCGTCGGCATAGCGTTCCATGTACAGGACCATCAATCGCATCCAGATGGCCGTAATATGCCACGGTGAGGCGACCAGTCCCCTGTGCGCCGTGTCGTGCGCCTTTTCCGGATCGGTGTGGTGAATTTCCGGCGCGTATTTGTTACCGAATTCGATGATTTCCTTTTCACTGAAGGTATGCGAGCCGAGAACGTGAAACTCTCCGACCGGAATGTCCTCAAACCAGCGGCTGCGGATGTAGACTCTGTCAGTCATCGGCCGGGGACCCCGTAATCGGTTGGATCGTCACGCTGCTGCTCATGGCCAGCACCGGCTTGTCGTGCTGATTCGTGGCCAGTACTTCGCACTGGACCCGTTGGCACTCAGGTCGTTCCGGATCCGCTTCTGCATCGCCCAGCGAGATCTGGGCCGCGATCGAGTCTCCGGCAAACACTGGATATTTCCAGCGCATTGAGCTGACCCGATCAACACTCGTCATGAGCAGGTTCTCACGTCTGAACGCTTCGCTAACCAGGCGCATCAGCAGCGCGGTCACCTGCCAGCCACTGGCGCACAATCCACCGAAAATGGAGGCATCGGCCAGCTCAGAATCGAGGTGATAGGGCTGGGGATCGAATTGAGCAGCAAATTCGAAGATATCTTCCCGTTCAATGGTTAGATTACCGGTGTGCAAGGATCTGTCATTTATTTTCTGCGATACCATTAACCGGCTCCAGACCAAGATGGCAATATAGACTCAGCACCCGACAGGGTCAACTGCAATAAAAAAATAAATGGAGTCATCCATTAATTTTGATGTGTTGGAACGGGATGTGCGCTAAAAAATGGCAGATAGACGCTGTAGATCGCCAGCAACACCAGCGCCAGACCCATGAGTTTACGGGTCCAGCGGTCACTCAGGAACGAATCCAGCGATGGTGCCAGCAAACTCATGCCAAGCATGGATGGCAATGTCCCGAGACCAAAAACAAACATTACAAGCACACCCCAAAACGGTGACCCGGACGCGCCTGCGGTGAGCAGTATGCTGTAAACCAGTCCACAGGGTAACAAACCCCAGCACAGCCCCAGCAACACGCGTCCACCCAAGCCCGGCCGCCGGGATGCACGCATGGCCAGGGGCATGATCTGTTTCCACAAAGTCGCGCCCATTTTCTCAATAAAACCAAGTATTTGACGATCAATCAGAAACTGCAGCCCAATCAAAAAGATCATCACAGCGGTAACAAGACGCAACGCCCTGCCCCAGTTCGGTACATTCAAAAGTGACCCGGCAACTGCCATCAACCAGGCTGCCAGCAATCCAAGCAGTGCGTAGCTGATCAACCTTCCCAGGTTAAACAGGACTGCGGATACAAACCGCTTGCCGGGCTGCCGGTTATCGGACTCTCCTGATGCAAGCGGTAAATTACCCAGACCCGCCGCAATACCGCCGCACATACCAAAACAGTGTCCGCTACCGAGTAAGCCGGCGAAAAACGCGCTAAACAATGCGCCGAATTCAAACATGGGACTCATGGGTCCTCGTGTCCTGCACTGGTCTGTTGTTCCTCTTCAACTTTTGGTGGTTTCTGGTCATCGTCCAGCACGACGCTCCAGCCCTGCGATTCCAGGTCATCAAACTGCCCGCTCCTGATCGCCCAGAGCATGGCCCAGACAGCCACACCCAGCAGCAGGACCGCGAGCGGTATCAAGATGTAAAGCATGCTCATGGTTGTGATGCCCGGGTGCTTAAGCGTGAAATTTCAGTCCGGTTGTGTCTTGCCAGACGACCGGAATTAAGCACCACCAGCAATGAACTCAATGACATGCCGAGCGCCGCCATCCAGGGAACAATAAAACCAGCAGCAGCGAAGGGTACCGCCAGCAGGTTATAGAGCAGCGCCCAGGACAGGTTTTGCCGGATGACCCGGTGGCTTGCGCCTGCTGTTTTAAGTGCATACTCCACCGGCGCCAGCGAGTCGCCCGTGAGGATAAAATCTGCCGTACTGTTGGCCAATTCACTGGCGCCGCTGACCGTCATGGAGACATTTGCGGCGGATAATACCGGTGCATCATTGACGCCATCACCAATCATCAACACACTCTTTCCGCTGGCCTGCAAGCTTTCAAGAAATGACATTTTTTGCTGCGGAGACTGCTCGGCAAACCAGCACTTTATACCGGTGCGTTCAGCCACGGCTTCCACTGCCTTTAAATGGTCACCGGAGAGGATGACAGTGTCCAATCCGTGTTCTTGCAACGCACGGATGGTAGAGAAGGTGGCAGATCTTAATTCATCAAGCAGGTCAAAACGTGCTATCCAGCCCCGCTCATCGGCCAGCCATACCCTGCCCTGTCCTGAGGCTTCCGCACCGTCCTTGCCCTGGTCGTGCAAGCCAGTAAAGACAGCATTGCCGAGACGGTAAACATGACTATTGATCCGGCCCTCAACACCGTTGTCGTGGTTGATGACAGGGCTGTGCGTGACCTCCCCCGTGGGAATCCCTGAAAAAGCCCGGGCAACCGGATGTGCGGAGCCCGCTTCCAGCACAGCAGCAATTTCAAGTGCCGCCCTGCACGTAAAATCCTGTCTGTCAGGATTTATGTCGGATTGCGCTAATTCGGGTGATCCGGTCGTCAGCGTGCCGGTTTTGTCGAAAATGACGGTGTCGACGCCCGCCAGCGCCTCAATCGCCGCAGCACGGGTCAGCAGTACCCCGTTTTCCATCAGGGCACGGCTGGAAGAAGCGATCGCGGCCGGGGTGGCCAATGACAGGGCGCAGGGACATGAGATTACCAGCACGGCGAGCGTTGCCGGCAACACCATGGCGATATCGTGCCCGAGCCACCACAGCGCGGTGCTCGCGGCAACCATCAGTACGAGCGCCACGAACCAACCCGCGTATCTCTCCGAGATACGTGTAAAGCGGCTACGGTGTGTCTGGGACTTTATCAACAGACGGCCCATGACCGAAACGGTTGATTCATCGGGGTCCGAGGATACTTCAATATCCACCGCCTGGGAACGATTGATGCTGCCTGCAATAACCTTGTCACCGGGTTTTTTATCAATTGGGCGAGATTCACCCGTCAGTAAAGCCTCATCGACCGAGGTGGCACCTTTGCGGACAAAGCCGTCAGCCGGAAATGGCCGCCCTGCCCTCACCCGGCAACTGTCGCCCACACGCAGGTCTGCGGCCGGCACCTTTTCAGTGCCGGTGGCCGTGATTTGTTCCGCCCATTCCGGCAGCAGGCGTGCCAGCGCCAGACCGGTTTGCAAGTTGCGCTGCCGGATCACCAGTTCGGCGTAACGACCCAGTGACAGGAAAAAGATAAACATGACCACCGAATCAAAATAGACGTGTCCACCGCCGCTCAGGAAATTGAAACAACTGGCAGCAAATGCAACGCTGATGGCCAGCGCGACCGGTACGTCCATGCCCACCCGTCGTGCGCGCAGGCTACGCCACGCGCTGGCATAAAACGCAGCACCGGAATACAGTACAACCGGTGTGGTCACGATCAGGCTGATCCATTGTAAAAACCGTTCTGGTCCCGCTGATATCCCGCTGGCGGCGCCCGCATACAAAGCCACCGCATACATCATGACCTGCATCATACCCAGGCCGGCCACACCCAGGCGCTTCAAGGCGAGACGACGTTCCCGTTGTCTGGCGACTATCCCGGCAGCGCTCAGAGGCAGGTGCGGCTGGTAGCCGATGGCGGCCAGCAGCGCGGCGATCTTGCTCAGCCTGAGTGCTTGCGGGTTCCAGATGATGCGTACAAAACCGCTGGCGATATCCACCTGCACCTGGTCGATACCACGGCGTGCTTCAAGCTGGCTCCGGATCAGCCAGGCACAGGCAGCACAACGTATTCCCTCGGTCTGCAACAACAATTCAAAGCGGTCTTCTGAGATTTTCTCACCCCACAGTGAGGTGCGCTCATCGAGGCGCTGCCACGATTCTTCGACATCACAAACCGGTACAACCGGCTTGAGGGCCGTAGCCGTGCGATGGAGGTAGTACCCCGACATACCCGAATCCAGGATCAACCCTGCGACCGCTTCGCAACCACTGCAGCAGACGGGTTGCGTTTCATTATCTACTTTTACGGTTAACCCGCAGTTGACCGGAACGGGTTCCTGGCAGTGGAAACAGAACCGTTGCGTGTCGTTCATGTTACTGGC
>CAZYVH010000052.1:0-13542 GCA_964650905.1 uncultured Wenzhouxiangellaceae bacterium | reverse complement strand
ATGGGTTTCTGGGCTTTCAGGCTATGGTCAAGATTGCGGTATTGCGCGGCATCGATGATCAACGGGTCCGGGTGAGTGATGGCGAGGTAAAGCGTGAAAAAACCAGCAATGACAGCGGCTGCCGGCAGTGCTATCAGAAACCATGGCCAGAATTGCCTGTACCAGGGCTGTTGTGTAGCGCTTTCAATGTGGTTGATTTTCTGACTCAAAATGCACTACTCCGGGATCAGTGGGGCAGTATAAACCGCGTTGCCACGTTGCGTTCGATCACTGGTTTGTCAACGGTTGTAAAACGCATGTCAAACTTCAGCAAACCATGACCACTGGCGGCGGGCGCCTGTACACGCAGCGTGTATTCACCGATGGTTTCCGCTGCCAACGAGGGTTGTGGTGAAATAAACAAGCGCCAGTCATCATGTCCGACAATTTCAAGGGTATAACGGTGTGGCTTGCGATCCATATTGATGAGCTTGAGTGTATAGACATTTTCAATGATTTTGCCGGGTAGTTCCCGGTAGAGGGCATTGCGGTCACGCAGCAGGTCTGCACGTAGCAGGACACGGTGGTTAACCGACCATAGCACGCCACTGATGGCGGTGATCAGCAGCAGCATATAAACAATAACACGTGGCCGTAAAACGTGCTTCTTTGTACCGGATTTGGAGTGTTCTGTAGTGTAGCTGATCAGTCCCCTGGGATAATCCATTTTATCCATAACTGAATCACAGACATCGATACAGGCCGCGCAGGCGATGCATTCAATTTGCAAACCCTCACGAATATCAATACCGGTCGGACAGACCTGCACACACAAGGTGCAGTCAATGCAGTCGCCCAGACCTTTAATACGCGGCCCGTCTTTTTTGCGTCGTCCTCCCCGGGGTTCGCCCCGCACTTCATCATAGGCAATGACCAGGGTGTCCTTGTCGAACATGGCACTTTGGAAACGTGCGTACGGGCACATGTATTTACACACTTGCTCACGCAAAATTCCGGCGTTGCCATAGGTGGCGAAACTGTAAAAAAGCCACCAGAAGCTTTCCCATGCACCCAACTGCAGTGTCATGACGCCATGCCCAAGCGTCCTGATCGGTGTGAAAAAACCCACAAAGGTGAAGCCGGTCCATACGGCAAATCCTATCCAGACTGTCTGTTTGGCAGTTTTACGCAGGACTTTATCCAGGGTCCAGGGGGCTGCGTCCAGTTTCATGCGTTTGAATCGGTCGCCTTCAATGAGTCGCTCCAATTTCAGAAAAACCTCAGTCCAGACAGTTTGCGGACAGGCATAACCACACCAGAGCCGGCCAGCCACGGCGGTAAAGAAAAACAGTGACAGTCCGGCAATGATCAGCATCAACGCCAGGTAGATGAAATCCTGCGGCCAGAAAGTAATCCCCAGGATATAAAATTTTCGTGCGGGTAAATCAAACAGTACCGACTGGTGACCGTTCCAGTTCAGCCACGGCAGCAGATAATACAAACCCAGCAAAACAAATACGGCGATCTGCCGCCAGGCGGCAAATTTACCTCGTACATCCCGTGGGTAAACCTTTGGATCCTTGCGATACAGGGAGTCGTCGACTGCCTGCCTTTTGATAACCGCCATTACTCGTCTTTGAGGTCCGGGTTGGTGTATTCAGAATCGTGCATCTGCGGTATCGGACGCTCACCATCCCCTTTAGCATGCCCGCGTTGTGGACCGGTGCGTATCATGAACATGGTTAGCCACGCAGCCAGAAGACACAGCAGGTACAAAAAGGCGAACCCAAGACCGTAGGTCAGACGCGCACCAATGTCATATTGGGCAGTCCATGAGGCAACCAGGTCGCGCGGGTCAATAAGCCCGAACAAAAGAACCTCACCGATGGCTGCGGTCAAAAAAGCGATCCACAATACCACTGCCCAGTCGCGTTGCCGCATATTCCAGCGCTTCACAACCGGGTGTTCATGGTTAGGGGGCATTGTTGGCCCCACCCAGGCTCAGTACAAAGGCCGCGATCAAACGCCGCTGATGGGGGCTGAGCAAATCCTTGTGCGCCGGCATGTGACCGTTGCGCCCCCCGCGAATCGTCTCTGCGATGGTCTCAGGGTCGCCACCGTAGAGCCACACGCTGTCATTCAGACGTGGTGCACCCAGCGCCTGGTTACCGCTGCCATCGGGACCATGGCAGGCCGCGCAAAACAGCGTGAAACGCGCTTTGCCACTGGCAGCCATGTCCGTATCAGCTTGCTGGCCAGACAGACTTTGTACATAGACAACCAATTCAGCGACTTCATTTTGTTTAAATCCGGCACCGATCGCCGGCATGGCGCCGGACCGACCATTCTCAATTGTCTGCATGACGGTGGCAAAGCTATTGCCATAGAGCCAGTCGTTATCGGTCAGGTTGGGAAAGCCGCGCGCACCACGGGCATCCGAACCATGACACATGGCGCAATGGTTGGCGAACAGACGCCGGCCGGTCGCGTTGGCTTCCGGGTCTGCAATCAACGCCTCGTCGTCCAACTGCATATATTTTGAAAAGATTGCCTCCTGTGTTTTCCGGGCAGCCTGCATTTCCTCGGCGTACTGGCTTTCCTGGCTCCAGCCCAGCAAACCGGGGAAATTGCCAAAGCCGGGAAAAATGATCAAATAGCCGAGAGCAAATACGATGGTCAGATAAAATAGCTGCAGCCACCATCGCGGCAGGGGGTTATTCAGTTCCTGCAAGTCACCGTCCCACACATGCCCGGTGGAGCTTGTTTCGCCTTCCTTGCGGTTCGACACACCCTTGGTCCATTTAAGCAGCCACCAGCAGGCGAAGATGGTGACCAGCGTGATAATGATGACATACCAATGCCAGAAGTTACTTAACATTGTTCTCTCCCTCGCCTTGCCCGTCTGCCTGATCGGGGATTTGACCGTTGTCCTCTTCCAGTGGCAGCATGCTCAGCTCGTGAAATACCGTTTTGCGCTTGCGACTCCAGGCCCAGACCCACATACCCAGAAAACCGGTGATTAACATCACGATGATGATGCCGCGAAAGATGTTGATATCCATGTCAGCGGCCACTGCGTGCATGGCCAAGACCCTGCAGGTAGGCCACCAGGGCATCCATTTCGTTTTTTCCCGCCACAGCATCCGGTGCAGCGGCAATATCCTCGTCCGAATAGGGGTCACCAAATGCATTCAAAATACGCATTTTCTTTTGTACCAACAGCCCGTCGACCAGTCGGTCTGCCAGCCACGCATAGGCCGGCATATTTGATTCCGGCACGACATCGCGCGGATTGGCGAGGTGTATATAGTGCCACTCGTCGCTGTAACGCCCCCCTACCCTGGCCAGATCCGGACCGGTACGTTTCGAGCCCCACTGGAAGGGCCGGTCATAGACGGATTCACCAGCCACCGAATAAGGCCCGTAACGTTCGGTCTCACTGCGAAAAGGACGGATCATCTGTGAGTGGCAGTTGTAACAACCCTCACGGACAAATACGTCGCGACCGGCAAGCTGCAAGGCCGGGTAAGGTTTAACGCCCTCGGCGGGTGTGCGTACCTGGTCCTGAAAAATCAGCGGCAAAATCTCGGCCAGGCCACCGAGGCTCACGGCAATGATGATGAATATCGCCATCAGACCAATGTTGGTTTCCAGCTTCTTGTGAGCCTCGCTCATGGCTGTTCTCCCTCAGGCATTGGTTCAAGAGCCTGGATCGGCCGCCATTGATTGCTCTTGAAGGTTTTGTAGGCGTTCCAGGCGAATATGAACATACCACAGAGGAACAGTATCCCGCCCAGCAGCCTGACGATGTAATACGGACGGGTTGCTGCCAGGCTCTCGATGAAACTGTAGCTAAGCGTGCCATCGGCGTTGAAAGCACGCCACATCAGACCCTGCATGACCCCGGCGATCCACATGGATGATATATACATCACAACACCGATGGTAGATGTCCAGAAGTGGATATCAACTGCTTTGACGCTGTACATTTTCTTTTCACCAAACAGTCTTGGGATCAGGGAATAAAGCGCGCCGATGGTCATCATGGCGACCCAGCCCAGCGCACCGGAATGCACGTGGCCGATGGTCCAGTCGGTGTAGTGGCTCAGGGCATTTACGGTCTTGATTGACATCATGGGTCCTTCAAACGTTGACATGCCGTAAAAACTCAACGATACGATCATGAATTTCAGCACCGGGTCGGTGCGCAATTTATGCCAGGCCCCCGAGAGCGTCATGATGCCATTGATCATGCCGCCCCAACTGGGCGCCAGCAGGATCAGGGAAAACACCATGCCGAGCGATTGCAGCCAGTTTGGCAGCGCCGTGTAGTGCAGGTGGTGGGGCCCGGCCCACATGTAGATTGCGATCAGCGCCCAGAAATGCACGATGGACAGACGGTAGGAATAGACCGGCCCTTCGGCCTGCTTGGGAACAAAGTAATACATCATGCCGAGGAAACCGGCGGTCAGGAAAAAACCCACGGCGTTATGCCCGTACCACCACTGCACCATGGCGTCGACGGCGCCGGTATAAATCGGGTAGGACTTGTCAATCGTAATGGGTATGGACAGATTATTGACGATATGCAGCAATGCGATGGTGAGGATAAAGGCACCATAAAACCAGTTGGCCACATAGATATGACTGACCCGGCGTTTGGCGATGGTGCCAAAGAACAACACGGCGTAGGCCACCCAGACGATTGTAATCAGGATATCGATCGGCCATTCCAGCTCGGCATATTCCTTGCCCTGGGTCCAGCCCAATGGCAAGCTAACCGCCGCCGCGACGATGACCGCCTGCCAGCCCCAGAAAACAAAGCTGGCGAGTTTGTCCGAAATCAGCCTTATGTGACAGGTGCGCTGCACGACGTAAAGTGATGTACCAATCAACCCACAACCACCGAAGGCGAAAATTATCGCGTTGGTATGCAACGGTCGTAATCTGCCGTAGCTCAGCCAGGGGATATCAAAATTTAATTGTGGTAACCACAGTTGCGCGGCGATCAGCACACCGACCAGCATACCGACGATGCCCCAGAGGATCGTCATCACGACGAATTGTCGAACAACCTTATCGTTGTAGGTCATGATTGAATAGTTCCCTCAAGCAGAAAACCAGGCGATCGTCAGAACACGCCCGGTGCGTCTATTACAGCCGGAATATCGTCAGGAAAGTCATTTCCAGACCTGCCTGATGAGCCACGTGCCGGTTATGAAATCTCAAGATGTATTATTGCAGATTCCGTGCCTGATCCATAGCCGTAATCTGCGAAAATCACCTGCATTTTTATGGCTGGCAATTACAGCGTAACGTTTCACATCGCCGTCAATTATCACGTTGATGACGGCAAGCTGCTGGGTGCACCAGTGATGGCTGCCCAGCTCACCCTGCCCGACAATGTTGTTTTCTGACAAAAACCTGATTCTGCCATCGGGCAGAATCTCAAGGGTCGGGCTGGGCCTGGCCTGCCCGGGAAAAATGATTTCAACAATCCAGGCAGTGAAATATACCGCGATGATCACCGGAATAAGCCAGAGCGGACGCGGGCTAAGCGCCGCGGCGATGAGGGCCAGTACAAACATGAGCCACTGGAAGCTGGCAAAGTCTTTTTTGCACATAAGATTTAATGACAATACTTGCTGGTACACCACAGACCAGTGTACCCCCCCTTGGCGCTGGTATGATGACTTGCACAATCTACCGACAGGAATCAGGGTAAAATGCCTTCAACTCACAATGACAGATGATCCGCAAATGATCTTACTCCCCTACCTGGCTGCAATACGTTTGGGCGGCGAAGACGCCGGGCAGTTTTTACATGACCAGCTCAGCGCGGACATCAATGGTCTGGACGATGCTCAGACCACGCTGGCGTGTTATTGCGAACCCAAAGGCAGGGTGCTGGCGCTGTTGCGGGTATACCGGCACGGGCAGGACTATATCGTTGTGATGGCCCGCGAACTGGTGGAAGCCATCGTTCAGCGTCTGAAAATCTATGTCTTGCGTGCCGATGTCCGTATTGAACCGCTCGAAGATCGGGTTGCGGGTATCGATGAGCCCGATATAGACAAAGTTCAGCCGGGTATACTCATTCCTGTGGACGGCCCGCCCGGCAAAGCCACGGATTTGCTTTTACTGCCTGCAGATTCAGAGGTGGCGGAGAGCTCCTCAGCTCTGATCGGGCAATGGCATTATGCCGAACTTGAAAACGGCATCGCCTGGCTGGGTATTGCAAGCAGCGGGCAGTTTCTGCCACAAATGCTCGGTTTTGACCAAATCGGTGCGGTCAATTATAAAAAGGGTTGTTACCCAGGTCAGGAAATCGTTGCACGCACGCATTACCTCGGCAAGGTCAAACGTCATCCGCGTCGCCTGAGGAGCCGCCAGACCATCCAGGTCAGGCCGATGGACAAGATCGTCATTCATGCCGGTGACGAACGTTTTGATGCGCTGGTGGTGGATGCGGCGCAACGCGGGGATGACGGCACACGTGTGCTGTGTGTGACGCGGATGGACCCGCCGCTTACCGCCAGCGGGTTCAGCTGCGACGGACGAAACTACGCTTGCATGGACGGATGACACACCAGCTCCGACCTCCGTGTTAGGGGACTTTTGCGGCGGTGGGCAGCAATTTGTCAGGTTTGTGTCATGGCTTGTCATATAGCTGGCGCAATAAAGGCACCCAGTTATACACAAGGAGGAAATCACCATGAAATCAAAACTGTTGTTAGTTGCCCTTTGTCTGGCATTCATTTTTAGCGGTACGGTCTTTGCCGGTGAGCCGTTCGATAATGCGCCGCCAGCACGTGTACTCAAGGCAGCGTTAAACCTGAGTGATGAGCAGACCACGGCTTTGCGGGAGCTGATTGAGACCCGTGTCAGCGATGTCAAGGCCATCGAAGAGCAAATCAATGAGTTGCAATCCCAATTGGAAGAATTGTTACAGACCGAGGAACCCGATCCGGCAGAAGTGGGTGGCTTGGTGCTGGATATCCACACACTGAAGCAGGAAATCCGGCAGGGTCACGAAGATTACCAGCAGTCATTCCGGGATTTGCTGACAGCCATGCAACTGGATCGGCTCGAGCATATCAACCTGCTCGCCCTCGCTGACCGGGCGGCTGAAATACTCCACAAGCTCAGGCTGCATTGATCCGGCTACAAAAACGTGACGCTGACACGGGATGAAATCGCGCATGAACTCGAACAGTTACACCAGGAGAGTTTCGCATGGGCATTTGCCTGTTGCGGGCGCAACCTGGCGGACGCTGAGGATGTACTGCAAATGACCTACCTTAAAGTACTGGACGGCAGCGCGCGGTTTGAAGGCAGGTCGGCGTTCCGGACCTGGCTGTTCGGCGTGATTCGCCGGACAGCCGCCCGCAACTGGCGCACCCTGGTTAACCGTGACCGGCTCTTGCGTATCTTCTTTGCGCACCAGCCCGAAGCGGGTAGCCCGGGGGCTGAGGACGGCATCGAGTATGCGGCCAACACCCGACGGCTGGTACAGGCGCTGCATTCATTGGCACGACGCCAGCGTGAGGTTCTGCAGCTCGTTTTTTACCATGGCATGACCATCGAAGAAGCAGCGCTCACCCTCGGTGTCGGCGTCGGCAGCGCCCGCACCCATTACACCCGGGGCAAACGCAACCTGGCCAGCAAGCTCGGTGAGGCATCGTCATGAACGCCAGCCATGATGATCAGCGGATCGCGGCTGAATTCGATCGGTTGCGGCAGGCAGAGTATGGACACGCACCCCGGTTTTCCGGCTTGTTAGCAAATGGCGGCCAGAACCAACGTCGCCCTGGCCTGCCAGGCCCGGTGTTTGGTGTTGCCCTCATGATGCTCTTTATTGCAGTTTTCACCCTGCTGTACCGGGGTCAGCAGGATGCCGCGCCCGACACCCTTGACGACCTGCAATATACCGTCGATGCACAGCAACTGAGCACCGTTGACGAGATGCCAACGGATTTTCTGCTGGACATGCCCTGGCCGCAACTGGCCAGTCTGGATCCGGGGCCACAGCTCCTGGACCCACCCTATGACTTTCTGGAGGATCTACCCGATGAACCTTAAATCATTTTGTGTGTTGGCATTAGCCATCTTGTGTGTCGGCCCCGCTTTCGGATTCGGCCCGCCGCGCTCCGGCCCGATCGAGCGACTGCTGTTTCAGCCTGAACTGATCATGGAATACCGTAATCAACTGGCTCTCAGTGAGCAGCAAGAGGTCATACTCAAGAGGGAATTACAAGACGCCCAGGCATCCATTTTTGATTTGAAGTGGAAGTTGAATGAAGAAGGCAAAAAACTGAAGGTGCTGCTGCAGGCAACGCCCATCAACGAAGAGCAATTGGTGACCCAATCAGACAACGTGATGCAGCTCGAAAGGCAGATAAAGCACATCCACCTGACACTGCTCGCCCGGTTGAAAAACATGCTGACCCCACAACAGATTCAGAAACTACGGGAGTTGCGCCGTAAAAAGCACGTCAAGCGGGCCCGGTAGCGTACACGGGCACAGCAGTCTCAAGCCTGTGCAACGATATAGCAGACCCAGCCGGGGTCGGCATCACCCGTATCAGACGGGCTATAGATGCCGTTGCCTTCGTTGTTTTCCTCGTCAGTGCCTTCCCAGTAAATATCCACCTTTGTAAAACCCGCCTCATATAGAATTTCGCGTATCTCCGGCAAGGTCCACAAGCGCCAGTGGTAAGAAAAGGCCCTGTCGATACGTGTGCCGTCCGGAAACTCAAAATGGATATGGCAATCCATACACGAATCAATCGGATTGAATGTTTCCTGTTCCCAGATGTAGGTAAACGGATTGCCGTCAGTGTCCTCACAGGCACGTGGCTCAGACAACACCATGGGGGCTTCGTAACCACCATAGGCATCCAGAAAGAGGATGCCATCGGTTTCAAGACCTTCCAGCGCGTTGGCAAAATACTCGCGCAGATCATCCCGTCTGAGAAACAGGTAATAGGAAAAATTCATGGCCAGGATGATGTCTGCCAGAGCGGGTCGTGTGTGCAGCACGTTCTCGTTCAGCAATTCGATACGCGTCTGCTGCATCTTGTTGAGCCGTCGGAGGTTATGCTCCCTGCCCCAGGCCAGGACTTCTTCGTCCATATCGATAGCCAGCGCGTGGTGTTGCGGGGCGCGCCGGATCCACTCACAGGCTGTGTTGGCGGTGCCACAGAAATCCTCACGCAGATATTTGGCGGGCCGTTGGCGCAGGTTTGACCAGCTCTGTTCAACAAAATCGATCTCGGCCTCAACGTCCTGCACCGACTGCTGGTACAGGCAGTGGCGGTCCGCCGATTGCGCGCTCAAAGTGGATCGATTATGGCCTGCGTGGGTACTTTTCAGAAACATATTGGTCAATCAGCTTGAGGAAATCCTGGCTCAGGTCATCGCCACGCAAGGTGGCCGCTTTTTCACCGTCAATAAAAACCGGCGCCACCGGTGATTCGCCGGTGCCTGGCAAACTGATGCCGATATCTGCCTGGCGGCTTTCACCCGGTCCATTGACGATGCAGCCCATGACCGCGAGACTCAGGTTCTCCACACCCCTATAGCGGCGTTTCCATTCCGGCATCCTGCTGCGTACATGCCGGGTCACTTCCCGCGCCAGCGACTGGAAAAAGGTGCTGGTCGTGCGCCCGCAACCCGGACAGGCGGTCACCATGGGCGTGAACGCACGCAGACCCATGGTTTGCAGTAACTCCTGTGCGACGATGACTTCATCGTTGCGTGACTGACCCGGTTCGGGGGTCAGGGAAATGCGAATGGTATCACCGATGCCCTCCTGCATGAGGACGGCCAATGCCGCGCTCGAGGCAACAATACCCTTGCTGCCCATACCGGCCTCGGTCAAACCCAGGTGCAATGGATAGTCGCAACGCTGAGCCAGTGAACGATAGACACTGATCAGGTCCTGCACGTCGCTGACCTTGCACGATAATATAATCTTATCGTGCGCCAGACCCAGAGACTCAGCCTGCACCGCGCTCTCCAGCGCCGAGCGAATTAAGGCTTCGCGCATCACCACCTCGGCGGGTTGCGGTTTGGCGCTCGCGCCGTTTTTATCCATCAAACGCGCCAGCAGACTTGCATCGAGACTGCCCCAGTTGACACCGATACGAACCGGTTTGTCGTGTTCGATGGCTAAACCGACAATGGTTGCATACTGGTCATCGCGTTTTCTGCCAAAACCGACATTTCCCGGATTGATGCGGTACTTGGCCAGCAATCGCGCACAGTTGGGGTATTGCTGCAGCAGACGATGGCCGTTGTAATGAAAATCACCAACCAGCGGCACGTCACAGGACATCATTTGCAGACGTTCGCAGATGCCTTCAACCGCAGCGGCAGCTTTTTCGGTGTTGACGGTAATACGTACCAGTTCTGAACCGGCCCGAGTCAGTTCTCCAATCTGCTGTGCCGTCGCCTTGATGTCCTCGGTGTCGGTATTGGTCATCGATTGCACAACAACCGGGTAGCCAGAGCCGATCGCCACCCTGCCGACCCTGACCGTCGGGGTCGGCCGGCGCTGGTATGCCCTTGGCGGATCAGACACTGTCTTACTTTTCATCACTGGCCGGTGTCGGCTGGTGTGCGGCTGTCATGGTCGGCCAGGCCGCGTGCAGGTACAACCACATCGACCACAGGGTCAGGGCCGCCGCGAGATACAACAGGATCAAACCGGACAGTTTGACCGGAAGACCAAAAAAGTCCTGCTCCAGCAACAACAGGCTGATAGCGGTCATCTGGAATATCGTCTTGATCTTACCCAGACCCGATACCTTCACATGGCCACTTTTACCCAGTTCCGCCATCCATTCACGCAACGCGGAAATAGTGATTTCCCTGCCGACGATGATCGCGGCGGACAGGGTAAAGAAAAGCTGCGGGTTTTTCTGCACCAGCAACACCAGCGCTGTTGCGACCATCAGCTTGTCAGCAACCGGGTCCAGGAAGGCACCGAAACTGGTAGAAAGACCCATCCGTCGTGCCAGGTAACCATCCAGCCAGTCGGTGACGGCAGCGAGGATAAAAACCACTGCAGCCGCTATGTTCGACCAGGTATAAGGCAGGTAAAAAAACAACACCAGCACGGGTACCAGTGCAATCCGCAGCAGTGTCAGGACGAGTGGAAAAGTCATGCGCATTTATCGATTCCGGTCGCTTATCGCGTTCACCATTTGTGCCACCGGGCATTATCGCAGAAAACCAGTGTGGCTATCATCATTCAATGCAGATCAATCCTGGTTTCAGTGCAATGCCTTGTAAATCCTGGCCGCCAGTTGCCGGCTGATGCCTGGTATACCGGTCAGTTCATCAATACCGGCTTTACGCACCCCCTGCAGACCACCGAAATGTGATAAAAGTGAACGCCGGCGGCGCGCACCGACACCCGGGATGTCTTCCAGTACGGAGTGCACCACGGCTTTCTGACGGCGTTGACGGTGGCCGGTAATGGCGAACCGGTGGGCCTCGTCCCTGACCTGCTGGACCAGATGGGATGCTGGTGAAACGGGCCCGGGCCGCAGGCTGTGGGGTGCGACCGGCAGCACCCACTCCTCAAACCCGGCACGGCGCGAAGGACCCTTGGCGATACCCAGCAGTGGCAAGCTGGTGAGACCACATTCCGCGAGTACGTCCAGTGCTATGTTCAGTTGACCACGGCCACCGTCAACGATGACCAGGTCCGGCAATCTGCTCCCCTTCTCCTGGAGTTTACGATACCTGCGGCCTAAAACTTCACGCATGGCGGCATAGTCGTCACCGGGCTCAAAGCCTTTGAGGTTATAGCGGCGATAATGGGATTTCAGTGGCCCTTCATGGCCGAAAACCACGCACGAGGCAACTGTTTTATGACCGCTGGTGTGTGAAACATCAAAGCATTCGATGCTTTCAGGTACTGCCTCGAGTTGTAATAACCCGGCCAGTTCTTCGAACTGGTGACCGATACGGGATGACTCGGTGGTTCGCATTTGCAGCGCGGTGAGTGCATTGGTTACGGCCATCTGCAGCCATTGTCTGCGACGGCTACGCGGGTGGGCCTGTAGTCTGACCCTGCGTCCACAACGTTCGCTGAAAACCTTTTCAAATAATGTTTGCTGCTCCAGTTGATGGGAGATGATCAGTTCAGGCGGTGGTTTGCGTTCGCGGTAGTACTGCCCCAGAAATGCGCTCAAAATATCCGCTTCCGGGTGGCCCTCCGACTGGCTTGGAAAATAGTCGCGTTTCCCCAGGCTGCGGCCACCGCGAACCGATACCACCTCTATCGCACAAGTGCGGTTAAGACGTGCCAGCCCGATGATGTCCAGATCGCCATTACCCACGGATACGAACTGCTGCGCCTGCATCTGCTTGAGGTGATTGATCTGGTCACGAAATTGCGCGGCTTGCTCATAGTGCTGCCCCCCAGCGGCTTCTTCCATACGCGCAATCAGACGTGTGATGACTTTCTGGCTGTGGCCATTTAAAAACAACCCGGCGTCCTCGACCTGCCGCGCATAAGCCGGTACGCTGATTTTGCCAACGCAGGGCGCCGTGCAACGTTTGATCTGGTATTGCAGACAGGGCCGGCGGCGGTGGCTGAAGTAACTGTCTTCGCAATTACGCAGACGGAATAATTTCTGGATCAAGTTGATACTTTCACGCACCGAACTGGCCGAAGGGTAAGGGCCGAGGTACTCCCTGCCCTTGTCCTGAGCGCCACGGTGAAAGGCAATGCGTGGAAAATCATGGTCCATCGATAACATCACCCAGGGGTAACTCTTGTCATCGCGCAGCAACACGTTGTAGCGTGGCTTGAGTGACTTGATCCATTCGTTCTCAAGCAACAGCGCCTCGGCCTCGGAACGCGTCAGGCTGATTTCCATCGAGTCGATCCGCGCGGTCATACGCATGATCCTTTCGATCTTGGGACGCGCATCAAAATAACTGCTCACCCGCTTGCGCAAGTTGGCGGCCTTGCCCACGTAAAGTGCGCTGCCGTCCACGGCGCGCATCAGATAGACACCAGGGCGTTGCGGTAGACGGCGGGCGTATTTTTTGCCGTCAAAACCTTTAGCTTCATTACTTGTTTGTTTTGCAGCTTTTGCCATGATGACTATCGGGGAACGGGCTAATGGTTCAGATGACGCACGACATCCTCCGCCAGCGCAGCGGTCGCTGTATCAAGCAGCTTGCACATGTCATCGAAACCATCAAAATCGCCGTAATACGGGTCGGGTACCTCCGATGGTTCACCTGCCGGATGCCAGGCCATCATCATATGCAGTTGTGCACGGCAGTCGACCGGTTTCAATGCTTGCAGCGTGGCAAAATTTTCGCGATCCATGGCGATGATCATGTTCTGTCGGGTAAAATCCTCCGCCACGACTTTACGGGCCCGTAAATATCCAATATCAACACCGTGCTTTTGAGCCGCTGCTATCGCACGCGGGTCCGGCGCATCACCGACGTGATAAGCGTGGGTCCCGGCAGAATCGACCAAAACATGTTGCCGGTGCGCTGAGCTGTCGAGATGATATTTGAAAAAACCTT
>CAZYVH010000051.1:1277-20756 GCA_964650905.1 uncultured Wenzhouxiangellaceae bacterium | reverse complement strand
TCCTAGCACCTGATCGCGTGGAAATAACCAAGATTGAGCTGTGTTCGTGAAAATCGAACTTCAAATCCTGCGGACTGCAATTTTGCTCCGAGTAAGCCGATGGAGAAAGATTTCAGGCCACCAACCTTTGCCTCAGGATCGAGTCGTGGCATCAACGAGGAATTGACCTCGTGGTATTCACCAACGATCTCATCGACCCGCCCCAACTCTTTACTGGTAAGGAGTATTGGAAACTCACTGCCCTCGCAATCGAGTTTGAGCAGGGTAACGCGATCAAGGCGTCGTAACAGCTCATCCAGGGGGATCGTTTCCACGGTGGTGGTTTGCCCGGGTAATAACCAGGCCTGCTGGTTAACCGGAGCAAACTCAAGGCCACCCATAATGACATTACCACCACCCGTGTTAACGCCCTGTGGTCCGGAATGAATTAACCTGGCCGCTGTGTTGGCGCTATCGCTGCGGAAGACGGCGCGCGGGTCCGGATGGATGCCTTCGACTGCATCAAGGTGTTGTTCCAGACGTGCATAATTCCTCGGATCAGGTTCATATGCAAACACCCTGCGACTTCCCAGGCTGTGGCAAAGAAGACTGAAAGCACCGAGATGAGCACCAATGTCGATGATGGTGTCGGTGGATTCAAATTTCCGCGCCCCCAGGGCATACTCGTCCTGCAAAATCACAGCCCTCAGGATGGCTTCCTCAAACCCATCGTGAATATCAAGTTTACGCATGGCTCGATGGAAGGTCAGTGCACGCAGCGCCTGGTTTTGAAGGCCCGCTTCTTCTTCATCTTCTTGCCGCTGCCCGAGCTTGTTGAGTTGCTGTTGGGCTCTTTCTTCTTCACGTCGATGCAATGCAGTGCGCTTCATCCGCGCCGAATCCCCGGCATTCTTTTGTCTTTTGAATTCGAAAGCAAGCGATGGGCGTGTCTTCGGTAGAAACAGCCGGGCGGCAACCGCATAGGTGGTATCGGCCTCGCGTATGTATTCCTCGGTGACCCTTTCGGCATCGAACGCAGAAAAATCAACCCGAGTGCCAGACCACCATAAGTGGGCCCAAAGGTGTATGCTATAGGTGTTATCCGGAATGCTTGTTCTGGTATCGAAAAGCAGGCTGATCCCTTCGTTGGTGGGTGGGAAGTGAAAAAAGGCGCTTTCCGGTTCAATATGAATGTCCTGCGGATAGCTATCGGCCAGGCGTTGCGGGAGAAGCGTGGAGTGATTGCTCCAAGTTCCGTCGAATGCCTCATCCATCGAAGTGTGCCAGCGATGACAGAAGTCCGCACCGGCTGCACTCATAATGACCGCATTACACAGTGAATGGACCAGTTGACCGGTGCGGGGATCGGCAATGTCGCGCTCCCTGCCGAGGACAAACTGTTTGAGAAATAATTCATCGGGAACAGGGTTTACAAAAAGTGTGTCGAGATCGGCATAAACCCCACCATGCGCCAGCAATTTCTCCAGGCGAATGAAGTCCGAGTGATGTGCGTAGCGGTAGGGGTCGATCGCTCGATCTGAATAATGGAATTCCGTTACCTGTCGAACCGGTTTGACCGCGACATGTTCAATATCGGGTTTGATCAATTCCCAGTAGTGTCCGTACGGTTGCTCAGGACTGTAGAGCGTGATTCTTTCTGGCCGGTTAACATCGAGGCAGGAGCGCAGACACAAATAGTGTATGAGGTGGAAAGGTTCTTTTCGCGGATGCAGACCGTAAACAAAAATAAAATGCCTCGGGATCTGTCCAACACCTGAAGATTCACTATTCTGGTTCGTGCCGGCTTCGGCTTTCAATGGATTCATGTCAGGATACATCCGGGCCCGACGAAGCGGAATCGTCCTTCACCTCGAAGTCGAGCAATCTGGCCAGATGACTGCAAACACGCTTTGGTGCATATTGTGCTGACAATTTCTGTTTGAGGTTTTTTCCCAACTCGCGGGCTTCTTCCTGGTGTTCGAATACCCAGCGCATCAGTGTGCTGGCATGTGCGGCATCCGCGCGGGCCCAATGACGGTCATCGGAAGTCTCAATGTGAGTGTCCGGTGTTGCCACACTGGTCGGTTCAAGTTTGAAGTTCACCAGCAACGGGTAATCCTGCCCAAGGTAATCCAGGTGTCCACCCCAACCGGTGATCACCGATGGATTACCAAACAGTCCCGCGTCGAATGATCCCAGGCCCCAGCCTTCGCTGTAAGCCAGCGAGACAAAGCAGTCACCACGCGTATGTAACTGGTCGATCACTCGTTGTGGTACGGTTTGTCCGATCAAATGTAACTTTGCCGCGCGTGGGTACTCGGAGACGATACGCGCAACCGTCCACCAGGTCGTTCCGAAGTGTCTGGGTGGATTCTTTACTTTGCCATCCTCCAGTGCCTTCAGGGCCAACTGATCCAGTGGATCGGTCTTGATCACCAGTGTCACGGGTTCAGCGGCGCTAAAAGTCTCCAGATAGGCTCGGATGGTTCTCTCCAGGGCTTTTCGGCTCGTCCAGGATCCGATACTGTAAAAGACGAAGTCATCCTTTCCGATTTCGCCAAATTTTCCACCCGCTAACGCTTCCACCCGCCGAGCTGCGTGTGGGACAATTTCGACCGGTCGCTTGACACCGCTGTCCAGAAAGGACCGCTGATTGAAACTGGAAGGCACCAGAACAAGATCAAAAGAGGCAAGGGACGCGGTCCACCAGGCAGGCAATTTGTCGCATTCCCACGTTGTATACACGACCGGTCGGGAGTCGGGGTCCTCGGCCAGCCAATGACGGTAAATGCTTGCTTCCCCGAAGGGAGGCAAGTCCAGCAACAACACATCATAATCCCCAGCTTGCATATCCTGTCCCTGATTATGCATTTGCCCGGCGCCAGGCGACCATCCCAGTTCAGGGCTCCAGCGCCCCGCTCCCGGCTCCATCGGAATCCACATTACGGGAATTCCAACCGATAGCAATCCGTCAAGATAGGCTTTACCGGCATCACCATATCCTGTTCCGGCGGGCAGCGTGACCAGTTTGACTCCCCTGGCCAATTTATGTCGCCCTTCCCAGGCTGCACACTACCATTTTCTCAGGGGGCTGCATCGTCGGCCATATCATGAACGAGCAGCCATGCCTTCTCCAATAATGCGCTTCGCCCTGCGCTCCCTGGAGGGCTCGGTGTTTTCGGCGATGGCAAAATGGTGGACTGCTTCGGTGTGACGATTGAGATTGAAATAGCAGAGACCAAGCGCATCATGTACCCAAAGCTTGAACAGTCGCTGGTCATAGGCAAATACGGGGTCGACGTACTCTTCAGCATCAATGCAAGCAAATGGCTTTAATACTTGTAGCGCATGCGCGTATTGTTTGCAGGCGAGTAGCCGGCAGCCATTAAGCCATAGCAGACCCAGGTTATCAGGGAACAGCTGCAGTGCTTCATCGAGCAAATTTTTTATATCAAGCCCTTTGTGCTCTCTGAAACGCAGCATAACCAGGAAGGGGAGGCAATCCTGGGGCTCAGTAACCGGCTTTGAACGCACCAGCTCGAGTCCCTGCTGCCATGCATGCTCCGCTTGCTCCTCATCTCCCAAGCCCCTGTAAGTGGAGCCCAGATGCACCCAACTAAAAAGATGGTCAGGCGTTGCTTCCAGACGGGCCCGGAGGAGGGGAAGATTGCGATTGTGCTTGTGGTCTTGCGAGCCATCATAGCCCACGTGGTCGAGCGCAATATCAGCGTGCTGCAAACGCCGCCCGGTAACCCCCATATGCTTCCAGAGGGCAGGTAACTGGGTTTCGTGAAAAGCGCCGGTGAAACGGATATCCGGTTCATTGCGGAATACCCGTATTTCCCGGTAACGGGTCAGCCCGCTGGCAGGTCTGAATCGCACCGTGAGTGCGGCGAGTTGATCGTCGTGGAGTTGCTCAACAAAAGACCTTTGATCAATCGCGGAAACCCGTTCGTCCGCGTCTATATAGAGTATCCAACGGCCGGTAGCACCATCGAGCGCAAGGTTTCGAGCCTTTGCAAAATCTCCGACCCATTCGCTCCGGATCAATTTTGCACCATGATTCAGGGCAATTTCAGGTGTACTGTCGATTGAGCCCGTGTCAACTATAAGCAGTTCATCCACCACACCTTCCAGTGAATCCAGGCATGCCGGGAGGTAAGCTTCCTCATCGCGGACAATCATCGCGGCGGTAATGAGTGGTTCTTTCAAGTGCCAACTTTCTCTGTGAAGACCCTGGGGTCAGGCTCCCAGGTATCGGGACTACGACTACCACCCGCGACGACATAGCACATCGTCATTAAGAGTACTTTCAGACACTATTGGCTTGACATGACACTAGGAGTCTGTCGGGTTTGACCGATTGTAGCGAGAGAAAGCGGATTTGAGTCAGATTTATTGGTCTTTTGAGGAGAATAGCACCGCTATTTGACGATAAAGAGCGGAAAATCTGGCCAAACTCGGCTTTTTCGCAGTAAATCATGTTAAATCCGACAGACTCCTAGTTGTAGAAAATACGCCGGCGCCGAAATTTGGCTGTCACAATTGCGATGATTAAGAGTGCCACTGCCCACAGGGGCAGGGTGGGTACTGCATGGGTGCCAGACCCGTAACTGACCACCTGGCTGGCGACGCTTGAACTGACGGAACGTTTGTCAGTTGCGCTTACTGTCGCGGTGTTCTTCAGAAACTTATAATTGCGGACCTGTAGTGCGGTAGCGGTTGATGAGGCGGGGTTTTTGCCTGGGGCGCTCACGGTTGCCGTATTGGAAAATTTTGCCGACCATGCTGGCGGTGCATACACCGCAAGGGATGACAGGCTGATGAAGAGTAAAAACGTTCTCGAACTTAAAAAATTCATCGTTCATCTCTCTTCATGGGAGTGCCACAATGACGATTTCGAAAATGGACACCGATTCGTCAATCGGTGGCGAATTTTGTACCCCGGATACTGTTCCCCCTTCAGAACCAACCGGTGGTTTGGTCAGGGTAAAGGGAGGGCCGGAGGTTTGTTGCGCAGAAACAAACTTGGTATTGGGGGGCAAAGTATCGGAAAAACTCATTGGACCCGTTGGGAGGGGATGGCAGGCACGGACCTTGATCGTATAGGTCAGTTGCTCGCCTTCCACCACTGCTGCGGGGGAGACTGTCTTCTCAATCTGCAGGTTACCGAGGTTGGAGCAGATATTCGACATCTGTGCCATGGCGGAATCGATGGTCAACGCTTCCATGGTGAAAACACTGACTATCGGTGTTAAATAGCTCATGCCAAGCATCAGTTTTTTGAGAAAATCCCGTCGGCCGGGCTCGACTTCCTTGAGTAGCTGTTCTAATTCATCTTTTGACATTTTATACCCTCATTTCAGATACACTTTGGTCAGGAACCCACTCTATGAGCTCTGCTTGATCGAACTCACCCAGACTCCGCTCGACATCATCGATGGGTAAGCTTGGTAGCGAGAATGCCTTTGCAACTATTGCAGCAATTTCAGCCACCGTCAGTGAGCCGTTACATAAGGAAAGAATGAGCGTCGCGGTCGGATTCAGATAGCACACCTTTCCGTTCTCTCCCTGATAAGTGACGAGTCCGTCTGCTGCTTCTTCGAACTCAATTCCACTGAGTTGTCTTGGTAATCCTCTACCCGATTGATTTCTCATTCTACATTATCACTTGGTAACGCTATTGAATACAATACCCTATTGCATAAAACACCAAATGCCAAGCTTTCAGGAGCCTGTCAGAGCATAGAGACCCTGCTGCGGAAGAGTCATTTTGGCCCATTGCGGGTAGGAACGGAAGGTACATACACTCTTTCAGTTTATTATTAAAATTTGAAATTGAAACATTGGCACTTTTGAAACCGGACTTGGTGGAACCTGCAGCATGTCGTTCAAATACCTGTTTACACCGCATGAGATACGGGGTTTGGAAATCCGTAACCGTATCTTTTCCACCGGCCACCAGACCATTTTGGCGGAACGGGGTGCACCCGGCGAGAAAATGGCGGCTTACCACGAAGCCCGCGCCCGTGGCGGGGCAGGGCTGATCATCATGGAATCCTCACGCCCCTACGCCGATGACGTTTCTGAAAGTTATTACATTGATTCCAGCACCGATGCCTGCATCCCCGGCTATAAACTGGTCGCCGACAAGGTACACAAACACGGCTGCAAGGTGTTCGCCCAGATCAATCACGGTGGTCGCATCACCTATCTTCACGATGGTATGCACGGGGTTCCCCACGGCCCCTCGCTGGTTCCGGACCATCGTTTCCACTGTATGCCAAGGGTGATGAGCACCGCTTACATTCAAAATCTGGTTCAGGCTTTCGCCGGGGCCGCCAGACGCATGGTTGAGGCGGGTCTGGATGGTGTCGAACTGGTCGCCAGCCACGGCATGCTGATGGCCCAGTTTCTCAATCCACTGACCAATAAGCGTACGGATCAGTATGGCGGATGCGGGGAAAACCGTTTTCGTTTTGTCTCCGAATGCATCGCACAAACACGTCGTCTTATTGGTTCCGAAAAGATCATCGGTCTGCGCATTTCCGCAGACGAGCATGAGCCCGACGGGATAGACGCTCCGGCCTGGCTGAAAATCTGTGAACGTCTCAACGAGGAAACAGAACTTGATTTCATCGACGTAACGGTCGGTTCCATGATGGGACCGGGTGGTTCTGTCCACGTGGTCCCGCCCATGCAGATCGGGCCCGCCTATACCGCCCCCAGGGCCGGGCAGATCAGGGCGATTATGGATAAGACGATCATGGTTGCCGGTCGCATCAATCAACCGCAACTGGCTGATCAGGTGCTGGCCGCAGGACAGGCCCACATGTGTGGTATGACCCGCGCCATGATCTCGGACCCGGAGATGCCCAACAAGGCCCGTGCGGGCAAACTCGATGACATCCGGGCCTGTATTGGCTGCAATCAGGCCTGTATCGGCCACTACCATATGGGTGTTGGAATATCCTGTATTCAGAACCCGCTCAGTGGCCGTGAATTGACACTTGGTCAACCTGTCAAAGCCGAAACAAAGCGAAAAATCCTCGTGGTTGGAGGTGGCCCTGGTGGAATGAAGGCCGCTGCCGTGGCCGCCGAGCGTGGACATAAGGTGAGCCTGTACGAGGCAGGCCCGCGATTGGGCGGGCAGGCCCTGTTGGCGCAACTGTTGCCAAACCGGTCTGAATTTGGCGGGATTATTGATAATTTGAGACAGGAAATGCTTCGTTCAGGTGTACACATCCGTCTTAATGCCCCGGTTGATCGTGCTTTTATAAAAAAGGAACAGCCCGACGCAGTGATTATTGCCACCGGCGCAACACCATTTCACCCCGAAAATGATATCGGTATAAAAATCTCAGAAGACACGCATGCCGTTGATGCCTGGCAAGTCCTGCGTGGTGAGGTCTCAACCGGAACCAATGTCGTCGTTGCCGACTGGCGCTGTGACTGGGTCGGGCTCGGTGTGGCTGAAAAGCTGGCCCTGGAAGGCTGCGTGGTACGGTTTTGTATCGACGGTGAAACGCTGGGACAGAACTTACAGCTTTACCTGCGCACCCATTGGGCCGGTGTCATACACAAGCTCGGTGTCGAGGTCATCCCCTACGCACGTTTATATGGTGCGGATGGTGACAGCGTCTATTTTTACCATAACGCCAGTGGGGAAACGATGATCTGCGAAGGCGTCGATACACTGGTCATTGCCCAGGGTCACAAACAAAACACGGTGCTTGAAGAAGAACTACGTGGCTTGGGGCTGGAAACCCATCTGGTCGGTGATTGCCTCAGCCCGCGTTCAGCCGAAGAAGCCGTGTACGAAGGACTAATCGCAGCACGTAATGTATAAAACCTGCAATTAACCCAACACAATCATAACCCATTGAAATATAGATAAATAGATTTCATTCGTTTTATGCTCACGATGGATATTACTTATTGACTATATTACGACGTATCGATAAATGGTCTTGACTATTTTACGATAAACAATAGTATAGTCGACATGAAGCGTAGTTATGAGACAATCATCAGGACTCATTTTAGTGAGCATTCGCAAATTGCTATGCTTTCGGGTCCACGTCAGGTGGGTAAAACAACCCTGGCACAATCCTTATTGAACCCGCATAAAACGGTATATCTAAACTGGGATGATTTTGATGATCGTGCCCTTATCCTGCAAGGTGGCCGCGCCATTGCTGAATATGCCGCCCTGGATCAGTTACAGGACTTCAAACCCTTGCTGATATTTGATGAAATTCACAAGTATGGGCAGTGGAAACAGATGATCAAGGGGTTTTTTGATCGTTACAAGCAGTACTGCCATATTTTGCTGACCGGCAGTGCGCGTATGGATGTGTATAAAAAAGGTGGTGATAGTTTGATGGGGCGGTATTTTAATTATCGCTTACATCCATTTTCCGTAGCCGAGGTTTTGCACAGATCATTGCAGCCATTGAGCGGGTCGGATGTTTTACAAAAACCTCAGGCTTTACCTGAGGGTGATTATAAAGCCCTGTTGCAGTGGGGTGGGTTTCCTGAACCATTTTTGAAGCGAGACCCACGTTTTTTTAACCGTTGGAGCAAGTTGCGTGAACAACAATTATTGCAAGAAGATATTCGTGAACTAACCAGGGTGCAGGAACTGGGTCAATTGGAAATGTTGGCCGTACTACTCAAAGGTCAGGTTGGTCAACTAACAAGTTACACTAGCCTGGCGAAGAAAGTCCGGGTTTCCGTGGATACGATCCGACGCTGGGTTGTGATTTTGGAGTCACTCTATAATTGTTTTACCGTACGCCCCTGGACAAAAAATGTAACCCGCTCACTACTCAAAGAACCAAAGTATTATCTATGGGATTGGTCGCAATGCCGGGATGTCGGTGCCCGCAACGAGAATTTTATAGCATCCCATTTGCTGAAAGCGACACACTGCTGGACTGACCAGGGATTGGGCGACTACCGCTTGCATTTTTTGCGCGATAAAGAAAAGCGTGAAGTAGATTTTTTAGTTTCTAAAGATAACCATCCATGGATGATGGTGGAAGTAAAATCTTCGGTGCATAGCAAGCTATCGCCAAGCCTTCAATTGTTTGCCAAACAAATGGGTGTTACACATGTTTTTCAGCTTGGAATTGAAGGTGATTTTATTGATAAGAATGTATTTGAGATTCGTCGGCCGGTGATTGTGCCTGCGAAAACATTTTTATCACAGCTGGTTTAAGACAGCACGGGAGACTGCTTGCGCTCTTCATCGCCAGGGCCACAAACAAAACACGGTAGGTACCGGATGAGGATGGAGTGGTCACCACGAGAATGTATTTTGTGGCTGAGTCATGACATCAGACGAGATTGGCGGAGCAGACTGTGATGATCAATGTTTCGTCCCGTTGTTGATTGGGCTACAAAGTGGCTCAAAATAAAGAGGTAATTATGATGGCTGATCTAAGCAAGTGAAGCTTGAGCGGGCTAAAAAGTTTAAACAAGATCATAAATGAGAGGCCAATGGTCGCCACCGGAAAACCCTCGACAAGTCTTTTGTTGTTGTGCTAAACGTTTCCGGCCACTAATTTATGTCGCCCTATCGGGGCGCATGCGCCAGCTAGGAATTTGCAATACTATTCATAATATGACGATACCAATTGGGTTGATGTAATGACAAAAGACAAACTCCAGGAACTCGCCCGCAGACATCTGTGGATGCATTTTACTGACATGGGCTATCTTCAGAAGCATGACGTGCCGATAATGAGTCACGGTGAAGGTTGCTATATCTATGATATCAATGGTAAAAAATACCTCGACGGTTTGTCCGGGTTATTTGCTTCGCAGCTTGGACACGGCCGAAGTGAAATAACTGATGCCATGGCAAAACAAGGTGAGCAACTCGCCTACTTCCCCATCTGGAACAATGCCCATCCACCGGCTATCAAGCTGGCCGCCAGGCTGGCTGAACTCGCTCCCGGGGATCTGAACCGTGTTTTCTTCACATCGGGTGGCTCAGAGGCAGTGGAATCAGCATGGAAATTGATCCGTCAGTATTATGCTGAGATCGGTGAACCCAGACGTTACAAAGTGATTTCCCGAAATCTCGCCTACCATGGAACCACCATGGGTGCTTTATCGATCAATGGATTGACCGATTGCAGAAACACTTTCGAACCTTTGGTTCCGGGCACCTCGTATGTTGAAAATACCAATGCTTATCGCAGCCACCTTATGACAGAAGGGATGAGCAGTGCGGAGTATGCTCAAAAATGTGCATTTGAAATTGAACAGGCCATTAAATTCCAGGGCCCCGAAACGGTTGCCGCTGTATTTTTAGAACCGGTGCAAAACTCTGGTGGTTGTTTTGTACCACCTGATGGTTATTTCCAGGCTGTTCGTAAGATTTGTGACAAGTACAAGATCATGCTTGTATCCGATGAGGTAATCTGCGCCTTTGGCCGTTTGGGTTACATGTTCGGCTGCGAGCGGTATGACTATTTGCCTGACATTATTACTTGTGCGAAGGGATTAACCTCCGCTTATGCCCCGATGGGTGCGATGATTTGCCGGGATTTTTTAATGGAACCGTTTCTGGCCGAGGACAAGGCATTCAATCATGGTATTACCTTTGCCGGGCATCCAGTCGCCTGTGCGGCGGCCTTGGCCAATCTGGAGATCTTCGAAAAAGAAGACATCCTTGGCAATGTCAGGCGCAATGAAAGCCTGTTCAGAGAGCTTCTGGAGGGACTCTACGATCTGCCCATCGTTGGTGATGTCAGGGGTGCGGGTTACTTTTTTGGTATTGAACTTGTAAAAAATAAGGTGAACAAAGAATCATTTAACGAAAAAGAAGCAGAAGAGATACTGTTTGATTTTGTCTCACCAGGACTCCATGAATCCGGTCTTATCTGTCGCACCGATGATCGTGGAGAGCCGGTAATCCAATTGTCGCCACCACTGATTTGCGGCCCCGATGAGTTGCGGGAAATTGCAGCGATCTTGCGCAAGGTCCTGACCAAAGCATCGGAGCTTGTGGCAAAACTCTAAAAAAAGGTGGGGTCCTGTTGCCGGGGCTCCTCCTTTCGCAACGGTTATTTTCTTCCTTAGTGTAGTGTCCTATATTAGGATGGTTTAAGCCCGAGAGGTTTCCAACTCGGTGACCGCGCGGTAACCCTGTTCAACGGCTGCTTCGAACATCGCATTGGCAGCGGCATCCGCATTGGCGATGGTGATTCGGCCGAAGCGTTTACGGGCCTGCACATGAGGATAGCGAGGGTCGTCATCATCTGCATAGACGTTATCGAATAAAGGGTTGTACGAGTATGCGTAACCGTGGGCCCAGCGATTGACGGTAATTCCCAGGATGTCTCCGGACGGGTCAAACCCGCCCTCTCCAAGCATGCCCACGAGTTGGTTGCGAACGTTCCGTTCAATGGTCTTAAAAGACGTAGACAGCAGTTCGTAACGGCCCATGCGATGTTGTTCACGCTCCGACAGACCCCCATTTGAGCGGTGCGGAAAGCGCTCCATGTGCACGATTACCGGCTTATCCGCGCTCTTTGAAAACGCATAGCTTCCAAGGCTCACGGGAAAATCGAGCATGGCATTTATATGGTAGCTGCCGGGCGCGACCAGTGCACCTATACCCAGATTCTTCCACGCCTGCCAGTTGCGCAGCGCAACGTTGGTGTAAAGAATCGGTGTCTTGACCTGCAGGGCCAGGGCCTGGCGCTGGGCTGCGGGAAGTTCGGGACACAGATAGGGGATGATCGAGTTATTGCAGGCGAGGATGCAGCGCCGGGCCTGTACCTGAAAAGCCTGGCCTGCACGTACGTAGGAGACCTGGACGTGTCTGGCTGAGCTGGGATCTCCATCGTGTTTAACCCCAGTGACGGTGCTGTTAAGCCTCAGGCGCACAGACGAACTTGCCTGGTCGAGCCTGGCATAATCAAAACAGGCTGCGACGATATCTTCCATATTGTTACCGGCAGCGGCTGGCGGGATCAATTCACGCACCAACAAACGCGCCAGTGAGGCATTGCCATCGGGGAAATGATGTATATATGGTTCTTCGCGCGCCGTATCCGGCAGCCCGGCCGCATCCCAACCCGGCAGGGCCGCGTAGTTCAGAGCACTCGCCGCGGGTACCGATTCAATCCCCACCCCGAAGTCACTGGCGAGATCCTGCAGCACCGTAAAAACCTCTGGCTCGCGAATTTTCAGGTGTTTACTCAGGAAATCGCGATAGCTGATGTGGTACAGATATCGCCACTTGGCCTCTGTCTGAATTTCAGGCATCTGGTCGTCATCTGTCAGTAGCAAACGAACAAATTCACGCTTCGCTGCAGCAGAGATCGGCATGCCTGCCACCCCTTGTTCCGCTGACAACGACGACGGTGCAAGCGGCAGGTAATCGGAAAGAATTCCCAGCCCGAAGCGCAGCGTCTTATCAACATCCCAGGTTTCACGGTTGAAATGGATGCCTTCAGCCAGCCCGTTGCGCCGGTAGAAGCCACCATCATAGGCGCTCTTAAAGCGCTTGATATCAACACCGAGATCAGCCAATAGGCCCTTCACAATTCCACTGTACGAGGACGGCGCCTCCAGGGATTGAGCGCCGCCGTAACCGAGAAGCGTTTGCTTGCCGGTCTGAAATTCATTGCGTTTGGCGTGACCGCCAAAATCATCGTGGTTGTCCAAAATCAGGATACGTGCCCGAGGGTATTGTTTTTGATAAAAATATGCAGCGGCCAAGCCGCTGATACCGGCCCCTGCAACCACAAGGTCGTATACGTCGGGGTCGGGCTCCAGCCGCGGGCCCCAGTCTTTTCGACCCTGCCGGGCGAGTTGGTGTGCGACGTTGAAAGATCCCTCGTGATCGCCACGCAGGCCCGTCAGGCCCGGCGGGTAGTAGGCGGTCTTTGAAGGTGTACACATGTCTTGAGAACCAAATAACTGCCGGGCCAGTGTGGGTACTGGCAACAAAGTGCCCGCGGTCATTGCGCCGATCCCGTGCAGGATGTCCCTGCGAGTGATCGTCCGGCTCATGCCAAGCTCAGAATCTGACCGGCCCGCCGGGTTTGTATTTTTGGTTTTCATCAAAGAAGAACCTGCAATTTTTGTAAATAGTTAACCAATTGTTTGTAATGCGTCACGCCGAATTCATTCATGATCATTTGCTCCAGCCCCTGGATTTTTTCACGTTTTTGCCGGATGAATGCTTCTCCACCGGGCGTGATTTCCATGATGTTTGAGCGGGCATCCCCGGTAGCTTTTTTGCGGGTGATGAAGCCTCTTTTTTCAAATTGTTTTAACAAAGGCACAAGACTGGAACGATCAAGACCGGCGGACTGGGCAATCGCTGACTGGGTTGACCCGGGGTTGTTTTTGATCAGAACCAGCACCGTGTAATGGCCCGGGAGTAATTCCCCGCCAAACACCTCCTCAAATTTTCTTTCTGCCTTAATCTGGGCTTTACGGAGCTCCAGTCCAACCATATCACTAAGAAAGCCGTAATTTATTTTTGTCATTTTTTGTGTCATTTTTTTTGGGCTTCTGTCTTCGCGAGTTCCGGTCGCCACCAGCAGCTTGACTTTAGTCGTCCCCGCTCTACCAGCCAGTCATCCAGTTTCAGGGCCAATTTACGCAGCGAAGTCTTTGACAACCTTAACCACAATCTGTTGACCCGCCTGGAATAGTTCCGGTTGTACGGGCAACTGCGCACGCAAATAATACAATCTGTATTCAGGTTGGCCCAGAAGTTAAAGCATTTTTCGGCAGACGGTGTCCATTTAACCACTCCTTTGATGTTTGACTCGCTGTGAACATGCGTGGAAGGAGCGTCGAACGGAAGGGCTCCGGGCGGGCAGGCTTTGGCGCAACGATCACATTGTTGACAGAATTTCTGCACCCCAAAGGATTTGGGTTTGTTGATTTCCAGCGGCATGTCGGTGAAAATTTTCCCAATACGAAAACGCGGGCCGTATTTCTCGCTGATCAACAAACCATTGCGGCCCACCTCACCCAATCCCGCCTGCACGGCGAGTGGAATACAAAGTGCGGAGTCATTGAGCGAGGCATAGGCCCGATACCCCATATTCCGAATATATTGGGCCAGTGTAATAATGGCGACACCATCAAAGGTATAGCCAAGACCCGTGGCGGCACCAGACAGGGACGAGGGTACCGTTTTGACGAGTTCCATGTCCATCGGCTCCAGGGTGACGATAACATTGGGTAAATCGTCGGGTATTTCATTGGGCTTAGAGCCATCACCATCCTTGCTGTATAAAGAACTGTACATCCAGCGCTCGTCATAGCTGCAGACCCCAAGCTCCCCGATGCCACAGAATTTGGCCACCTTTTGCACATCGCGTGTCGCCTCAGATGCGGATTCATACGGGTAAGGCTCCGGCCAGCCTTCATCATGCGAAGTGTAATGGTCCCAGAAGCCTTCCTTGCGTATTTCATCGGGCTTTTCCTTGCGAAATTCACCGGATTTCTCGATATCCCGAATGACGTTATTGACATGCCAGGCGGCGTTGCGAAATGCATAATCTTTTAGTCTGAAGCCGTCTGCCTTGCGGACCCGTGCATGCGGCATGTAGTAGCCTTCAAAAAATTTTGCCGCTTTTTTACTCTGAATCTTTGGATCCCACAGGGAGCGGCAATAGATATCGAATTTCTGTTCAAAGCGCTCAAAATCAGCGTGCACTTCGATACCGGTCAGTTCATCAATCGGTTTCGAATGACTGGAACAGGACCCACAGGGGGTCGGACAACTGGCGGTCATGGGTTCGGTGCCTTTTTTGTATTGAATAATGTTTTACTTCAAACAATGTACACAACATTTTGTTGGACGTCAAACAATATTATTTATTGCCGATCGTAAGAGATTCACACCGCACGCAAATACCACTCGTAGTCCCGGTTGCTGACCTGGGCATGGAAGAGATCGGATTCCTCTCTCCTGCACACTTCGAACAAGCGGTGATATTCTTGGCCAAGGTACTGCGGCAAAATCTGACCAGTCCTAAAAGCATCCAGTGACTTCGACCAGCGCACCGGCAGGGTAACCTCATAATCAATTTTCTGTTTTTCGGCCACCATGGGGCCGGGTTCAAGCCGGTTTGCAATGCCGTGATGAATCCCGGCCATAACGGCAGCCACCACCAGGTATGGGTTGGCATCCGCCCCTGCGACACGGTGCTCCACGCGTCTGTTTTTCTTCGATGACACGGGGATACGCATTGCCAGATCACGGTGATTGGGTCCCCAGTTGGGTGTTGCCGGTACATAAAACCCGGGGGCATAGCGCCGATAGGAATTGGCATTGGGTGCGAATACGGCCATCGACTCCGCCATGATCGCAGCCAGTCCACCGATGGCGTGCCGCAGCGTATCGGAAAACTCTCCGTCTTTGCTCGTACCGGCAAACACATTCCGGCCATCAGCGTCCAGCAAACTCGTATGTATATGCAAGCCATTACCGGCGTGCTCCTGGAACGGTTTTGCCATAAATGTTGCCGCCAGGCCGTTTTTGCGCGCGGCGGCCTTGACGGCACGCTTGAGCAATAATGCGTGATCGCACGCCAGTATCGGATCATCGATGTGATTCAGATTGATCTCAAATTGCCCCGGTGAATATTCAGACAGCGCTGTTCCGGCAGGAATGTTCTGTGCGTTACAGAAACTATCCAGATCTGTCAGGAAGTCGCCCACACTCTCAAGATCATCAAAGCTGGCGTACTGGTGGCCGCCTTGCGGCAGCGAAGAGCCGGGGATGTTCGGCAGACGTGGCTTGAAGCTGTCACCGTCGTGTTCAATCAGGTAAAACTCAAGCTCGGTCGCCATGATGGGGTTGAGACCCATATCTGACAGTGGTTGCAGGGCTTTGCGCAGAACATTGCGCGGGTCCAGGAAAAACGGGGTACCATCCAGTTCGAACAATTCCAACAGGCACTGAGCTGTTGGCAGCCTGGCCCAGGGGACGGGCGCCAGGGAACCTTCAACTGCCATGCTTTTTAAGTCCGGATCACCGTCGTCGTTACCAAGGCTGATGTTTTCAGAAACATCACCCAGTACATTCATCAGCGGTGTGGATGCAACATAGTTGGAGCCCGAGCCGAAAACCTTTGAAAACTCTTTAGCCTGAATACGTTTACCACGCAAAATGCCATTCAAATCCGGTACAAACACATCCATAAAACGTGTCTCAGGGAACTTTCGCAGGAAATCATCCAATTCGCTTGAGTTTGTATTGCCTTTCATTATTCTTCCTTTGGTCTTGCTCATCATTGGCTTTGCTGACGGGATTTATGGGAACAGGGTGTCCAGCGTTTTATTGATCAGCGGTGCCGCGGTGCTGTTTTTGCGTTCGGCACGATCCGCCCACTGCATCAGACGCGCACGGGCGTTGATACCAAGCCAGCGGACCGGTTCAATTTCCCAGAGTCTTTTATCCAGTTCCCGTTCATTGACCGGATTGACCCAGGGTGTGTGTACCCGATCCGTATCGCGTTCAAGGATCAGGTCTGCCAGGGTTCGACCGGCAAGATGGCATGCTCCAACGCCATTACCGAAGTACCCACCCGCCCAGGCGAGACGTTTTTCCCTGTTGAAACACACGGCCGGACGCAATGTGCGCGAAACACCCATCGCGCCGCCCCACGCGTGTGTATAACGGCTGCTGCTGAGTGTGGGGAAAAACCTGAGCAAGGTTCTCCATACATGGTCAAATTCAAGGTCGGATGGGTCAAAATGAGACCTGAGCTGCGCACCATAAAGATAGGAACCGCGACAGCCAAATGCGATGCGGTGGTCGGCGGTGAGCTGGCCGTAAGTGGTAATGTGGTCCGAGTTGTTGAAAGTGTAGCGCCGCCTCAGACCGGTTTGTTCGAGTTGTGTATCGCTCAGGGGCTCGGTGGCAATCATCAGTGAGTGGATCGGTATCAATTTGCGTCCAAGACCTTTTATGGATCCTGTGTAGCCCTCGGTGGCCAGCACGGTGGTGCCGGCCCTGACACGACATCCCGTGGTCGTTAAGCCCTGTCGGTCCAGTTTAATAACCGGTGTTTGTTCGAATATTTTCACACCCTTGCCTTCGAGCACATCGGCCAGACCGCGTACCAGGCGGGCAGGGTGTATGGCCGCACAATGACTCATGTACATACCACCGAGGGCACCGTCAATATTGATGCGTTCACGCAGCTGTTGTGCCGTGAGCCAGCGGTAGTCGTCTTCGCCGAAACCAAGGCCGTGCATGAAATTCACGTGCTCGCTAATTCTCTTGAGATGAGCGGGCAGTGTAGCGGCTTCAATATGACCTGATTGATCAAAGTGGCAGTCTATGGATTCCAGTGCTGCGACGTGACCCACCTCCCTGACAGTATCAAACATCAGTTTTTGCCAGCGTATCGTTGCATCAACCGGGCCAGGCTGGGCCAGTGCCTTTTCAATACCAGTCATGTAAGAAGCACACCAACCCCCATTGCGTCCCGATGCCCCAAAACCTGCGATTTCAGATTCAATGATGGCGATCGACAAGGTTGGCTTGAGTTTCTGTAGGTAATAGGCGGTCCACAGCCCGGTATAACCGCCGCCCACGATGGCGATATCCACCTCGATGTCATTTTCAAGCCCCGGGCGAGGTGACAGCGAGCCGGGCAGGCTGTCATGCCAGAAACTGAGTTTTTGATGATGATATTTGCTTCGCTGCGACATCTGCGTGTGTAATTCCAAGCCCATCTGGTGCACTATGCGGGATAAGCATAGCACCTGTCATCATTGATAATAGAGACGGTATCTGTAAGCTTGCCCAATGATGATGGTGCACATAAAATCGGTGAACAGCAATACGAACATGATGAGGAACGCAAGTTGATAACCGACACCTATGACGGCCTGATGGACGAGGTCACGACCCTGGAAGCCGTCAAACAGCAGATTACGGTAGCCTCCTGAGTCCACCTGGTAGTGCATGATGCAGGCTAAAATTCTCGTGATTGCCTGTGGCGCAATTGCCCGCGAACTGGTTCGCATCAAGACGCTGAATCGGTGGGATCACATTGTTTTTCAGTGTCTGCCGCCCCAGTTGCATAACCAACCGGAACGAATCCCGGCTGCGGTCAGGGCCAAGATCGAGTCACAGTCCTGTCAATTCAGAAAAACATTTGTAGCGTATGCCGACTGTGGTACGGGTGGAGCACTAGACCGGATGCTGGATGAATACGGGATCGAGCGTATTGACGGGGCCCACTGTTACGAATTTTTCAGCGGTAGTCATCAGTTCAGGTCCATTGCGGAGGCAGAACCAGGCAGTTTTTACCTGACCGATTTTCTGGTGCGGCATTTCGAACGCCTGGTGATCAGGGGTTTGGGGATGGACCGCTTACCGCAATTGAAAAGCATTTATTTCAACAATTACCAACGGCTTGTTTACCTGGCGCAGACCGAAACCAAGGAATTGCAATTAAGGGCGCAGGATTACGCGGATTACCTTGGCTTGGCCTACGAATACTTTTACTTTGGTGACACTCCCCTATCCCTCGTTCTGGAGCCAGCGTTAAAGCAATGAACGATAATCAACATTTACAGGTGATTTTGCTATGACCGATACCATCATCAGCTCTGCAAGTAAAGAAGTCGTGATCGGCCATGAACAGCCTTTTACCATCATAGGGGAACGCATCAACCCCACCGGCCGCAAGTTGTTGGCAGAAGAGATGAAGGCGGATGATTTCAGCCGCGTGGAGGCCGATGCCATTGCCCAGGTCGCCGCAGGTGCACATATGCTGGACATCAACGCAGGTGTACCTATGGCGGACGAACCGGCACTGTTGGCCCGCGCCATCCGTCTGGTGCAATCTGTCACCGACGTACCCCTGTCGATCGATTCCTCTGTTATTGAAGCCCTGGAAGCGGGTCTTGCAGCTTACCAGGGTAAGGCTCTGCTTAATTCAGTGACCGGTGAGGAAGCACGTCTTGAGCGTGTTTTGCCGTTGGTTAAAAAACATGGCGCCGCGGTGGTTGCCATCTGCAACGATGACAGCGGTATTTCGACGGATATCGACGTGCGTTTCGAAGTGGCCAAAAAAATTGTCAGGCGAGCCGCTGATTACGGGATTCCTACCTGTGACGTGGTGGTCGACCCTCTGGTGATGCCGGTCGGCGCGATGGCGGACGCGGGGGTGCAGGCACTCAGCTTGATTCACCGCCTGGTGACAGAACTCAAGGTAAACACCACCTGTGGAGCGTCCAATGTCAGCTTTGGTCTGCCCAACCGGCAGGGGCTCAACTCGGCCTTCATCAGCATGGCCATCGGCGCCGGCCTGAACTCGGCCATTACCAATCCGTTGCTTACACCCTTGATGCAGGCCGTGCGTGGGGCGGATGTGATCATGAACCATGATCCGCAATGCATGAGCTGGATAACCAACTACCGTAAACCAGTCGCGGACAATGGCCGTGGCCGGCGGCGGCGCAGGTCTGTCAGAACCGGGGTCGAATGAGCAG
>CAZYVH010000051.1:0-1177 GCA_964650905.1 uncultured Wenzhouxiangellaceae bacterium | reverse complement strand
TGAATCTGACCCCATTCTATTGTTGTGCACGCGCCCATGCCCTTAGCGGCAGTGGCAGGTAAACGGCAAAGATCGCAAAAATTATCAGTACCAATGATCCGTTACCAAACCAGTCCATACCCACACCAACCAGCAATGGGCCAAGCATGGTGCCCGCACCCCAGCAGGCCGAGAAAGCCGTCGTCGCTGCTGCCAGTTGCTCACCCTTGAAGCGTTCACCAATCAATACAACGCCCAGGGCATAGATCATTCCCTCGACGCCCCCAAAGACAAAGACAAACAAAAAAACCGACCAGTGCTGCAACGCCAGGACGTGTGGCATGGCCAGCAAACACACCATCGTAAATAACAGTGTAAACACCAGCATAGCCATGCGGTTCACATGATCCGCTACCCAACCCAGTGGCAGGGCCATGATCATGCCGCCGGCCCCCATGATGGTCATGAGCCCAAGCGTAAATTCTTTGCTTAAGCCAAAGTGCATGCCATAGAGTGGAAAGAACGTGATCATAGACTCGGCGCCCGCTGCATAAACGACATTGGCCAGCATGATCACGGGTGCGAGCAGGAATACCTTCCAAACGCCTCGATTACGTCCATCCGAATATTCCAGTCGGTGACGCGTGACGAAGAACAATGGCACAGCAGCCAGCAATATCATTGCACTCGTTGTCGCAAACGGCGTCATGCCTTGCGACCCGGTGATAATCAATAACAAGGGCCCCAGTGCGAAACCGGCAGACCCTACTGCCATGTATATGGCAATAATTCGCCCGCGCCACCGCTCCACGGCAAGTTCATTTATCAGTGCTTCGCTGGCGATCCATAAAAGTGCCGTCGCTGCACCAATAATGAATCGCAATGGAAACCAGAACCAGACATTCGGATACAGACCAGCAATGATAAACAATACGGCAAGTGCTACTGACATGGTCTGCATAAGCCTTGCCGGTGCGAAACGTGTCATCAGGCCGGGTGCAAACGGTGCAATCGCCAGTATTGCTCCAGCCTGCACGATGGTGCTTATGCCGATCAATGATTTACTGACGTTCTGGGAGTCCAGCACCAGCGCCAGCAGGGGAAATGTAATGCCATAAACCAGGTTAACCACGGCCATGGCGGCGATGACACCGGCAAGGCTTCGCTGGCGAGAATTAGGGGTCAGATTCAAATGCAT
>CAZYVH010000050.1:0-20865 GCA_964650905.1 uncultured Wenzhouxiangellaceae bacterium | reverse complement strand
GATAAAGATGGATCCCGGATCAAGTCCGGGATGACGGTCTTTCGCCGGGATGACGAGAACCTCCGTCGTTCCGGACAAGCGCAGCGCGATCCGGAACCCACCTAACCTCCGTCGTTCCGGACAAGCGCAGCGCGATCCGGAATCCACCTGCCACACGTGAGGTTTCTGTCATTCAGCGTTATAAATTGACCCACCGCTGTCACGGTAGTTCATGAGTACGGCGGCTGCCTGTTTTTGCAGTACACGTGTTTGCACGACGATGCCCAGGCGCTGTAGGGATTTCACCCAGTCGGTCGGCTTACTGCCTTCATCAAAACCGACTGCCTCAGCATCTTTTTTACGCGCACCGCACACCAGGCTTTTTACACCCGACCACGGCAAGGCACCAAAACACATGGCGCAGGGCTCACAGCTGCTCACCAGTTGCATAACACCGGTTTGTGCAAGGTTCCAGCCCCCGGCCGAAGTTTGTGCCAGCGACAATGCAACCACCTCGGCGTGCGCCATGGACAGGCCGGAAGTGGTCACCAGGTTGACCCCCGCCGAGACCAGTTCTTTGCTGTCCTCATCGATCACAATCGCTGCAAACGGCCCGCCAGTCTGCTTCTGTACATTTTCCATCGACAGGGCAATCACCAGTTGCATGCGCTGGCTGATACTGATCAATGGTTCCTGCCAGTTTTCCAGGAATTGCGGCATCCAGGCAGGTAGTTCTATGCGACAGGAATAACTCGGTTTCATTGCTCAATCCTGTTGTCGTTGACGGTTGACTTCATACAGGCATACACCCGTGGCAACCGATACATTCAGACTTTCAACCTGGCCGGCCATCGGGATGCGTACAAGATAATCGCACAATTCACCACTCAAACGCCGCAGGCCCTGACCCTCACTGCCCATCACCAGCGCCAATGGCCCGTCAAGGTCTGACTGATAGAGATTGGCAGTTGCCTCATCGCTGGTACCCGCTAACCAGATACCATGGTCCTTCAATGCGCGCAGCACGCGGGCAAGATTGGTTACCTGCATGATCGTCAGGGTTTCGGCAGCACCGCAGGCAACCCGGCGCACAACCGGGGTAATCCCGGCCGAGCGGTCTTTACAGGTAATGACCAGGTCAACGCCGGCAGCCTCTGCCGTACGCAGACAGGCACCAAGATTTTGCGGGTCCTGCACACCGTCAAGTACCAGGATCAGTGGCGTGCCTTCAATCTCACTCAGGATCGCCTGAAGGTGACCCTCGCTAACCAGGTTGCCGCTCTTGAAACCCGCCACGACACCCTGGTGTCTCTGCCCGGACGCCAGGCGATCGAGTTCGACAAGCGGGGTTTTAATGACGTTAATGCCAGCGCTGCGTGCATTCATTTCAATTGCGCGTATGCGTTTATTAGCACTGGTATCGGCCAGGCGTAGCCATTGCACATCCGCCGGCGCCGTTTTCAGCGCTGAGTTTACCGCGTGAATACCGATCAGTATGTGTCCGTCAGTGGGCATGGTTATTCCGACCAACTGTCAGCAGCTCAAAATCGATTTTGCGTTCGTCCACGTTGACCTGGACCACCCGTACCCGTACCCGATCTGCCAGTTGGAAAACGCGTCCCTGGCGCTCCCCGGACAGACGGTGGGCAACCGGGTCAAAATGGTAATAGTCATTGCGCAGGCTGCTGACATGTACCAGCCCGCTGATATTGCCGTAATCCAGTTCAACAAACAGGCCAAATGAGGTCACACCGCTGACCATGCCGTCAAATTCATCCCCAATATGGTTCTCAAGATACGCACATTTAAGCCGGTCAATGACGTCACGTTCTGCCTCCTCAGCCCGGCGGGCATGGTGTGAACAATGGGCGCACAGGTCCGCCATGGCCTGCGCTGTGTAGGGGTAGGAGGCTGCTTTTTGACGCGCCAGCAGGTGATGGATAGCACGGTGCACCAACAGGTCGGGGTAACGCCGGATCGGTGAGGTGAAATGGGTGTAGGCTTTTAACGCCAATCCAAAATGACCTTCGTTGTCGACCTGGTATGCCGCCAGACTTTGGGCACGCAACAATACCGCCATCACCAGGTGCTCGTCGGGACGCCCGCGGGCCTGCCTGACCACGGTCTCGAAATCCTTCGGTGCGGGATTATCACGCCAGGGAACCCGCAAGCCCTGACCGCGCAGAAACTGGGTCAGCGACTCGAGTTTTGCCGCAGGCGGTGAAGCGTGCACACGGTAGGGTGCCGGCAGGTCATGTTTGAGCAGGAAACGTGCGGCTTCAACATTGGCCAGTATCATGCACTCCTCGATAAGCTTGTGGGCATCATTACGTTCTTGTGATACCAGGCCAGTCACTACACCCCGTGCATCGAAGCTGAAACCATATTCAGTACTCTCAAAGTCAATCGCACCCCGCGCCAGACGCGCTTTTCGCAAGGCCGTGTAGAGCCCGTGCAAATCATCGAGGTTTTGTTTGATTTTTTTCTGGTCAGTATGTTTTCTGAGTTCCCCCCCGGCAAAGTAATCCGCCACCTGCCTGTAAGTCAGCCGCGCGGACGAGCGCATGAGGGCGGCAACAAAACGGGAACGCTGTACCCTGCCCTGGTCGCTGACGGTCATTTCGCAGGCAAGACACAGGCGGTCGACCTCAGGTTTGAGTGAGCAAAGGCCATTCGACAGTGCTTCGGGCAGCATCGGCAGCACGCGGTTTGGGAAATACACGGAAGTGGCCCGGCGATTGGCCTCGGTATCCAGCACACTGCCGGGTTTCACATAACTTGAAACATCGGCGATCGCCACGATCAGACGCCAGCCATGGGTTTGACGGTGTGCATAAACGGCATCATCAAAGTCACGCGCATCGGCACCATCAATGGTCACCAGTGGCAGATTGCGCAAATCCTTGCGTCCGGATTTCATCGTTTCCGGGACGCTCTTACCCAACGACTTCGCGGCAGCCTCAACACCATCGGGCCATTCAAAGGGCAAACCATGGCTGTGGATCGCGATCTTGGTGGCAATGCCCGGCGCACCGGTCTGGCCGAGGATCTCGATGATCTTGCCAACCGGTGGCTTGTGCGCCGTTGGGGCAGATACAATCGATGCGACCACAACCTGCCCCGGACGAGCGCCAGCCGTGTCTTCCAGTGGCACCATGACATCCTGGTTGATGCGTGGCTCATCCGGCACGACCAGGGCGATCCCGTTTTCCTCGACATAACGCCCGACGATGCACTCGTTGGCGCGTTCGAGCACCTCGGCGATCATACCTTCACGGCGCCCCTTACGGTCAGTGCCCGTAACCGCCGCCAGCACGCGGTCACCGTGCAGCACCTTGCGCATTTCACGCGATGAAATGTACAGGTCACTACCGCCATCATCGGGTATAACGAAGCCAAAACCATCCTTATGACCACTGATCCGACCCTTGACCAGGTCCATTCTGGCCGGTACGCCATAGGCATTGCGCCGGTTCTGGATGAGTTGACCATCCCTGACCATGGCGCGCAAACGACGTCGCAATATTTCCCTGCTGTCGTCGGACACCACGCCCAACAGTTCGGCGATATCCCTGCGCTGTAATGGTTTGTCGCCCTTCTGCAGCAACTTGATTATTTCATCGCGAGAGGGGGCGGGAGCGTTGAGCCTGGTGCCGTCACGCCGATCAATGCCCCTGGATTTTTTTCCAGTCATGTCATTCCTTGCATTAGATTTAACCTGTTATTTTACCGTTAGTTTGTACGCGAGTTGCAAAGCCATTGTTATTTCTGAATGAACGTTGCTATGCTGCACGGTGAAGCTACAATTTCAGGAGGCATTGTTGGTGTCAAGCATGATGCAAAAACAGGGGTCCCTCGCCCTGGCGACGTCTTTGATTCATAGAAGCCGTTCACTGGATGATTTACGCAGAACCTTTTTTACAATTGCACCCAGGCATATTGATGGTTGCGCATTTGGCATGTATCTGTTCGACGACAAGCTCAACACAACAGCCATTTTTTCTCATCGGGCAAGTCATAAATTTCTTAATGAATATGAAAAGTTGCGTAACAATGACCCACTCTTTATAAGACTGCTGAAGAAAAAAAGGTTCACACATTCTTTGGGTGTGTTTGATACGCAAGAGTGGCTCAGACAACCCTTACACCTTTTTTTATCCCGCTGGGGACTCGATTATTCTATCGAGGCGCCACTGATTGTTGACGGTCAGGTCAAGGGTACGCTGAACATTGCCCGCAGTGGCAACAAATATTTCGAGCGGGGCAGCCTGGATTCGGCACGTTTTCTTTGTAAAGAAATTGACGCGGCCTTCAATCACATCCATGAGATAAAAACACTAAAAGAAGAATTGTATCAGAACCAAACGTCTCCACAGAAGATGACTGATATATCGGGTCGCGCCCGCCAGGTTTTAGAACTCACCATCACCGGTTTGAGTAACAGTGCGATCGCCAGCCGCCTGGCAATTAGCGAAAACACGGTACGTCACCACCTCAAGCGTATTTACCAGGTGTTGGACGTGCATAACCGGGTCCAATTGGTGCAACGCGTGTTCTCGACATGTTCGATAAGTAAACCAAATTAACATCACCACAAACGGGAACAAAGGTACTTCTACCCCACGCATACCATTATTTTTTACGTGATGACATATACCAAGGGCGTTTCCAAATGCCGCGGTCAAACATACGTTCAGTGGCCTGTCTTACAACCTCGTCGTTTTCTGCGTGCCTGAGTGGTGCCTCGGTCAAGCAACGGTTTTTTTCATACAAGGGCTCATCATATATGAGACGAAATTGCTCGGTGCGCAAGTCTTTAATCCAGTTTCCCCACTGTGAGCGGGCGCGATACTGACGCAGCGATTCAACGTCTATGATTGCACCTGCATAAGACGCGGCACCGCCGGACTCGTGGTTGGAAATGATACGACCCTGATAATCCACGATCATGGAATTTCCGCCGAACGTATCGATGGGAAATTGTGATTCCGGCATGGGCAGATAGGCGGCCGGGTTGGGTGCGACCACATACATGGTATTGTCAAGTGCGCGGGCCCGGTTTTGAACTTCCCATAAACCGTTGGCCACATAGGGTTCTGGATAACTGGGCCGATACACGACTTCAGCACCATTCATAGCCAGGCCACGTGCAGTTTCCGGGTAACTGCCTTCCATGCAGATAATGCAACCGAGCCGGCCGATCTCCGTTTCTGTCACCGGATAAAATGCATCAAGCCCGTTGCCATACAATTCCGTCCAGCGGTCCCAAACGTCATGTGGCACGGTTGAATGTTCACGTGCGAAAACCTGCACCTTGTAATGCTTGTGAATGACTTTACCACTTCTGTCAATCACGAACGCACAGTTGAAAAAACGCTCGGGAAACTCAGGGTGCTTAGCCTTTGCCTGGGCAATAATAAAGGTATCCAGATCTCTGGCAAGTTCACCGAGAAACCCGGTTTCCTTGCCTGGGACGTCGATGGCTGTTTTGGCGACGTAATCAACGTGGTTCCAGTCAAATATTTCGTCCGTAAATCCCTGCAAGGCACCTTCCGGGATAGTAATCAGGCGCACAGGAAGATCAATCGCGGACAGCCAGACCGCCGCCCGGCAGACTTCGGCAATATGATCCAGGTTGCGGGTAATATCCGCCCGCTTATGGGCACCCTGTAAGATGGGTTGCAACGCCAGTGCCATGTATTGTTCGATCATGGTGTTTGAATCAGACATTTCAGTTCCTCTTCTCTAAAGTCATTCAGACGTTTTGATTGATGCAGTGCTAAATTTTGTAAGCTGCTCCAGCTAAGCACAACCACCCGTTCGGGTAGTTGTCCACCACTTTTTTCTTTTGTTAAATCAGAACTCTCGTGGCTATGGATTATTGAATGCCCATTTATGCAGCGGGCACAAAAGGTCAAGTAAAAAAATATTTTAATGGGAGGATTTTGATGAAGACGCTGCCAATACGCCTCAATTACGGCAAGGGGGCTACCAATTGCTCGGCGCCAATATTCGTTGGATTGCGCCGGATGAACGTTGGACGCTAACCATCGGTGCTTCAAATCTAAGCGATGAAAAATATCTGATAACAGGTTTTCTGCAACCTAATTTTGGTATCTACGAAGGATTGTTCGCACGCGAGCGGGAGTGGTACGCGACCGTAACGTATGACTTCTAGAAGCCTGGTGAAAGATGCAGGCAGGTGTACTGCATGGTAATTAATCAAGGAAACACGATGAGAGCATCCCATTGCAAGTCCAGTTTTTTAGTTTCAACCCTCATGCTGTTGTGCACGGCCCCGTCGTACGCTGCGGTTATTCAGCCGCTTTCGCCGGAAACGGGTATTTATCGGCTCATTCTGGAGAAGACAAAAGCGTATTACACAGCCTGGTCCTATACCAAAGAAGACCAGGTTTATGACCAGGCAGGGGTCTATTACTCAAAAAATCCAGACAACGTCTATTGGGACCCCCTCCCCCCGCTAAAAGGCTACAGGGGTTGGTCGGAATATCAAAACGTCATTGAATCCGTCTGGAAACCAAATGGGCTTGCCGCTGCAGGGATACTGTTCGCGCACGATGGCTCTTTCCAGGCGTGGGCTTATGAAGATGTAGTCTGGACCACAGCCAATTGTCTCGTCTACGCTCAATATGATAGCGGCAAGAGTGCCACGATACCTTGCCGGGGAACACAAATCTGGAACAGGGAAGACGGTAAGTGGCTATTGGTGCACGAGCATTATTCAGGCGCGAGTGATCTTGGCAACACGCTGTTTCAAAGTCCCGAAAAAGCGGGTACCCAGGCTAAAACAGAGACGGCATTTGCCATCCTGGGCAAGCAACTTTTAGCTGCATGGTCAGCCGGGCCTGTCGAAACTGCAGGCGCTCGCTTAAGAGAATTTTACGCCACTGGCAACGATCTTCGTCTCTACATGCCATGGGCGCCGCACGATGGTTTCCAGACTTTGAATGAGTTTCAGCAAGGGCTGAACGATTACGTCCGTTTGGCAGCCAGCAAACTGAGCCTGTCCTACCGTGGTGATTTCGAAGCGACACAACGTGGCGACATCGCCTGGAGTACCGCGACCGTACATTTCAATTTTGAACAACACGACAAAACTCAGATTGCAGCAGATGGCAGACAAACACTAATCTGGTTCAGGCAGAACAAGAAGTGGGTCGTCATCCATGAACATCTCTCAATTCCGGCGGGGTAGGAGCAAACATGAATCAGCTTAACGGCAAGGTCGCCCTGGTAACCGGGGCGTCAAGTGGTATCGGGGCCTGTTCTGCAAGATATCTTGCTCGAGCTGGTGCAACAGTTATTCTGACCGACAAGGCTGAAAAGAAGGGGGTAACGCTGGCACAGGAGATAACAGGAGCAGGGGGGAAAGCGATATTTCTACGCCATGATGTCAGTTCGGAAGAAGACTGGAAATCAGTAATTGAAATTGTCATAAAACAATTTTCCGGTCTGGACGTACTGGTCAACAACGCCGGTATCACGCTGATTAAACCCATTGAAGCCACCACGCTGGAAGAATGGCACGAGTTGTCCCGGGTCAATATTGACAGCGTATTTCTCGGTATGAAACACGCCCTGCCGGCAATGATTGACCGTGCCAGGGAGCATACATCCGGCGGGTCTATCATCAACATGTCCTCAGCCGTCGGTATTGTTGGTATCCCCGGCGCACTGGGTTACACCATGACCAAGGCGGCGATCCGACACATGAGTAAATCTGCCGCCATCGAGTTTGCCGAAATGGGATATAACATCCGGGTCAATTCCATCCATCCGGGATTGATAAAAACACCCATGGCAGACGGCATCTATCAGGCCTGGGCTCAAAGCGGTAGTTTTGGCACTCAGGACCTTGAGGAGATCGAAAAGATCATGGTGGAGGCCCACCCGCTGGGACGGCACGGTCAGGTTGATGACATTGCCAAAGGTGTGGTCTTCCTTGCCTCGGATGACTCCGGTTACATGACCGGGACTGAACTGGTTATCGATGGAGGGTTTATCGCCAGATAACGAATTCACACAAGGCCATGTCAAGAACGATGTTATCCGCGCTTCAGGGAAAGGTGATTTGTATTGACACCTGCTGGTGAAATCGGTAGAGTGCGCTCCGGTTCGGGAGTTCCCCCCTTTGCTTCCAGACCACCGGGCTGAGGACCCCCCTTTTCCTTGGCCCACTGCCGAGGTGGCGGAATTGGTAGACGCGCTGGCTTCAGGTGTCAGTGAGCATTAGCTCGTGGAGGTTCAAGTCCTCTTCTCGGCACCACCTGATTTTTTAAAAAACCCGCCCTGGTGGCGGGTTTTTTTGTGACCCGGTGTCAACCGTCCAGCGGATGTTGCAGGATGATGCTTTCCCGGCGATCGGGTCCGGTCGAGACCATGTGCACGGGCGCCCCGCACAGCGATTCGATGGCCCGCAGGTAGTCCTGGGCATTGGCTGGCAGGTCTTCAAAACGGGTTACACCGCGCGTGCTTTCGGTCCAACCTGGGAATGACTCGTATTCGACCTGCAAATCCTCCCAGGCCTCGGCATTCACGGGTGTCGTCTCCAGACGCTTGTCATTGAGACGATAGGCAGTGCCCACTTTAATGGTTTCGATGCCGTCCAACACGTCCAGCTTGGTGACACAAAACCCGCTGATCCCGTTAAGGTGCGCCGACCTGCGCAGTGCCACGGAGTCGAGCCAGCCACAACGGCGCGGACGGCCCGTCGTGGCGCCAAATTCAGCACCGCGCCTGGCGATACCGGCACCGGTGTCATCGAATAACTCGGTTGGAAATGGTCCGGCTCCGACCCTCGTGGTGTAAGCCTTGGCGATACCCAGTACATAATCGATTGCATTGGGACCGATGCCCGCACCGGTACAGACCGCGCCAACGGTTGTATTGGAGGAGGTGACAAAGGGATAGGTGCCATGGTCGATATCCAGCATACTGCCCTGCGCACCCTCAAACAGGACACGTTTGCCCGCAGTCCTAAACTGGCTCAATTGTCCGCTGACATCCGTCATCAGATCAGCGAAGTGGGTAGCCAGTTGCAGGACATCGTCCAGGACCCGGTCATAGGACAGACGTTGCATATCAAAGTATTTTTCCAATACAAAATTATGATAATCCATCGCTTCTTCGAGTTTTTCACTCAACAGATCATGGTTATACAGATCTGACATTCGAATACCGCGGCGCGAAACCTTGTCTTCATAAGCCGGACCGATACCACGGCCAGTGGTGCCAATGGCCTTGTCACCACGGGCCTTTTCACGCGCGTGATCGAGCAACTCGTGATACGGCATGATGACCGGGCAGGCGGGTGAAATACCCAGACGTGAGTGTACATCAACACCCAAGGCTTGCAGTGCCTCGGTTTCTTTCCTGAGTTCTTCGAGTGAGATCACCACACCATTGGCAATCAGGCACTGTGAGCCCTCATTCAAAATACCGGAAGGAACCAGGTGCAAGATGGTTTTCCTGCCATCGACCACCAGTGTGTGCCCGGCGTTATGCCCACCCTGGAAACGCACTACAACGTCCATATCGTGGGCCAGAAGGTCAACAATCTTGCCCTTGCCCTCATCACCCCACTGGCTACCCAGTACAACGATACTTTTATTCATTTCAACGACCGCTTATTTGAGAAAATTTAATAACAACGCACCCGTCAACATGCTGGCGATGCCGGCAATACGTATGCTGCGGGTACCCAATTTTGTGGCATCATGCATGACCTTCATCCACGTCGAAGGCGCCAGGCCAGGCAAAAGGCCTTCAAGGATCAACACGAGCGCGAGCGCTGTCAAAAGATCATTCAACATGTCATTGAGGCCGGTCTGTCCGGTGCTACTTCTTCAGGCCATCGGTTCCAAAATAATCAAAGAACTCGGAACCCGGATCGAGCACCAGCGTGTCACGATTGCTGCCAAAGGCCGTGCGATAGGCTTGCAGGCTACGATAGAAGCGGTAAAACTCTTCATCCTGCCCATAGGCTGCAGCGTACGTCGCAGTGGCTGTCGCGTCGCCCTCACCACGGACTTTCTGGCCGTCACGTTCAGCTTCGGCAAGGATTACCTGTACCTGGCGGTCGGCGTCAGAACGAATCTTTTCCGCCGCTTCCTTACCCTCAAATCGGTACAGATTGGCAGCTTTCTGGCGGTCGGCGCGCATACGATTGAAGACTGACTCACGCACATCATCAGGTAATTCGATGCTCTTGATACGCACGTCCACCACTTCGATACCAAACTCCTCGGCAGCCGTGTTGGCCGCTTTGGCCACTGCCAACATGGTCGAAACACGTTGTTCTGAAACAACTTCCGCCAATGTACGTGCGGCAATCTGGTTGCGGATTCGGTCACTGACGATACCGTGCAAACGATTCAACGCAATACTTTCATTGCCCTGTGTCGAGGTATAAAAGCGTGAAACATCGGTGATCCGCCATTTGACGAAGGAGTCAACATTGACGTATTTCTGCTCGGAGGTCAGCATCAATTCAGGCGCGGTATCGAGTGTCAGGATACGCCGGTCAAATTTGCGTATGTTGTTTACAAACGGCCATTTCAAATGCAGGCCGGGCGCATAGTCCAGCTTGATGATACGTCCCAACTGGAAACGTATCGCATACTCCGTTTCGTTGACCGTGAACAAACTGACGAGGCCAAAACCACCCAATGCGACAAGAATGATAATCATAAATGGTCTTTTCATCGTCTTGCCTCCCGGATCTTGCTGCGGGGGTCAGTGTCAGCCGCCTTTTTACCTGTCCTGTTGGTCTGTGGCGACTTGACCGGCGGCAGGATTTTCGTTGCGCCGGTGGCCTGGTCCAGGGGCAGGTACAGTATGTTGCCACTCGAATCCACATCAAGGAATACCTTGCGATTTTTCGAAAGAACATTTTCCATGGTGTCCAGATAAAGACGTCTGCGTGTGACGTCCGGCGCCAGGTGGTACTGATCCAGCACGAGTTTGAAACGGTTGGCCTCACCTTCCGCGAGGGCGATCGTCGATGCCTTATAACCCGCCGCTTCCTGGGTAATACGTGCGGCCTTACCCCGTGCTTCCGGGATAACGCTGTTGGCATGCACCTTAGCCTCCTGGGTAAAGCGCTCACGGTCTTCACGTGCCCGGATCACGTCAGAATAGGCTTCACGAACCTGTGACGGTACATTGACATCCACCAGGTTAAACTCGGTTATTTGCAAACCTGCCTGGTAACGGTCCAACGTTTTCTGCAATACCTGCTGGGTTTCTATACGTACCTTGGTGCGAGCGGTTCCCTCAAGAATATCATCCAACTCATTGGTGCCAACGGATTCACGCAAAGCACTTTCCGCCGCCTGGCTCAGGGTCGTTTCAGGATCACGCACCATGAACAGAAAATTCTTTGCGTCCTTGATCCGATATTGAACCTTGTAGATAAATTCCACCAGGTTTTCGTCTTCGGTCAACATGTGACCACGGTCCTCTGCAACCCTGACATTGCTGACATTGACCTTGGTCAGGGTTTCGAACGGTCGTGGCAGGGTCATGTTGATACCCGGTTGCAGCGTGCGCGAGTACTTTCCAAAACGCAGGACAACACCCTGCTCAGCCTGGTCAATGACATGCACTGCATCCCACGCGACCCAGAAAATGATCAGAAGCACAATCAGTGAAAACGCACCACCGTTCCCGGTACCGCTGTTCCCGCCGTCGGTTGTGGTCTTTTTGCCATTGCCTCCGCCAAAAATGGACTGCAGACGTTTGCTGATATTCTGAAATACCTGTTCCAGGTCCGGCGGTTGTTGATCGCCGGATTTCCAGGGGTCTTTGTCACCCTTTCCGGGTTCTTTCCAGGGCATTGGGTTCTCCAGTCACGGCTGTACTCGTGGTCATCGTTTATACCAAATCAGGTTGCTTAAAAGCTGGCTGTCAAAGCACCATTTTAGGTGTCACCATGCCGGGCGGCAAGTGCCAAAGGTGCCAGTCACCACAATGACTTCACAGCAAAGATTCCCTGACCAGGACACCTTCCGAACCCGGTAAACGACCGAGTTGTTCCGCGTCCTGACGGGAAAGTTCCACCTTCAGCAGCCACTTGCCGTCCTCGGCAATTTTTTCCTCACTCACGGCACCCAGGTCAAACAGCGTTGAACGCAACTTCGCGTGCTGACTCGCCAGGGTCAACCAGGTCTGGATGTGCTCACCCTTGATACGCAACGCAATCACCTCCTTTAACTGCTCAAGGCCTGTTCCACATAACGCGGAAACATCCATACGCACAATTCGTCCATCGCTGTCGGACTGTGTTGATGGTTTGCGGTCTGTCAGGTCAATCTTGTTGAAGACCCGGATCAATGGCAGGCTGCCGGCGCTGATCTGTTCAAGAACATCTTCAACATCGCGTTCTCGTTGCTGATGGAAAGGGTCAGCGGCATCGATAACGTGTAACAGCAAGTCGGCCTCCCTGGTTTCCTCAAGGGTTGCATGGAAAGCGGCGACCAGTTCGTGGGGTAAGTCCCTGACAAACCCCACCGTATCGACCAGCAGCACATGCGCCGTCGGTATATTGGGTAATTGCCGGATGGTGGGGTCAAGCGTTGCAAACTGCATATCCCGGGTGTCCACGCTCGATTCGGTCAGTGCATTAAACAGCGTGGATTTTCCGGCGTTGGTATATCCCACCAAGGCCACGCTGAAAACGTTGGCGCGTGTTCGTCTGCGCCGGCTTTGTATGCGTTGCCGCCTGACTTTTTCAAGCCGGTTTTTGAGGTAAGCGATACGCTGGCCGATAAGGCGGCGGTCGGTCTCCAACTGGGTTTCACCCGGCCCGCGCAAACCGATACCGCCCTTCTGACGCTCGAGGTGGGTCCAGCCCCGGACCAGACGCGTCGACAGGTGGCGTAGTTGTGCCAGTTCGACCTGCAGTTTGCCTTCGTGTGACCGTGCGCGCTGGGCAAATATATCGAGGATCAATGCATTGCGATCGAGAACACGGCACCGGCACTGGCGCTCAATATTACGTTCCTGAATAGCGGTTAGTGAATGACTGACCAGCACCAGGTTGGCGCCGGTCGCGACAAGTTGTTCCGATAACACGTCAATTTTTCCGCTACCCACAAAAAATCGTGCGTCCGGACGATCACGCGGTGCGGTTAGTACCTTGGCTATTTCGACGCCGGCAGAACGGCATAATTCTTCGAACTCATCCAGGGATTCCGGACCCGTTCCTGCAAATACCGGGTGCAAAATGATTGCACGGTCACCCCGGTCGGCCCGTTCAAACAAATTAACTTACCCTTCTTCCTCTTCAAATACGCTTACATTCCGGGCTGGAACCACGGTTGAAATAGCGTGTTTGTAAATCATCTGGCTGACTGAATTTTTGAGCAACACGACAAACTGGTCAAATGATTCGACCTGGCCCTGCAGTTTGATTCCATTGACAAGATAAATGGCAACGGGTACACGTTCACGACGCAATGCGTTCAGGAATGGCTCTTGTAATGATTGACCCTTTGACATGGCTGTTCCTCCTGTTTTTTTATAATATCCGATTTATCACGGAACAGATTACATGGGTACGAAAACATTATGCTTCAAGGAATACTTGCAATGCATCATCTAGTTGCTCACGCACCCGCTCTGTCCTTAAATTATACCATATGGCCGTGCTTTCACGTCTTAACCAGGTCAACTGCCGTTTGGCCAGTTGCCGGCTGGCAGCGATGGCCTTTTCACGCGCTTGAGCAGCGGTGCACTTACCATCCAGCAGGTCCCAGAACTGACGATAACCGACTGCACGCATGGCGGGTAAACCCGCATGCAGATCAGACCGTGCATGCAGGGTCTTCATTTCATTCATGAAGCCCGCCTCAAGCATCTGCTCAAAACGCATTTCAATACGCTGGTGAAGGCAACTGCGCGGCTCAGGTGAAATAATGATCTTGTGCAAGCGGTATGGTAGTTTTTCACCCTCTGATTCAGCCTGCAGTTCGCTCAGCGGGCAACCGCTGATCTGGATGACTTCCAATGCCCGCTGAATCCTTTGCGGGTCGTTCGGATGTATACGTGACGCCGCCTGCGGATCTTTTTGCCGCAAAATTTCATGCATGGCCGGCCAGCCGATCTCCCGCGCCTGCTGTTTTAGCAGAGCACGCACCACCTCATCCGCAGCAGGCAGTGTCGAAAGACCATGTTCGAGTGCATGAAAGTACAACATGGTGCCGCCCACCAGCAACGGCACCCTGCCAGCGGCCGTGATGACCTGCATTTCATACAAAGCATCGGCGCAGAATTCCGCTGCCGAATAACTCTCGGCCGGGTCACGAATGTCGATTAACCGGTGTGGCGCCTTGCGCAGGGTCGCGGCGTCCGGCTTGGCAGTGCCGATATTCATACCACGGTAGACCAGGGCTGAGTCCACACTGATGATGTCCATGGGAAAACGATCACACAGTTCAAGTGCCAAACCGGTTTTGCCGGCAGCGGTCGGGCCCATTAGAAATACCGCGGGGGGTAATCTTGTGGCTTGCATCGAAAACGCTGCCACGCACTCAGCGGCCACGCAGGAACAGGCGGTCGATACGTTGCAGATCCAGTTGCAGCCAGGTCGGTCTGCCGTGGTTGCACTGTGCGGCCGATTCGGTTCGCTCCATATCGCGTAACAGGGCGTTCATTTCAGCGATATTCAAGACCCTGTTGGCACGCACCGAACCGTGACAGGCCATGGAAGAGAGTACCTCGTCCATGGCAGATTCAATTTTCAGACTCCCCTCGTCCGATGCCAGTTCCGCCAGCACATCCTGCAGCAGACGACCCATGTCAGCCTGCGCCAACAAGGTCGGGACTTTTCTGACCAGCACCGTTTGTGGGCCCGAACGGTCACAGCTGATACCCAGCGAAGTGAGTGCATCGTGGTGGGTCTCTATCATCCCCGCTTCGCGTTCACTAACGTGGACGGTCACCGGCACGAGCAGGTTCTGGCTGCGAATCCCGCTGTTCTTGAGACCACTTTTCAAACGCTCGTAGGTGATCCGTTCATGCGCGGCGTGCATGTCCACCAGGACCAGACCGTTTCGATTTTGCGCCAGTATGTAAACCCCATGTAGCTGTGCCAGTGCGAACCCCAGTGGTGGAATTTCCGACCCGGCCCCATCGGTGCCCTGTGGTAGTGGTCCGCCTGACCCGGTATTAGTGCTGGCCGGTGCCGACACCAGTCTGGCGTAAGACTCAATCTGTTCCGCCACGCCCATGGTCATGGCCGTCTGTTGCCTCTGCCATGCATCTGCCGGGGCGTCAGACATCATTTCTCCAGCCATGTCGCTGCCAGGCCGCAATGCACCATGACCAACACCGGCAGCAGCCAGACCATGGTTCAGCGTGGCATAGACGAAATCGTGCACCGAGCGGGAATCCCGAAAGCGTACCTCGTGTTTTTGCGGGTGAACGTTGACGTCAACGCCATTGGGCGGCAAGGTCAGAAACAAAATGAAGGCAGGGTGCCTGCCGTGGTACAAAACATCCCGAAAAGCCTGGCGTACGGCGTGCGCGACCAGACGGTCACGGACGACACGACCATTGACAAAAAAGAACTGACGATCTGCCTGAGCACGGTTGTAACGTGGTTCCGCGACCCAGCCACGCAGGCCGAGCTGACCACGTTGTTCATCAATTTCCAGGGCGTGTTCGACAAATTCCCGATCCAGCACTTTTGTCAGCCGGCTGGTCATGTCAGAGTCACCAACAGCGGGGGGTAATTGCCGCACCACGCGATTGTTATGTTGCAACTGGAAGCCGATATCCGGGCGTGCCAGGGCCAGGCGTTTGAGCAGTTCATCGATGTGGGCGAACTCAGTGCGGTCGGTGCGCAGGAATTTACGTCGTGCTGGCACGTTGTAAAACAGGTCGCCAATCTCGACCAGCGTACCGGGTTCACCGGCGGCCGGTTCGACTTCACCGGCCTCCCCATTGCGGGTCTTGACCTGCCAGCCGTATTCAGCATCACTGGTGCGTGAGCGGATAAGCATCCTGCTGACCGATGCAATACTCGGCAAGGCCTCGCCCCTGAAACCCAGCGATACAACTTCTTCAAGGTCCTGTAACGTGGCGACCTTGCTGGTCGCATGACGGGTCAGTGCGAGACGCAGTTCATCCCTGGGTATACCACACCCGTCATCGCTGACCCGGATAAGACGTTTGCCGCCTTGCTCCAGTGCGATCCTGACGGTCCGGGCGCCGGCATCCAGGCTGTTCTCGATGAGTTCCTTGACCACCGATGACGGGCGCTCGACCACCTCACCTGCTGCGATCTGGCTGATCAGTAATTCTGGTAATTGGCGGATAGGCATGCACGTTCTTTTTAGCCGTTTTCCGTCACGGCTTCAAGAATTAATTACATACCGATACGGATCAACTGGTCGGGATCACCAGTTCACGGCCCACGCGGATGACATCGCCACGGATATTATTGGCGTTGCGTAATTTGTTCAGACTGACCTGGTAACGACTGGCGATGCCGCCCAGGGTGTCACCACGGGCCACAATATGACGTGCGCCGTTCCGGTTGGCGGCAATCCAGGTGCCAGGTGGCGGACTGTGGTAGAAATAATCACGCACACCGCTGGTAATGGCCCTGGCCATACGCTGCTGGAATTCTTTTTCGGTCAGACGCTTTTCCTCTTCAGGGTTGCTGATAAAGGCGGTCTCAACCAGCACAGAAGGCACATCCGGTGACTTCAGGACCATAAAATTAGCCCGGCCGACATAATTCTTATGGGTTTTACCGTTGCGTTTCAGAGCCCCCAGAATATCAACGGCAACCTTGTTGCTGGCTTCACGTGTAGCACTTTGTGAAAGATCCAGCAAGACCGATGCGAGCATATCGTCCTTGTCGTTAAGGGTCACGCCGCCCACCAGGTCGGAAGCGTTTTCAGAATCTGCCAGCAAACGCGCAAATTCACTACTGGCGCCGCGCGCAGAGAGCACGAAAACAGAACTGCCCCTGACCTTACGATTTTTAAAAGCGTCCGCGTGGATGGAAACAAACAGGTCTGCACGCGCTTTGCGGGCGGTTTCGTAACGACCACGCAATGGCACATAATAATCCCCGTCACGGGTCAGAACGGCTTGCATACCGGGCTGACCATCGATGCTCCGCTTCAGTTCACGCGCAATACGTAAAACCACGTCTTTCTCACGTGTCTTGTGGCGTCCAATTGCACCCGGGTCTTCACCGCCGTGACCGGCATCAATGGCAATAACCACCGCACGATCAGGCGTGTTGATATCCGCCATGTGCTTGACCATCGAGGTGTTTCCATCGCCCCGGAGCGGGTAAAGATCAACCACCAGGCGGTGCTGGTACTGACCCGTGGGTTCCAACAGGAAACTTTTGAGCCGGGCGGCCGCGCTCAGATCAAAGACCACCCGCAACGTATGCGCATCCGGCTGGCCATAGCGAACACCATTGATCATACCTGCATGTTCAGCATCCAGTCGCAACGGGATATTGACGCTGGACCCCTGTAAATCCACAACCACCCGGTGCGGGTCTTTGAGGCTAAACATTTTGTAGGCGGTCTTGCTGTCAAGGTCAAGAACGGCACGGGTTTTGACCGGATCTGCCCAGACGCGGAAGCCATTGACCCCGGCAGCCAGGGCTGGCAGTGAGGTCAGTAAAAACAGGGCTGCAATGATTAGTCGTTTGCTCACTAGATCCAAAACCATTAATCAGAGAACTTAATAATGAATTATTTTTCACGAAAAAGCAATAGTTTTTGATTAAAAACCGTTAGATATAGAGCTTATCTAATGCAAGCGATTAGAAATATTACAGCGTATTGATGTTGAACGGGGGACCATCGGGCTTAGGAGCCGACCAGTTCAGGCGGCGGCCTGAGTCCGTATAGGAGAATTCAAACACGAAATCTGGTTCCGGAAGCCAGTGACCCACTTTTTCTGGCCACTCGAGCAGTACGATGGTATGTTCATCAAACATATCCGTCAGCCCCAGAAACTCAAGCTCATCAGGCTCACCTATGCGGTACAGGTCCATGTGAAGTATCTGAAACTCGCCCAGCGGGTAGTGTTCCAACAGGCCATAGGTGGGACTTTTGACCCGACCCCGGTAACCGAGTGCATGGATCAGCGCACGTGCGAAGGATGTTTTGCCACTGCCAAGTTCGCCTTTGAGCCAAATAACCAGTGGTGCCTGGATGACCCCGGCAAAACGAACCGCGAACGCCTCCAGGTGTTGTTCATCAGGAAAAACCTTGTTGCCGTGTCTGCTCACCCACCATGTGCCTGATGACGCCACGCCGAGGTCCATATTGCCGCTAAACTTTCTACCAGGTCACCCGCAAGTAATGCCGTCTCACCCAGACGTGCCGCAGCCTCATCGCCGGCCAAAGCATGCGCGAGGACACCCACTGTGGCCGCGTCACTGCAATCCAGCCCCTGCCCCAGCAATGCGGCAATCATACCCGTCAATACATCACCACTGCCTGCGGTCGCCATACCCGGGTTACCAAACGGGCAGATGCTATAGTTGTCAAGCGGGTCGGCGATGATGCTGCCACAGCCTTTCAATACCACGGTGGCGGCATAGCGCCTGGCCAGGGTCAGAGCCGCAGCAACGCGATCCTGTTGGATGTCATGTGTGCTGCACGCCAGCAAGTGGGCAGCCTCGCCGGGATGCGGTGTCAGTACCCAGTTGTCCCTGACTGGCAGCTGACCGCCGGCGGCCTCATCTGCGAGAAGGTTCAGGCCATCTGCATCGACAACCAGTGTCAAGCCACTACCGATACACGTTTGCAACAAGGCTCGTGACCACGCGCTGCGACCAAGACCCGGTCCTACAGCGACGACATGCGTTTGGCTCAGGATTGCCTGCAGCTCACTGGCAGCAGCGACGGCACTGACCATCAACTCCGGACGGTCAATGTTGACAAAAGCAGCATGTGCGGGGTCGGTCGCGAGCGTGACCCGGCCTGCCCCACTGCGCAGCGCCGCCTCACCACACAAACGAATAGCGCCACTCATACCCTGCAGGCCGCCGACGGCCAATACGTGCCCGAAATTACCCTTGTGTGCATTGCGTTTGCGCGAGCTGATGGTCTCGGCGAGGAATTCCTCACGCAACAAACGCCCTGCCCGGCCCACAGATTTGGCCGCCCCGCTGGGTACAGCCAGATCATCAAACAGGATTTGCCCGCAACAGTCCGGACCGTCAGCCGTGTACATACCGCGTTTGCGACCAACAAACGTCACACTCAGATCCGCTTGCGTACAGCAACCCATGAAACGGCCGCTGTCCGCGTTTAGACCGGACGGGATATCAATGGCGATTTTGGGACATTCCAAGCGGTTAAGGAAGGCAATGGCCTGGCGGTAATCACCCTCTACCGCACGGCCGATCCCGGTACCCAGCAAGGCGTCAAAAGCCAACTCAAATACCTCACCGCTCCGCAATGGCCAGGCAAAGACACTGCCCCCTGCCTGTTGCCAGGCTGAGTATGCCCGGGCTGCATCACCTTGCAGGTTTTGCGGATCTGACAATGCACAAACCGTGACATCCACACCGGCCTGAAGGGCCAGGCTGGCCACCACATAACCGTCACCACCGTTGTTGCCCGGCCCGCACAGAATCAACCAGTGCCTGGCTGCCGGGAAGTGTTCAAAGGCGGCATCGCTAACCGCACGCCCGGCGCGCTGCATCAATTCAAAACCCTCGATACCCAAATCGTGGATCGCAGCATGATCCAGACCACGCACCTGCCTGGCGGTATACAATTTGTCACTGGAAACCGGCATGTAGCCATTATATAACGATGAATCACTCAAATAGTCCCCACGGCGCATCCAAAATGCAGGAACTGGCCAGGCGTATCAAAAAACTGGGCCGGGAACTTGGGTTCCAGCAACTGGGCATCAGCGATACCAGCCTGGAAACACACGAAGCCTGGCTCAATTCGTGGCTAGCGAATGGGTTTCATGGTGAAATGAGCTATATGCAACGCCACGGAACCCTTCGTAGCCGCCCGGCAGAGTTACATCCTGGCACGATACGCATTATTTCGGCCCGCATGGACTATTTGCCCGCCACCAAAACACCTGTTGAAACCCTGTTGCAACAGACGGACAAGGGTGTGGTTTCCCGCTACGCGCTGGGTCGTGATTATCACAAGCTGATGCGCAAACGTCTGCAAAAGCTGGCAGAAAGAATCAAACAATACGCCGGTGCATTCGGTTATCGGGTTTTTGTGGATTCCGCCCCGGTGCTTGAAAAAGCGCTGGCTGAAAAAGCCGGTCTCGGTTGGATTGGTAAACATACAAACCTGATCAATGACAAGGCAGGCAGTTGGTTTTTCCTCGGTGAGATTTATACCGATCTGCCCTTGCCGGCAGACACGCCGGCCACTGAACATTGTGGTGCATGTACACGTTGTCTGGATGTCTGTCCTACACAGGCCATCGTTGCCCCCTACCAGGTCGATGCCAGACGGTGTATTTCGTATCTGACCATAGAGTTACGCGGCAGCATTCCAGAAGATCTCCGGCCCCTGATGGGCAATCGAATCTATGGTTGCGATGACTGCCAACTGGTTTGCCCATGGAACCGTTTTGCACGGCTCACCGAAGAAACAGATTTTGCACCACGACACGGGTTGGACACACCGGCGCTGCTCGAATTGTTTGCGTGGGACGAAGAGACTTTCCTGAAACGTACCCGGGGCAGTGCGATACGCCGTATCGGTCACCAACACTGGTTGCGCAACATCGCCGTGGCGCTGGGTAACAGCCCCACTTCGGCACCGGTCACGCGAGCACTGACAAAACGACTGGAGCATCCGTCAGAAGTGGTGCGTGAACACGCCGGGTGGGCGCTGG
>CAZYVH010000049.1:15427-20901 GCA_964650905.1 uncultured Wenzhouxiangellaceae bacterium | reverse complement strand
GATTTTTGCCTGACAAAGTCCACAAAGCGTGCAACCCAGGGGTTTGCACGGGTATTGCGGTGGTGTGCAAAGCCCGCCACCAGGTTGACGAGGACAAGACCGTCGTGACGCCCGTCAATACCGGTGCCACGCAGTACATGGTGGGTATACATCATATCGTCGGGTAGCTGTTCAAGACACGCGTAATGGAATTCATGCACGGGTACGTCCGCGAGGCCCGGCTGATGGTTGCTGCCAGACGGCCACGGACTGTCACCGGTTTCCTCGAGCCGCATATAGCCACGGCCCTGCGGGTGCTCAGCAACGATGACATCGGCCGGTACAAAACCCACCATCTCACGCGTTTCGTCGCGCCAGCGGATACTGCGTGCAAGATACATCAGACCGCCGCATTCCGCGTAGGCGGGCATACCCCCCGCCAGCGTTTTCCTGATGTCCTTTATCAATGATTGGTTGGCCGACAGGGCTTTGAGTTGTGTTTCGGGGAAGCCTCCACCGATAAAGAGACCGTCCACGGCGGGCAGGTGCCGGTCTTTGAGGGTGTCAAAGGGTACCAGTTCAGCGCCGGCCCGGCCAAAGGCCTCCAGGTCATCGGGGTAATAAAAACCGAAGGCCGTATCGCGTGCAATGGCGACGCGCACAACGGGAGAGGCTGCGGGGCTTTTGCTTTGCGGTCGCGGCTCCACGCCGGGCAGAGGCGCACTTTTGGCAATCCCGATGACGCTTTCCAGGTCAACCCCGCCGGTGACGGCGTCTGCCAGGCGCATGATCATGGTGTCGGCGGCCCGGGCGCCACTGGCCTCGCTGGCGGGTACCAGACCGAGGTGGCGTTCGGGGATTTCCAGCCTTGTATCGCGGCCCAGGACGCCCACGACTTCGGTATCCGTATAGCTTTCCAGCGCGGCCCGCAGCTTGGCCTCGTGGCGTGAGCCCCCCACCTTGTTGAGGATCACCGCACGGATGTCGACGTTTTTGTCAAAGGCCTGGTAACCGTTGACCAGCGGTGCGATACCACGGGTCATGCCGCCACAATCGATCACCAGCAGCACGGGCGAGCCAAGCAGCATCGCCAGCGCAGCATTGCTGTCGCAGCCCGTCACGTCAAGACCGTCATAAAGCCCCTTGTTGCCTTCGATCAGGCTGATATCCGCCGTCGCTGATTGGCTGCTGACAGTTGCGATAATCTCGCTGTGGGTCTGGGTAAAAAAATCCAGGTTGTAACACGGTCTGCCCGTGGCACGCGCGAGCCACTGTGGGTCGATATAATCGGGGCCTTTCTTGAAGGTCTGAATGACAAGTCCACGCTTGACCAAGGCAGCCGTGAGACCGACCGAGAGCGAGGTTTTACCCGAGGACTTATGCGCGGCGGCGATATAAAGTTGGGCCATGATGGCTCGGTATGACGCTATTTTTTAACACTAGAGGCATGATGCGGGTCGATATCCGCATCACGCAGCGTCGTTGGCATGAACCGCAACAGCTTGATACCGAACAGGATCACCAGGCCTGCCAGTGCCATAGCGCCAAGACCCAGACCGATTTCCGGCAGACCGGGTATGTAACTATTGACAACGCCATCATAAAAGCTTGAGGAGACCTGCATACCAGGAAACAGTGTCAGCGGGTAGGCCTGGCCACCGATGATCAACACGTAGAGCTGCGAAAAAGCACCGACGATGACAAGTATCGAGCCCAGCGCCAGCACCCGCTGGGCCGGTTGCCGCCCCTGCCGGGTGGACCAGAACAGCAGCGCCAGGGGCAGCAGACCACCGGCCAGGACCTGGCCAACCCAGAACAGCCATGTGTAGATGCCGCCATCGCGCAGGATGAAATCCTCGATCCCGGTGTGTTTGGCCGCATAGCCACCGGCCAGGTGTTGCACGATCGTGAAATAGAGCACCACTGCTATGAAAATACCCAAAAGCCGTGCCAGGCGTCTTAAAAGTACCTGGCCGATTTCCCGGTTGCTGCCCCGGCACACAGCGAGCAGAACCAGGTTGTAAACGGCCAGCCCAAAGGAAAATGACATCGCGACAAACATCGGACCCAGCAGGGTCGAGTACGCCTCGCGTGCCACCAGCACACCGTAAATGGAACCGCTGCCCGTGGTCAGTGCCAGGCGCCATAAAAATGCGAGCATACCGGCCGCGGGTACAAAACGGTTCATCCTGCGTTCCATCTGTACCCACAGGTAAACGGCAACGATGGCAATGAAGCCGGTGTAGAGATAAAAATTCCAGGCGAATATCGATTTGAAATTGCGGTTGAGCATGGCAACGATCACGCGGTCTGAACGGCCGAGGTCAAGGACCAGGATCATCAGGCCACCCAGCAGCAGCGCGATCGCCAACAGGCAGGAAAGCCGTTCCAGTGGTTTGTAAAGCGCCCTGCGGAACACCGAGCTGATAATGGCCACATTGAGCGCGCCGGATGCAGATACGATCAGGAACATGGCAAAGACGTCCGCTATGCCCCAAACCACCTGGTTGCTGGCACCGGTGATATAGTGACCGTGGTGCTCCACGTACGCCACGGCGGCCAGTCCGGCGAGAAAAAATATCGCCAGGATCGTTGCAAGGCCGTAAAAGCCTGCGCTGCGGCCCTCAATTTCACTGAATACGATCCGTTTCATTGCGCGGCTTCCATGGCTTAGTTTGTTGCCAGGTTCTGGTAAGAAACACCGGGGTCGAGCTTCAGATCAGCACGGATTTTCTGTGTTGCGTAACGGCTCACCCGTCTGGAAATTTCACTGCCGGGGTCTTTCAAATCGCCAAACAGCATTGCCTTGCCACCGGTCCTGTCACAGGCTTCCACGCAGGCGGGTTGCCGGTTGTCGTCAACGCGGTGGACACACAGCGTGCAGCCCTCCACGGTACCCTTGCCCCGTGGCGTGTGGGGTTTCTGGTCCTCGACCTCCTCGTGGACAAACGACCTCGCCTTGTAAGGACAAGCCATCATGCAGTAACGGCAGCCGATACAGCGGTGCCGGTCGACCAGCACGATGCCATCGGCGCGCTTGAAGGATGCGCCGGTCGGGCAGACATCCACGCAGGGCGGGTTCGCGCAGTGTTGACACATTACCGGAAACGACTGGTTCAGCCCGGTCCGCGGGTTGTGCACGTTCACTTTCCTGATCCACTGCACATCGGTTTGTGGTCTGTCGTGGCCCTTGAGACCGTGCTCCTCGCTACAGGCGGATACACATGCATCACAACCGCTTCCGCAGCGGTTGACATCGATCAAAAGCCCCCAGCGAACCGCGGATGTGACGGCGCTTCCGGTTTCCCGCGCAGCCGCCGTTTGCGCCCTGGCGATACCATAGAGCATGACGCCGGGCGCCAGTGTCACACCGGCGGCGGCCGCAATGGTGCTCAGGAACCTGCGTCTGACGGGATCAAAACCGGGTGTGGGCGTGTTCATTCGCTGTTGCGCTCCGGTCGTGATGCATGGCACTCAAAGCAGTCGATTTTTACCGCCGCGTAATCGTGACACGCGCGGCAGAAATGTTTTTCACTGGCAATGGAGACCGGTTGTGCATCCGCACCGATGACCACGTGGCAGTTGATACATTCGCCGATGCTGTAGGGATTGCCACGGATGCCTTCACGCACGGTTTCGTCGCGCTGGTGTTTGAGCATGGTCATGTGGTTGCGCCGCATGAACTGGGTATCGGCAACACACTTTTCGCCCTGTCCCGGCGTGATGATGGGTACCAGCAAGCCATTGTCCGCATTCTGTTTTTCCAGTGCGCCGAGCCACGGGGAGGTCAACACCAACACAAGTGCAACCGCGACCATCGCTACGGGGTTGCGGCGCGGGGTCATGGCCTACTCCCCCAGCCCCATCCGGATGTACCCCGACGGGCAAACGTCTTCGCAGATGTGACAGCCGATACACTTTGTATAGTCGGTGTCGACATAGCGGCCCATGGTGGCGTCCGTTTTTTTGACCCGGAAGATGGCGTCCTGTGGACAAAAAATGACACAGTTATCACATTCAAAACACATACCACAGCTCATACAACGGTCTGCTTCCTGGCGTGCTTCCTCCTCGGAAAGACCCCTGATCCGTTCGCCGAAGTAGCCCAGCACGGAATCCGCCGTGATGTCGCTCTCCGTGCGCAGGTGCCTGGCATTGTATTTGAAGTGGCCCAGGAACAATTCGTCCGATGGCACGATCTCCTGGAAAGAACGGTCTTCGTAGTTATGCACAGCGTAATTTTCGTGGTCCGTACCGCGCGCCGGTACGTGTTGATATTCGGCAGGTGCATGGCCACTCTCGTGTAATTTTTCCAGCAGGCTGAAATGGTGCACATCGACCCTCGGCCGTCGTTCCGGGTTCTCACCCGCCAGGTAGTGGTTGATTCCCTCGGCTGCGATGGAGGCATGACCGATCGCAGTGGTCAGCAGATGCGGCTTGACGATATCACCGCCGATAAACAGGTCGCTGTGGTTTTTGGCGCGATAGAAGCCATCGGCGTCGATCAGGCCCCAGCCGTTGTCCAGGCTCTCCAGACCCGTGAGGTCGCCGACCTGGCCGATCGCCGCGACGATCAGGTCGCATTCGATGTCGATCTCGGTGCCTTCTTTTACGACCATCTTGCCACTGCTCCAGTCAGCCTCGATGACACGCAGGGCGACGGCGCGGCCATCGTCACCGATGACTACTTCCACCGGGGCCAGCGAGTCACGGATTTTCACGCCTTCCTGTGTGACGTGTGCAATCTCGGTCCTGGTGGCCGGCATTTTTGAGACCGGCCGGCGGTAAACGATGGTCACCTCGGCGCCCTCGCGATGGGCGACGGTCGCCACGTCATGGGCCGTGTGACCCAGGATGATGTTCTCGGGGCGGTCGTATTCACGCTGGTGTTCGATGTGTCCGAGGCGACGCGCAACCGCGGCCACGTCCATGGCCGTATCACCACCGCCGATGACCAGTACATTTTTGGCCGAATGCTTCAGACGCCCATCGTTGAAAGCCTCCAGGAAGGCGATACCGCTGATGCAGTTTGAGGCATCTCCGCCGGGTACCGGCAGGGCGGCACCTGACTGCGCGCCGGGGCCGATAAAGACGGCATCGTAGTTGTTTTGCAATTCTTCAAGTGATATGTCCACGCCGACCTTGGTGTTGGTACGAACCTCAACCCCTAGGTCGAGTATGCGCTGGATCTCGCTATCGAGAACTTCCCGCGGGATACGGTAACCGGGTATGCCGTAACGCATCATGCCGCCCAGTTCCTCGTGGGCTTCGATAACGGTGCAGGCGTGCCCCCGGCGGCGTAGCTGGTAAGCACAGGCGAGGCTGGCGACCCCGCTGCCGATGAGTGCAACCTGCTTGCCGCTATCTTTTCCGGCCGGGTGCAGCTTCAGTTGATGTTCGAGGGCATAGTCGCCGATAAACTGCTCGACCGAATTGATACCGACGTGGTCCTCGACCTCGTTGCGGTTACAGCCATCCTCGCACGGCGCCGGGCA
>CAZYVH010000049.1:6125-15327 GCA_964650905.1 uncultured Wenzhouxiangellaceae bacterium | reverse complement strand
GTAGCGGCGCCTGGTAAGAAGTTTATCGTTCATCGCTTGCTCCTCCATCGAGCTCATTGCTTCTGGCCATCGAGAACAATTGCGTTCGAGACCAGTTGGTGCACGCTTACTATATTGTCCATCGCAAATCCGTAGGCCGGCATGATCTTGGCAAACTGTGTTTTGCAGATGGCGCAGATCGCCGCCATGTGTGTCACGCCGTGCTCATCGGCGACCTCTTTCAACGCCTGCATCCTCGGTGCCGCTCCCCTGGTCCTGATTTCCATCAGGTCATCGGTCAGAAGCCCGCCACCGCCACCGCAGCAAAATGTGCTTTCGCGGATGGTGTCGGCAGCCATGTCAACATAATGGTTACAGCAGGCCCTGATGATCGCCCGCGGAATCTCAAATTGCCCGCCGGGGGCCTCGCCCATGCGCGTGGCGCGTGCCACGTTGCAGGAATCATGATAGGTCAGCGTCATGTGGTCGTTGGCGGATTTGTCCAGTGTCAACTCACCGTTCCTGATCAGATCCCAGGTAAATTCGCAGATGTGTTGCGGGATCGGGTAGTTGTGATCGAGGAAGTCGAAGGGACCGGCCAATGTATTCAGAAAGCTGTAAGCGACCCGCCATGCATGCCCGCACTCGCCGAAAATGATACGTTTTACACCCAGGTCCCAGGCGGCTTTGCGGATGCGTTCCGCGATCCGTTTCATCTGTTCGTGCGAGCCGATGAACATGGCAAAATTGGCGGCTTCCGAGGCGTACGAGCTCAGTGTCCAGCTGACGCCCGCCTGGTGAAATACCTTGGCATAGCCGATCAGCCCGTCAACATGTGGCTCGGCAAAAAAGTCGGCGCTGGGCGTCACCAGCAGGATGTCGGCACCTTTCTCGTTGACCGGCAGACGGACTTTTAAGCCGGTTTCTTCCTCGATGTCTTCTTCCAGGTCTTCCATGGTATTGATGAGCGCCTTTTCAGGCAGACCCAGGTTGTTACCGATCGTGTGGACCTTGCCGATGATTTCGTTGCAGTATTTCTGGCCAATACCGATGTGATCCATAATTTCGCGCGCCGCCATGGAAACCTCAGCGGTATCGATACCGTAGGGGCAGTAAACGGAACAACGGCGGCACTGGGAGCACTGGTGGAAGTAACTGTACCAGTCGTCCAGCACCTCTTTTGTCAGGTCTTGCGCTCCCACCAGTTTCGGGAACAGTTTCCCCGCCAGTGTGAAATGCCGGCGGTAGACTTTGCGCATCAGGTCCTGACGTGCAACCGGCATGTTCTTCGGGTCGCCGGTACCGAGGAAATAATGACACTTGTCGGTACAGGCGCCGCATTTCACGCAGCTATCCATATATACCTTCAAGGCTTTATTTTTGCCCAGCAACTCGGCAAATTTACCCAGCGCCCTGGCGTGCCAGTCATCCACCAGTTCGCCCGGAAACCCCAGTGCTTCCTGAAATTCAGGCGCCGCTTTGTAGGGCGCCGAATGTTTCATTACACCGGGTTGCAGCGCCGGTATCTCGAGCGGCGCATCAATTGAAATGGTATCGTAATCGGCCATGGTTCACTCGCTACCAGTCCATGGCGCCACGTATCTTTTTTCGCGGGCGTTGTCGACCTGATTGCGGCTGGGACTGAAAAACACCCCGGGTGCGTGCAACAGTTTTGAAAATGGGAAAATGATCATCAGTAATAAAACCAGCCCCAGGTGTATCAACAGCAAGGGGTCGTGGGGGATCGGTTGCCAGTTAAAGTGAAGCAGACCGAGGGCGAAGGCCTTGAGTGAAATAATGTCGGTATGCGCCACGAACTTCATCGTTAGTCCGCTGGCCGCGATTGCCATTAAAAGCAATAACATCAGGTGGTCGGATGGCCCCGATATATAACGTATGCGCTCGACGCCGATCCGCCTGATCCAGAGCGCGGTCAGGCCGGCGAACATCGCAAAGCCGGCATACAGCCCGAACGGCTGGACCCAGGTGACCCAGAACCAGACGGGCTGAGTGAAGTAGCGCAGATGGCGCAGCAAAATCAATAGCAGTGCCAGGTGGAATACCCAGCCGAACAGCCAGGTCCACTTGTTGGCTTTGAACAGGCTCTGGAAGAAGACGAGCTCTTTGGCCATACGCGCGACCACACCGGTTGTCGTCACGGGTGCCGGCATTGTCGGGATTTTCAGGGGCGCGGGTGTTTTTGCGTACAACCAGATTCTATAAAGCAGGCCGGCGGCGAGCACCGCTGTCGCGAAATAGAACAGCAACACGTAGATTGTACTAAGCACCCGTGCTCCTTCGTTGCGATATTACCTTGTCGTCCGCCTTGCTTAAATGGCCGGGCTAGATACAGCCCGTCGGTTTTGGCAGACCGGCAATCTTGCAGGCCTGCTTGGCCGGGCCGTACGGAAATAATTCATAGAGATACTTGCTGTTACCCTTTTCAGGTCCCAGTGATTTCTTGACCGCCTTGGTCAAAACCCGTACTGCCGGCGCGATCTGGTATTCCTCGTAATAGTGACGCAGGAAATTCACGACTTCCCAGGCGTCATCGCCCATGTCTATGTTCTCGCTCCTGGCGATTTCTTCCGCCAGTTCGGGGCTCCAGCCGGAAATGTCCTTGATATAACCTTCTTCATCGGCTTCAACGACCTTGCCGTTAACTTCGTAATCCATGATGTGCCTCTTGTTAAGTCAGTAAAAAATTACAGCCAGGATTGTGTGATATCGCTTGCCGTCACCAAATCCACAAAACCTTCGTAGTCAACGATACCAAGATTCTCGATCAAAGCGGTATCCCCAAGCCCCCGTGCAGCGATATCAGGGCCAAGCGCATAGAAACTTAATTCGTTCATCCGGCGGGTGATTTTGTCCGCGAGTGTCGTGTTGGCCAGGGCCGCGTACACGCCATCTTCTATCATCAGGACTGAATCCCCGGCTCGCGCGATCCGAAAGCAGCTTGCAAAACTACTTCTTTCCATCGGTGACTTGTTCACGATATGCAGTATATGACTCATGAACTGATCACCACGTCCTGCTGGTCCATGATTTCACGCAATTTACCCGCCGTAACCACCTGGACAGGAATGATGAGGTCATCACTGCTCAGACCGCGTGCCTCGAGCGACTCTTTTTCAACGTATATTTTCTCGACATCGTAATCGTCGAGCGCACGGTAGGTGTTGGAGAAATTTTTCATCCCGATGGCAGTTGTATCCTGGTTTTTTTTGAGCTGGAATACACCATCGTCCATGAATACAACGCACTCGTCCTGATCAAATGCAGCGGTAATCAAAACGACTTCGAGACACTCCAGCGCATAAATCGTACCGTAGGGCGCCCTGCGATTAACATACATGAATTTCTTGACGACTTCGGGTCCTTCTTCTTCCCATGGTTCCATGATCATTTACCCTTCAATCGCCAAATACGACACTGCGGTCCGCCTGGATACCGGCTTCGACCATCTGGCCCAGACCGGAAATTCTGAAACCTTCCGCGACCACCTCTTGCTTGATACCACGGCGCAGCGCTGCGGCGACACACACGACCAGGTCGATATCGTGCTGTTTGCCCAGTTCCGACCAGAGGCTGACCAGGTCGCGGTCATCTGATTGTGGCTCCGACAGCTTGTTGCAGTTATAGACCCCGTCATTGTAGAAAAACACCCGGTCAATTTCGTGGCCCCGGGCCAGGGCTGCCAGAGCAAAGCGGTAGGCGCTGTCGGATGACTGGTGTGTGAACGGGCCTTGCTTGACCAGGATTGCAATTTTCATGCTGACCGGGCCTTCAGAAATGTATGTGGGCCGAGGCATTCAGGCTCTTGCGCCCGCCACGCCAGTTGTCGATATGGTGTCGGGTAAAAGCCAGACCGGTGATCTCAAAAAAGCGTGGCCAGCCAATGCGTTCAATCCACTCACCCATGCGCTCCCAGGCTTTCGCGTTGTCCTTGTAGGCGTAGAGGATCGTCTTGACGATCTCTGCCACCTCCGGCCAGCGTGGTGGGTTGTTTGGCAGACCGGCAGCGACCAGCTTGTGAAAAGTTGGCTTTGAACGCGCGTTGGAATGTTTGCCACCGACCCAGATCGCCAGTTTGGTTGATTCCGGTCCGTTGATCTGCATGGGTGGGCACGGCGGGTAACAGGCGCCGCAGCAAATACACTTTTTTTCATCGACTTCGAGTGAGGGTTTGCCGTTGACCAGCGCCGGGCGGATGGCGGCCACCGGGCAACGCGCCACCACTGCCGGGCGCTCGCAGACGTTGGCGACCAGGTCGTGGTTAATTTTTGGTGGCTTCGCGTATTGCACATTGATGGCAATATCACCCTGGCCGCCACAGTTGATCTGGCAACATGAGGTGGTCATGCGGACCCGGTTTGGCATTTCCTCATGGGTGAATTCGTGGTGCAGTTCATCCATCAGCGCCTTGACCACGCCGGAGGCGTCGGTGCCGGGGATGTCACAATGCAACCAGCCCTGGGTATGCGAGATCATGGACAGCGAATTGCCGGTGCCACCCACCGGGAAGCCTGCCGCGTTCAGTCTTTCAATGAGCGGTCCGGTTTTGTCCGCGGAGGTGACCATGAACTCCGCGTTGCTACGGGTGGTGAAGCGCATATGGCCATCGGCGAATTCGTCTGCAATATCACACAGCGTGCGGATCGTTCCGACGTCCATCTGCCGTTGGGTGCCGGCGCGGACGGTCCAGATCTCATCACCATTTTCGGCGACGTGGTGCAACACTCCGGGTCGTGGCCGGTCATGCCAGGCCCAATGGCCATAGTTTTTTCTCAAAACCGGGTGCATCTGTGGAAAAGGATCCGGTACGCCACTTTCATTTGCCCTGCGCGGCATGGCTGTTTCGCTCATTTCAATTCCTCTTGCTCACGGTTATTGACCCGTATTGACGTTTGTCCTTTTGCATCAATTCCTGTCCGGCGTCTAAACAGCCCCGGCGTTTTTTCGTTTGAACCACTTTTCTGCTTCCTCGTCCCAGTCATCGGTGCGTACATAGGAAGAGGTGCGTGGGTGGTTGACCATATTGGGGTCCACCTCAACACCGATACCATCAAGGAAATTGGCCAGGCCGATACGGTCAATGGTTTCACCCACACGCTCATGTTCAAGCGCATTCTCGGCAAAAAAGTCCACAACCGTTTCTGCAAGGTCGTTAAGCCGTTCGAAATCCTCATCGCTCTCAAGCTTCATGAAAGGGATGATGACGGTGCCCATCTGGTCGCCTATTTTCAACGAACGCTTGCCACCCATCAGGATGGTGACACCGCGGTCTTTGCCGGGCGAGAGGGCCTTGGTCATGACGTTGATACAGTGCATACAACGCACACAACTCTTGTTGTCGACATCCAGCGTATCATCATCGTTAAGACTTAGCGCGCGTGTAGGACAATTCGTGATCACCGTATCGATCATCTGTTTGCGGCCCACTTTGGCGACGTGCGCTTTAACCTTCTCCTGATCGACCTGCATGTCATCGCGCCAGGTACCGATGACCGCAAAATCCGAACGGTGGATGGAATTGACACAGTCATTCGGGCAACCCGAGAACTTGAACTTGAACTTGTACGGCAGGGCCGGGCGGTGCATTTCATCCAGCAGGTTGTTGATGATCATACGGTGTGCACGGACCTCGTCGTAGCACGATTGTTCACAGCGGGCGTGACCGACGCAGCTCATGGAAGTGCGCAGGGCAGGCCCGGCGCCGCCCATGTCCAGGCCGATCTCGTTCAGGTCATCAAACGCTTTTTGCACGTTTTCTGTGGTGCAGCCCTGGAACATGATGTCACCCGACTGACCGTGCAGCGCAATCAAGCCTGATCCGTGCTTTTCCCAGACGTCGCACATATTGCGCAACAAGTCCGTTGAGTAATGCAAACCGGCCGGTGGTTGCACGCGCAGCGTGTGAAATTCCGAAGAATCGGGATATTCCTCCGCCACTTCCGAGAAGCGGGGAATGACACCGCCACCATAGCCAAACACACTGACGGTGCCGCCTTTCCAATAACCGCTCCGGGTTTCATAGGAGTGCTCAAGCTGCCCCAGCAGGTCAGTCATCATATTGGCGTAAGGTTTTTCGCTGTCACCTGCGAGGCGTTCAAGCCCTTCGACAAAGCTTGGCCATGGGCCATCCTTGAGTTCGTCAAGTAGGGGGGTGTTGTGTGCTTTTTTCGTCATGCTGTGTACCACCAAAATCTATCTGGCAAAATCTATCTGGCAAAATCTATCTGGCAAAATCTACCGTTCTTAACGTCTGCCCGCGTTGCATATTTATATTGAGATCATGCGCAGGCATGTGAAATATAGCGTAGGCAAAGATACCATATTGAGCGTTAAGACCGATTTCGATGGGACATGTCTTGTTCGATGGCAACCTTTAAAAACCGCTATATTAGAAAATTATGATATATAATTTTTTGCAACAGTACCAGTGGCACTATTTTTACAGTCGATAATTCCGGCTCGTCTGGTACGAAAAAGGTGATGTTTTAATGCAGATAAAAAAAGCTGGATACCAGCAATGGCGGGCCGCCAAGCTTGAAAATTACCCATGCAGTGTCGATGAAATTATTGTACACATTGATACACTGAAGTGCCCGGGCGAGGCAGCCGGAACAACGATCATGCGGCTCTTGAAGAATGCCAACATGGCAATTTACAAATGCCGGGATAGTTTTGTTGAGCGCAGTTCGGTGTGTGCGTTTGCACAACAATTTGGTCTTAGAAGGCTCGACCATCATCTGTGCGCAGAACAAGATGGTGTGGCCCGGCTGACGGTTGCACACCAGGATAAAAGGGCGGGTTATATACCCTATTCAAACCGTGCCTTGAGCTGGCATACGGACGGTTACTACAATGACAAGGACCGGCAAATCAATGCGGTCGTGCTGCATTGCGTCAACCCTGCTGAGACGGGTGGTGAAAACGCCCTGACTGATCCGGAAATGGTCTACCTGCGTCTGCGTGACACCGACCCGAGGTTCGTCCGTGCGCTTGAGCACCCGGCGTGCATGACCCTACCTGAGAACAGGGATACAGGGAGTGAAATTCGGCCCGCAGTGAGCGGACCGGTGTTTTCGTTTGACCATGGCGGTTGCCTGCACATGCGCTATAGTGCCCGTAAAAAGAACATACGCTGGCGTGACAACGGTTTGACCGTTGCCGCGCTTGAGTGTCTGACGGGTATACTGAACGATGAAACAACACCGGTTTTTCATTATCGTCTGCGGGCGGGCGAGGGTCTTATTTCCAATAACGTATTGCACATGCGGACAGCTTTTAAAGATGGTTTTAAGCGGCGATTGTTATACCGGGCCCGTTTTTTTGATCGTTGTAATACACTCTGAGCAGTTTTCGAGGACGATAATATGCAGGCAATAGAGGTCAAGATCAGCGACATCATTATCCAGTACCCTGAAATCAATTCTTTTGATGCACTACTTGAGGCGGTCCGTAATATCGAGTCGGAGGACATGCTGTTTCTGAATTTTGACGTTAAACCGGACTATCGCGATACACCCCGTAACTGGCAGTGGCAACTGGAGACAGCATTTGGCGAGGGTGGCAAATGAGTAAAGAGACTGTGCGGGAACTGGATCAATTCGCCGCGCCCTGGCACCGTGTGGTCAGGCTTGAAGAGGTCAACCATGAAAGTGGCTTGCGCATGTTGCGTATTCGGATTCGGGAAGGCCGCCGTTTTACCGTTATGGATGTTGACGAGACGACTGCCAGGCATTGGGCTACGGTTATGCATGAGTGGGCTGACAGCAATGGTTAAACCCTAGCAAAGGAACCACCATGAACCATCTGCCCATTTTTCTGGATATCAGAGGAAAACGTACCCTGATCGTCGGCAGTGGTGTTATCGCGGCACGCAAAGCTGAGCTGCTGCTGCGGGCCGGTTCAAAACTGACCGTGGTTGCACCTGAACTGGGTGAAGAACTGAAGCGTCTTGTTAAAAGCAACAGCTTTACTCACAAGTCGAGAGAATTGGAAGCCACGGACCTGGCGGGTTGCGTGCTTGCTTTTGGTTGCTCCGATGACGCGGCTAACCGCTCATTGTATGAGCTGGCCCAGGCAGGGGGTGTCATGGTCAATAACAGCGATACCGCAGCAATCTGCGACTTTATCATGCCGGCGGTGGTTGACCGCACACCGTTGTTGATCGCAATTTCCAGCGGCGGCACGTCGCCGTTGTTGGTACGTACGCTAAAAGCACGCTTTGAGACAACCATCCCGGCGGCCTATGGCCGTCTGGCGGAATTCGCAGGCCGCTACCGCGAGAGGATAAAAGCGCTGGTCCCTAACGCCACCCGCCGGCGCCGCGTGTGGGAGTCAATGGTGACAGGGCCGGTTGCGGAGCACCTGTTTTCCGGCCAGCGGGAACAGGCAAAATCACTGATGGACTCGTTGTTGCGTGAAGCGTGCGTTGGCGGTGACGAAAACCCGCCGGGCGAGGTTTACCTGGTCGGTACCGGGCCCGGCGATCCGGATCTGTTGACCTTTCGTGCCTTACGCCTGATGCAACAAGCGGACGTTGTTTTATATGATCGTTTGATCGGTGAAGGCATTCTTAACCTCGTGCGACGGGATGCCGAACGTGTTTATGTCGGCAAGCTGCCGCGAAACCATACCGTTTCGCAGGAAGAAATAGGTCAGATGATGATTCGCCTGGCGCAGGCCGGCAAACGCGTGCTACGTCTCAAAGGCGGTGATCCATTCATGTTCGGGCGGGGTGGTGAAGAAATTGCGGCATTGTCCGAACACGGTATTGACTTCCAGGTGATACCGGGTGTGACCGCTGCAACCGGGTGTGCAGCCTACGCCGGGATACCGTTGACCCATCGTGAGCATGCCCAGGCCTGTGTGTTTGTCACCGGGCATGAAAAGGATGGCCAGCTCAAGCTGAACTGGGAAAGCCTCATACAACCCCGCCAGACAGTTGTGGTCTATATGGGTCTGTCATCGCTGGGTGCCATCACCGGTGGTTTCATAAGTCACGGCGCCGATCCGCATACGCCGGCGGCGGTGATAGAAAATGGCACACGCGCGGATCAGCGCGTGATCAGCGGTACACTCGAAAACCTGGGCAGCAAGACTGCGGATGCACAGCTCAAGTCTCCCGCACTGATCATCATCGGCAGCGTGGTGACGTTGAGGGACAGCCTGTCGTGGTTTGCCAGCGAAGTACATCAATAGGACCGCCGGG
>CAZYVH010000049.1:0-6025 GCA_964650905.1 uncultured Wenzhouxiangellaceae bacterium | reverse complement strand
CCCGTTGTAATTGGATGAATAGTCGCTGAATTAAATGAACCTGACCCCTGTCGACATGGCGAATAGCGGGACCCGGGATCTACTGTGTTGGTATCTCCACCTTGGCTCGGGCACCCGGCAGCTTGCTGCGCAACCAGGTCTTGATGCGGGCGGCAAACGCACTGATGTCCAGCCCGATGCCATACAGTGACGGCACCATCAGTAGCGTGACAAAGAAAGCGAAAAAGACACCAAATGCGAGCGCCACAACGACCGGTTGCAAAAATGCCGCCTGGATGGAGCGCTCCAGCATCATCGGCATGAGACCGACAATGGTTGTAACCGAGGTCAGCAGGATGGGTCTGAACCTGGTGACGCCAGCCTCGACGATGGCTTCTGCCGGTGTCAGACCCTTGTCCCTGAGCCGGTTGCAATAATCCATCAGCACCAGGTTGTCGTTGACCACCACACCGGCGGCAGCGGCGATTCCGAAATAACTGAATATCGCCATCGTCATACCCAATACAAAGTGACCGACAATCGCGCCCACAAAGGCATACGGCATGGCAATCAGGATTAATATCGGTTGCCAGTAACTGCGAAAGGCCACCGCCAGCAGCGTGTACATGGCAAAGAATGTGATCAGGTACAGACCGATTACTTCCTTGATAAAGCGTTGTTGACCTTCCGCCTGACCGACCGCGCCGCGGCTGATACCCGGATAGCGTTTTTCCCACGCGGGGAAGAAGTTTTTATCCAGGTCTTTCATGATGTCGTCACGCACACTTTCTTTCAGATCAGCACTGACACGTGCAGCGCGGCTACCGTTCCAGCGCTGGATACGTTTGATGCCGGGTGAATACTCGAGATCGGCAACCGACAGCAGCGGCACCTCGCGGCCGTCGCTGGTGCGCACCCGGAAATTTTTCAGACTTTCAATGTTTTGCCTGGATTCCAGTGGGTAACGCACCTTGACACGGACATCCTGACCGTTACGCGGCAGACGTTGCACCTCTTCACCAAAATAGGCCTGACGGACCTGGCGGTTGACATCGGCCAGGGTCAGCCCCAGCTTGGCGGTGCCGGGCTTCATGGTCAGGCGGATCTCCTCGGAAGCGCTTTCGAGGTTGTTGCGTACGTCGTACATGACATCATAGGTGCGTAATTTATCTTCAAGCTCCGCGGTGGCCGCCCGCAATACATCGAGGTCCGGGTGACGGATGGACAGTTCAAAGTCCGGGTCATTGTTGTTCAGCGTATGCTGGACAGACACCTCACGTGCATCGGGAACATCACCCATCAGTTCACGCAGACGCACCGATGCTTCCTTGGCGGTCATCTCACGGACTTCGGGTGGGGCCAGCTTGACGATGGCCAGCACGCTGTCGCGGCGTGAGCGTGTGTACCAGTTTTCGATCAATTGACCTTCGCCCTCAGTGCGCTGGTTGACTTCATCGACCAGCGCCTGTTCCGCGGCCTGCAATTGCGCCAGTATCTCGAGCGCCCGGCTATACGGGGCGCCTTCGGGTAATACCACGTTGACGATGATTTCATCCGATTCAATGTCCGGCATAAAACTTTTCTTGACCCAACCGGTGTTGAACAGACCAAAACCGACGATCAGCACGCTGAGAAAAATGCTGGTGGTGAGATAACGGTGTTGCAATGACCAATGACCAATTTTGCGGTAGTGGTTGTGTGCGAAGTTGATGATGCTGTCGGCGATGCGCTTTTGGAATCTGCCAAAACGCTGCAGGTCATGCCGGGGTTGCATCCCCGACAAATGCGATGGCAGGATGAACAGCGATTCAAATAACGAAAAACACAGCGCAAGGATCACTACCCAGGTGATATGACGGGTGAATTCACTGGTGGAACCATCGAGGAAAATCCAGGGCAAAAAGGCCATCACGGTCGTGATAACGCCGAAGATAACCGGCCTGGCGACCAGTTGCGCACCGGAAATCGCGGCATTGACACCGCCACCGATACGGTGTTGTTCGCTGTGAATACCTTCACCGACGACGATTGCATCATCCACCACGATGCCCAGCACCAGCAGGAAGGCAAACGTGGAGAGCATGTTCAGTGACACACCGACCGAGGGCAGCAACACGAAGGCACCGGCGTAGGCCGTGGCGATGCCCACGGCAACCCAAAAGGCGACCATGGGTCGTAATGTCAGCAACAATACGCCCATCACCAGTATCAGACCCATGACGGCGGAGCTGCTGATGGTCGCCATCCTGCCTTTGAAGTCCTCGGCGTTATCGGTCCACAGTGTCAGCTTGACGCCTTGGGGTAAACTCGACTGTCTTTCATCGATCCATTTGTGGACGGAGTCTGAAGCCTTGACGATATCCATGGTTTCAGTGGTCATGACCTGCAGCAGCACGGCCGGTTCGCCATTCAGCGTGGCCAGGATCGGGTTGTCTTCAAAACCGTCCACCACGTTAGCGACGTCACCGACGCGTATGGCACCGCCATCCGGGGTTTCACGGATAATGATGGCGTTAAAATCTGTCTGGGTATCAGCCTGGTTGCGCACCTTGAGTTGATAGGTGCCGACCTCGGTGCGCACCGCGCCGGACGACCGGTTGATTGAACTGCTGCGTATTGCGTCCGCGACCTGTGAAAAATTCAGGTTGTAACGTCTCAGGGCCTCTTCGCTGACCTCGATGGAGACTTCCTCCTGGCGGGTTCCGAACAACTGCACGATGCTGATTGCCGGCAGTTGTGCCGCCTCGCGCCGGAGTTGTTCCGCCAGGCGTTTCAGCGGACGTTCACCGATGTCACCATGGACGGCCACACGGATGAACTCATCGCGGTTGACCCATTGCCGGACCTGCGGTGGTTCAATGTCACGCGGAAATGATGAGATAGCGTCGACGCGGATTTTCACATCGTTCATAAACTGGGTGAAATCCACCTGCTGCTCGGCGAGGATGTAGACTTCACCACGGCCTTCGCTGGATGAGGAGCGGACCCATTCGATGGCGTCCATGTCGCGTACCGATTCTTCGATGCGGGAAACGATTTGCTCCTCGACTTCCTGTGGTGCAGCGCCGGGCCATGACACATCGATTTCCAGACCCGGGAAACGGACCTGTGGGTCCATTTCACGGTCCATCGAAGAAAAACCAATCGCACCGGCGACAAAAATGCCGATCATGATCAGGTTGGCAGCTACGGAATTACGGGCCCACCAGGCAATCAAAGCATTCATAGGAAACTCCCAATATATTTCGTTAACTTTGAGACTGGCGTGTGATCGCGCGTACTTCCATGCCATCGACTGCGGCCGGAATGGTGGAGGTCACAACCCGCTCGCCTTTTTCAACACCACTGGCGACCAGCACCTTGTCTTTTGACGTTGAAATTACCTCAACGGTGCGGATCTCCAGGCGGTTGTCGGCATTGATAACATAGACCTTGTCGGCTTTGCGCAGGGCCATACGTGGCAGCACCAGCGCTGGCTGACGGGTCGCACCGGCAATCTCTGCTTTGACAAACATGCCAACCGCCAATGGTGCGCCGGCATCTGAACCCCTGCCATAGGGATCGTTGACCTCGGCGATGGCATAAATCAGGCGGGTTTGCTGATCGACCGATGAATTGGTTCTGACGATGCGGCCTTGCCAGGTGTGTTCACGGTTGCCGACGCTGGCGGTGAAGTTGACAAGGGGTGCGTTGAATGCATCAGCGGCAAAACCGATCGGCAGGTTCAATTCCGCTAACTGGGCATCGGTCAACGGCAGACGAATTTCCACGGTGTCGGTTGCAAACACACGACCGAGCCGTGTGCCTGAGGTTATGTACTGGCCAATGCCGATATTTTTTTCGCGCACCCGTCCCTTAAACGGCACGCGGATTTCGGTACGCGCCAGGTTATTACGAGCGCCTTCAAGATCAGCCTCGGCGGCACGCAGCTTTGCACGAGCCTCGTTGACCTGTGGCTTGTTCAGGGCAAACGGTGTTGGTTTACCCGCGTTGCGCCGATCTGCCCACTGTTCTGCCTTGATTTTCTCATTGGCCAGTTCCTTCTCTACACGTGTCTGGGCGGCAGCAACCTCCGCTTCGGCGCGTATGACGGCCAGTTTGTAATCGGAATCATCAATTTTGAGCAGCAAAGTATCCGGATCGAATCCGGCGCCTTCAGCGAACGCTTCAGACACCGCCACGATACGGCCGGATACCTGGGGTACGAGGTCAATTTCCAGCTTTGGTCTGACTTCGCCCTGGCTGTGTACAAAAATGGTAACGACGTCGGCTTTGACTTCATCGACAAAAAGTGACACCAGGCGCTGTGCGTCCTTGTTTTTTTCTGGCTCGGGTCTGGCGGCGCTGAGTGCCTGCACAATGAAAACACTGATGATGAGTACCAATACCGGTGAGACAATCTTCAGTAGCTTTTTCACGGTTAAAACCTCTTCAATTCTATTTTCGGTTTGTTGATCCTGCACCTAAGACATATAAAAACGGGCAGGTACGCGTTGTGCCGGCGATTAATGCCTGCACGGTACCAGCCCTCTTTCCAACATCTTTAGTTATAGACGCCTAGCTGTGTTATTTGGTTACTTATTATTATTTGAACCACGACGATCGACTGAATCTCCGTAGATATGTGTATAAGAACACACCGAGGACTTCACTACATGGGCCATAAGTCAGTGGGCCATCAGTCATTATTGCAGGGCAGGTTCTTGTCAGCTGTATTTTCAGTGTATTCTTGTTTGCGAATATTCTTGAATTCACTCCCCGGGGTTTGCAATACAATTGCAACATGCACGGTCAGTTTGATTGATCATATGGCAGGGATATCAAAATGAAGAAAATTGTCACGGCTTTACTGGGTGTTTGTTTGTTGGCGTCTTCAGTTTTCGCTTCAGAAACCGGGCGTGAGGTCATACACGCCAGCGCAGACCTTGTGCAGCCCTTACTGGCGGGTATGCAGGCACCGGGGTTTAGCGTCAGTGATGTCAAGGCTCAGCCGTTCCGGTTTATCCCTGATCAACTCGACAAACCGGTCGTGCTGACCTTTTTTCGTGGTGGCTGGTGTCCGTACTGCAATTTGCATTTGTCAGAATTGCGTCTGGCGGAAAAGCAACTGCGGGATATGGGTTTCAATATCTGGTTCATCAGCATAGACAAACCGGAATTACTGCTGGCAAGCCTCGACGACCCGGACATCGGCTATACGATTTATTCAGACTCCAAGCTGGCCGCCACCCGTGCATTTGGTATCGCGTTTCATGTCGATGACAAGACAATTGATCGTTACAGGGCCTACGATATTGATCTTGAGAAGGCTTCGGGTGAAACACACCACGTATTACCGGCCCCATCAACGTTTATTATCGGTACCGACGGGATCATCCATTTTTCATACACCAACCCGAATTACACGGTGCGTCTGGCCCCGGAAGTATTACTGGCTGCGGCAAAATCCTACCTGGCAGACGCTGACAAACGTCTCGTCAAGCGACCTAAGCAGGCGATGAAAAAATAGCGGACAGCCAGTCCTGCCAACGATCCTGGTTGAGCAATGCCACAAACTACCGGGTGTTCTGGTCTATGTGGGATTTCAGACTGGGAAAGGATAGCGGTTGGCTGCCTACGGGACCGTAATTCGCCGGGAGCGAATTCCCGAGCGCCCATGGATGGCCCGAGCGTGTCCCGTAGGTAGCTAACCGCTGTCCCCAACATTTATTTTCAAAACGATTGTGCTACCCAATTATGGGTGGTCCCGTGAGTAGATTGTAGGTTGCCAGCAGCCTGTCAGGATTTTAGCCCGCATATTTCACCAGTCGGTATTCGGCCTCACTATATACATATGAATCAGTTGAATTAAATGGCAGTTTTGTCAAATAATCCTGCGGTACACTTTGTACCCGGCCTGCTACCTATCCCGGTCCTGACTTGTTCAGGTGCACCTGGACTTGAGCTTCCCTCGACCAATAGCTACGGCTATTGGTCTCAGTCCAGCCCGGCGTCCAGTTACACCTGTCCGGCGCCATCATCCGGGATACTGGTGAAATATGCGGGT
>CAZYVH010000048.1:8979-20945 GCA_964650905.1 uncultured Wenzhouxiangellaceae bacterium | reverse complement strand
AATCTTCCCGCCTTACCACCGTGGCATTTTGGTGGAGCCGGCAGCTTGATTGGATTAAGGTTCTCGATCATCGACGCGTTATGTACACCGAATAAATTTAATGTATAAAGTTAAATATAAATTATATCTAATTGTATTTTAAATATTTATGTAGGTATATATTATGAATATTAACATGGATGGGAAAATTGCTATTGTAACCGGTGCAGGCCAGGGCCTGGGGCGTACACACGCACTCGCCCTTGCCAGCCGAGGCGCCAGTGTGGTGGTCAATGACCTCGCGGGTGCAGATGGTACATCGCCCACTGCTGAAGCCGTCGCGGCGGAAATCCGTGACGCGGGCGGTACAGCGATGACCAGCGGCGCCAATGTCACCAACCAGGAACAGGTTGAAGCCATGGTCAAACAAGCCATAGATCAATGGGGCCGTGTTGATATCCTGATCAATAATGCTGGTATTCTGCGCGATAAGTCATTCCTGAAAATGACGATGGAAGAGTTCCGTCTGGTGGTGGAGGTGCACTTGATCGGTTCAGCCAATTGCACCAAGGCCGTTTGGGAGACCATGCGGGAGCAGTCATATGGCCGAATTGTCTTTACCAGTTCAGCCAGCGGCCTGTATGGCAATTTCGGCCAGGCCAACTATAGCGCGGCAAAGATGGCCATGGTCGGTCTGATGAACACCCTGCACCTGGAGGGGGCCAAGTACAACATACGTGTTAACTGCCTGGCACCCGTTGCAGGCACAGCCATGACAGAAGGCTTGATACCCGATGTCGTGTTCAAGCTGCTGGCACCCGAATCGGTAAGCCCTGCGGTCGTGTTTCTGGCCAGCGACCACGCACCCAGCCGCACCGTATTGGCGGCCGGGGGAGGCAGTTTTGCCGTATACCGGGGTTTTGAAACGCAGGGCCTGAACCTCGCACCTGATAAGCTTTCACCGGAAGGTATTGCACAGGCCTGGGAGATGATCAGCGATGAGGCAGGTATGCGCAATCTCAACAACGGTGGAGAGGAAACCGGAAAATTTGCAACCCAGGGTGCACAAGCCATGGGTATTGATTTATCCGGCCTTTCCCCATCCTGATCAAGAGGATCCAACATGCGTGAAGCAGTCATAGTATCCACCGCGCGCACCCCGATCGGTCGTGCTTACCGGGGCGCATTCAATAACACCGAAGGACCAACCCTGGGCGGCCATGCCATCCGGTATGCCGTTGAACGCGCTGGCCTGGACGCCGGGGAAGTCGAAGACGTTGTCTGGGGGTGCGCACTTTCACAAGGCTCACAAGGCATGAATATCTCCCGCCTGGCAGCACTGGCAGGTGGCCTGCCCATAACGGTTGGTGGCATGACCGTCGACCGTCAGTGTTCCTCGGGTATGTTGGCCATTGCCACCGCCGCTGACTTCATCGTATCCGATGGCGTCGATATCATGGTCGGTGGCGGGCAGGATTCTGCCAGTCTTGTACAGAATGAACACATGAATACCTACCGTATGGTGGACCCGCGGTTGGTCGCGCTGCATGAGCACATCTACATGCCCATGCTGGACACAGCCGAAGTGGTGGCAAACCGCTATGGCATTAGCCGGGAGAAGCAGGACGAATATGCCCTGCAAAGCCAGCAGCGCACCGCTGCTGCCCAGGCAGCAGGCAAGTTTGATGACGAAATCGTCCCCTTGCCATCCAGCATGGGTGTTCTGGATAAGGAAAGCGGCGCCATCAGCTTCCACGATGTGGTGCTTGACAAAGACGAGGGTAACCGGCCCGACACCAGTCTGGAAGGCCTCTCGTCCCTGAAAACGGTGCGTGAGAACGGCCACATTACCGCTGGCAACGCCAGCCAGATTTCTGACGGTGCTTCTGCTGCGGTGGTCATGGAAGCCTCTCTGGCGGAGAAACGTAAGCTGCAACCTCTGGGCTATTACCGTGGCACTGCGGTGGCCGGCTGCGAGCCTGATGAAATGGGAATCGGTCCGGTATTCGCGGTACCGAAGCTGCTTAAACGCTTTGGATTGAGCATGGATGATATCGGTCTGTGGGAGCTCAACGAAGCCTTTGCGGTACAGACGATTTATTGCCGTGACACACTGGGTATCCCGAATGAAAACCTGAACGTGAATGGTGGTGCGATTTCGATCGGACACCCCTACGGTATGTCCGGGGCGCGCATGACCGGTCACGCATTGATTGAGGGCAAGCGTCGCGGTATAAAATATGTAGTCTGCACCATGTGTATTGGCGGTGGCCAGGGCGCGGCCTCGCTGTTCGAAGTGGCATAAACCCGGACACGCCCGGACACAGAAAGTCTGCCGGGGTACATCGGCTGAATGATATTGCAAGACCTCGGGGATAGATGCATGGCTCACGGAATAAAAAGCAAAGTTGTTGCCATCACCGGTGCAGGCAAGGGCCTGGGGCGCTCTTATGCGCTTTACCTGGCAGGACTAGGTGCCCGAATCGTGGTGAACAATCGTCGTCATACTCACGAGAATTTTTCTTCCGCTGATCAAATTGTTGCCCAGATAAAGGCCGCTGGCGGGAGCGCTGTCGCAGAATACAGCAGCATTGAACATCCGGGTGCAGGTGAAAAATTGCTTGCAGCCTCACTTGAAACCTACGGCCGCCTGGATGTGGTCATCGCAAACGCCGGGATATCAGAAGGCCGCAGCTTTCACAAACAGTCCATGGAGGATTTCAGACAAGTGGTTGAAATCAACCTGATGGGAACCGCCAATATCCTGCACCCGTCATTTCGTCATATGTACGAGCAAGGACACGGCTGTATGATCATCTGTACTTCGGTGGCCGGTCTGTATGGTGAACACGGGCTTCCGGCCTATTCATCGTCAAAAGCCGCGTTGCTGGGATTGATGTATTCACTCAGCCAGGAAGGTGCCAGTCACGGATTGAGAATCAACGCCCTTGCGCCCTTCGCCACGACACAAATGACAGAGAGAGACATGCCCCCGGCGCTGAAAGATCAACTTCGGCCCGACCTCGTAGCACCTCTGCTGACATGGTTGATCAGTGATACCTGCAGCCTGAATGGCGAAATCATCATCAGCGGCGCCGGCAAAATATCACGGGCCCGGATGATGGAATCGAACACCATGCAGCTTCCCAACGACCTGGATTATGATGCCGATGCGCTGAAAAATCTGTGGAAGAAACTCGAGGCACTGCCATTAAACCAGACACGCAAGGGTGCCCTTGATCAATTCGCAAGGTTCCTGGCAGACTGACCCGCCAAGCCCTATATTGCACTACACTACCAGAATCACGATTGGGGATTGATGATGATCTTGACATCTGAAGCTAAAATACGCCACATGGTCGATCTCGGGTGTTGGGGAACGACAACCCTGGACCAGGTATTCCAGGCAAACGTGCAGCGGGTACCAGACCGCATGGCTGTTGTTGACCCCCCCAACCGCAGCAGCTTCACAGAAGGTGAACCCAGGTGTTGGACGTACCGCGAATTGCACGATCAGGTGGAGCGCCTTGCAGCCTGCTTCCTCAGCAACGGTCTTGAAAAAGACGACATTATTTCTTTCCAGATTCCTAATATAATTGAGGTTGTCGCGGTTTTTTTCGCCTGTGCGCGAATTGGGCTAATTGCCAACCCCATCCCTGCCCAGTACCGCCCCCATGAAATACTCCAGATCATGCCTTTCATTGGCAGCAAGGCTTTTGTGACGCTGAACCCCATAAGCGGTTTCGATCATGTTGCTATGGTCAACGACATTCGAAGTGACATACCCACACTCGAAACAGTCTTTGCGTGGGGCGGTGACGATACCCAGGGTGTCATCCCGCTGGATACTTTTGAGCCCGGTCCCGAAGCGACGGCCCTTGTCGAAGCCTATCTTGACGGCATCACGATAGATGCCAACGATGTTTTCACCATTTGCCTGACATCCGGTACCGAGGCCCGTCCAAAATGTGTACCCAGAAACCATAATCACTGGCTGGTCAATGGTCATGCCATGGTCGACGCGGCACAGATTACCGACGGGGACAGCATCCTGAATCCGTTTCCCACGGTCAATATCGGCTCGATCGGCGGTCTGATGATGGCATGGCTCGAAGTCGCCGGCACGCTGCATCAGCACCAGCCCTTTGATCTTGGTGTCTTCCTGGGTCAGATCGGAACTCAAAAAATCAACTACACTGTCGCAGCACCAGCGGTCCTGAACAAGCTGCTCAAAAATGAGGCCTTAACCGCCAGCACTGACCTCAGTTCGCTCAAGAGCGTCGGCTCTGGCTCAGCGCCATTATCACCCTGGATGGTCAAGGGCTTCGAGACAAAATTCGGCATCAGTGTCAACAATATTTTTGGATCAAATGAAGGCACAAGCCTCATCAGCGATTCGCGCGACACACCAGACGCTGGGACAAGGGCCCAGTACTTCCCCCGCTATGGCGCTGGGGGCTATCGCTGGAACAATCGCGTTGCAAAAGGCATGCGTACCAAAATCATCGATCCTGATAGCGGCATGGAAATCACCGAACCCGGCAAACCGGGGGAGCTGATGATCGCTGGTTGCATGGTATTTTCAGGCTATTTCAACGAGCCGGAACGCAACCGTGAAATCTTTGATGAAGAGGGTTTTTTCCACACCGGCGATCTTCTGGAAATCGCAGAAATCAACGGTGAACCAAAATACTACCGTTTTGTCGGACGCCTGAAGGAAATTATTATCCGTGGCGGTATGAATATCTCATCCGCAGAAGTGACCGGCCTGCTCGACAGTCACCCCAGGGTCCAGGAATCTGCTGTCATAGGTATCGAGGATGACATACTCGGCGAGCGCGTCTGCTGTGTCGTCGTACCCGGCACTGGCGAAGATATCTGCCTCGCTGACATCACAGGTTATTTCAAAGAGATGGGCGTTGCTGTCTACAAGTGGCCCGAAATTCTTTATACAGCCACTTCCATTCCGCGCAACCCCATGAACAAGATTGTATACCGCGAACTTCGCCAGATGATTCTGGACGGAAAATTGGGCGACGCCGAATTCCGTTCCTGAATCATCAGCACCTGTACTCAAGGAATACTTCTGGCCTCCAGGTATTCCTGCGCCAGTTGCTCGACGATAGATGCCACCGGCTCCACCTTATGAACGGTGCCGAGCCCCTGCCCGGCCGACCAGATATCTTTCCAGGCCTTGACCTTTTTTTCGTGACCGGTCAGATCCATTTTCTTCTTTGCAACCAGCTCATCCGGGTCCAGCCCGGCCTTCTCGATACTCGGCCTGAGATAATAGGCATTTGCGCCACTTAAGGAGTTGCTCAGCACAAGATCGGAGTAATCCGAGGTCACTACCATCTGCTTGTAAGCCTCTTTGGCAATGCTTTCCTCGGCGGCAATGAAACGCGTCCCCAAATAACACAGCTCCGCGCCCAGTACCTCGGCGGCGCGTACAGCCCGACCGTCACCGATGGCGCCCGCCAGGATCAATACACCGTCAAAAAATTCCCTGACTGCCGGTACAAAGGCAAAACCAGCCATGTTGCCCGTGTGCCCCCCCGCTCCGGCAGCAACCAGGGCCAGGCCATCAACACCAACAGCTGCCGCTTTACGGGCGTATTCAATATTATTAACATCGGCGATCACCAGCCCGCCATAAGCGTGTACGGCCTCCACGACATTTCTTGGACTGCCGAGCGCAGTAATCACAATCGGCGGACGGTATTTGTCCAGCAGCGCCAGTTCTGCATCGAGCCGCTCATAGGTACTGTGAACCACCAGGTTCAGGGCCCAGACAGCCGCGGCGCCGGGTACCTGCTTCTTTTTGAGAAATGCCAATTCACCGCTGATCTGGTCCAGCCACTCCTCAAAAATATCGAGACTGCGTGCATTCTGGTTTGGAAAAGAACCAACAATCCCGGCACGGCAGGCCGCCAGCACCAGATCAGGACCGGATACCAGAAACATCGGCGCACACACGACGGGCAGTCGCATCGTAGCCCGCATTTCGGCGAAACGATTGCGTGCATCAATTGTCGTCATGGGAGGGTTTCTCTTTGCAGGCAGTAGATGCATCCTCGTCATCCGTCAGGTTCACGGCGGTACCCGGATAAGGGCAAAGTACAGCGTGGCTTGAAAGTGCCGTTTCCGGATTAAGTGCGTGGGCTTCAATGTACGCAGGCGCCTGCCCTTTTTCCACCCAGTTCTCAAGCGCCGTGATCGGATCAAACTGGTCCGGTGTATTGGCGGGCATCTCCCAGCAATGCCCCATGCCCGGCACGGTAAAGAAACGGAGAAAATCATCAATATCAATTTCTTGACCCATTTCCTTCACAACACTTTTATAATAGTCGATGCTGTTGTCCGGCAGGACCAGTGCGTCAGCAAGGCCATGATACATAATCATCTTGCCCCCCGCTGTCCTGAACGGGCGCAGGTCGGGGTCCCAGGCGTCGTAGAGCCTTCCCATCGCTTCAAGTCGGACAGGGTCATTGTCAAAATCAAAATCTGTCACCTGATAGTTTTCATCCGGGTCTTCTTCCAGACCCAGGTATTTCACATACAATCCACCCAGCAGGTTACCGCCACCGGTATGCTCCTGTGTTCCCAGGAACCAGATTTGCCAGTACCGCTCACTTCCCGGCGGCATACCGGGGAAAAGTTGCTCACCTTTAGTATTCACCGGGCCCTGGTACCATTTGGACACAACACCAGCCTCACGCGCCGTCAGGCACTGGTTTGTGGACTCGCCTTGACACAGGGGAATTTTCCCCACATCCATGGTGCAGGATCGCGGTGCACTGATAATGCCATCCACTGTGCCGTCTGCAGCGTCACACTGCTCAGTTGCTGCTGCTGCCAGAAGCGGCAATTTGGGTGTGAAGCGATAATCCAATATCTGCTTGCCTTCCTCGTCGAGATTTGTGCTGACAATCCATGACCCAAAGATGCCACCACTTTTGGAGACCGTCAGCACACCGCCACCGGCCAGGATTCCGTCAAACAGACCGGGGTAAACCTGGGCGGTTTTGACCGCGAGCCGCCCACCAGTGGAACAGCCTGAAAAATAGGAAAACGCCGCGTTCTCGCGATAAAAGGCATCAACCATAGCATTGCCGGCTGCATGGACCAACGCCACACCCTTATAGGCGTAGACGATCTCCGCCGCCCGGTTGTCCCTGGCCCAACGCGCGTCAACCATGGATGAGCCCTGATGACCACCGTCCTGTGCGATGGCTGCGTAACCACGTTTCAGGGCTTCATTGATACTATTGGAATAGCCAGGCTTGTCGGGACTCAAAACACCACAAAACCCCCCGCAGCCGGACTGGTAATATTTTCCATTCCAGTCCTGCGTGGGGAAACGGGCCTCGAAGTGGATATGGGGCTCGATGACCCCCTCGATCCGGCAATATTCCGGCAGCTCATTGCTGGCTTCAATCAGGGTAGTGGCACTGATTTGGGTGGCTGGAATTTTCGCAGCCACAAAAGCTTCGCACCTATCAGCCAGCGTCACCAGGGCCATTTCACCCGCCACGGTCCTTTTCTCTTGCGCGCAGCCGGCCACCAGGCTCGCTATGAGAATGACGCATACTGGTATGGTATTAAAAGCAAATGATTTTTTTGTCTTCATTCCATATCTCCAGAGATCCTGTTTGACTGCCTCCCGGGCTTTGACGAGAAGACATACCCCATCAGTAAACCCAGGATCTTAATTTGCTTATGTAGTTGATTCCATCAAATAGCCGTTAGCTTTTACTGTCAGACCAGAAACTATCGCATCCACGCGTCTTCGTAGGTTTACGGTGCTCTATTTGACTTGAGGATTCGGGTACCTGACCGGCAGCGGTATTTACTTGAACTCAAAAAACTTCAATTGTTACTTGCATTAACGGACCTATGATATCCAATTCACTATAGGCGGTCAAGAACACACCGGGCCGGTATACCTGGATTGACAGAACCTGGAATTTTCATTGCGGTGCTAATTACTTGCTTTATAGAACTCTCGCGCGTTATCCTCACCATTGGGCAATTTGAACAAGGTGCTTCAAGCGTCAATGTGAGACTCACCTTGTAACAATACTGTCGGAATAAAAGGTTTACAAACTTTAAGAAGGTCTTCCAATGAGTATCGAAAATGTCGATGTCATTATCATTGGAGCCGGCGTTGCCGGCATGACCATAACCGCAACCCTGGCGCAGGACTGCGGAAAAAATGAGGAAACCCTTTGAACTCTCAGGAAAATTTCAGAGCTGAAACGCGTGTCTGGCTGGCAGAAAACTGTCCCCCATCGATGCGACAACCCGTCCACCTGGACACTGACCAGTGCTGGGGTGGCAGAAACTATGTTTTTCAATCCGAGGCTCAGGAAAACTGGTTGCGGGTGATGGCCGCGAAAGGCTGGACCGCCCCCACCTGGCCAAAAGTATATGGCGGAGGCGGACTGAATCGTGAGCAAGCCAAGGTGTTACAGCAGGAAATGAAGGCAATTAAAGCCCGGCCTGCACTCTTCAGCTTTGGCCTGTCCATGATTGGGCCGGCAATTCTGAAATATGGCAGCGAGTCACTCAAGCAGCAACATATTCCAGCCATCGTTAACGGTGAGATTCATTGGGCGCAGGGCTACAGCGAGCCCAATGCCGGCTCCGACCTGGCCAGCCTGCAGGCAAAACTCGAAGATATGGGTGACCACTATATTCTCAATGGCTCGAAAATCTGGACTTCTTACGGCGACAGGGGTGATTGGATGTTTTGCCTTGTACGAAGCGATCCGGGAGTGCCAAAACATACCGGTATCAGCCTGGTATTGTTTGATATGACGACGCCGGGCGTTTCAACCCGTCCTATTCGTCTCATCAGTGGCAAGTCAATATTCACTGAGACTTTTTTCGAGAACGTCCGCGTGGAAAAAGACCAGGTCGTTGGCGAGATCAACCAGGGCTGGACCGTTGCCAAGTATCTGCTGACACACGAAAGAGAAATGATTGGAGCCGCCGGGCTGACACGGCCCGGTCTCGAACCCCTCGGCAAAATAGCAGTGCAAACGATTGGTCTGTCAAATTCCCGTCTGGATGACCCAATGATACGGGCAGACATCGCAAAGCTGGAAATTAATGAAACCGCGTTGGCCCTGAATATGGAACGGGCGCGTGACGAAGTCCGTGCCGGCGCCACGCTGGGAGCTGTTTCGAGTATGTTCAAATACTACGGTACCGAATTAAATATGCAGCGTCAGCAACTCCTGATGACAATGAGTGGCCACCAGGCGCTGAAATGGTCGGGCTCCGATAGCCGGGATGGCTACCTGCCGAAAACCTGGCTCCGTTCCAGGGGATATTCCATCGAAGGCGGCACGTCCGAAATACAATTGAACATTGTCGCCAAGCGTGTTCTGGGCTTGCCAGGCTGAGGTGTCATCATGGCATTGGTACTGAATGAAGAACAGATGATGCTGCGGGAATCCGCGCGGGATTTTCTGCACAGCCGGGCGCCGGTCGGCCACCTCAGACAATTACGAGACTCGGGTAACAAGGAAGGTTTCTGCAGAGACCTGTGGCAGGAAATGGTGAACATGGGCTGGACCGCTATCCTGGTACCCGAAGAACATGGTGGTCTTGGATACGGCTTCACCGGACTGGGAATCGTGCTCGAAGAAACCGGCAGGACCCTGACACCCAGTCCTCTGCTGAGTTCGTCATTGATGGCAGTTGCCGGCCTGCTGCGGGCCGGGTCTGCTGCCCAGAAGGCCGCCCTGCTGCCCGGTCTGGCGAATGGCGAATCGCTTTTTGCTGTCGCATTTGATGAAAGCCACAGACACCGTCCTGAATTTGTCACTTCACGAGCGCTTGTGCAGGATGGGGGATTCAAGTTGTCCGGTAGTAAAACAGCCGTGCTGGACGGGCAGTTTGCCGATACATTGCTGGTCAGTGCCCGCACCGCAGGTGGTGATGGTGACTCTGACGGTATATCCCTGTTTCTTGTTCCAGCAAGCACTGAAGGCCTGGACATTGAATCTTACGAGGTTCTGGACACCCATTATGCGGCCAATATCAGATTTGACAATATTCTGCTCGGGACCGACAGTCTGATGGGGCCTCTCAATCAAGGTGGTAATATTCTGCAATACATTCTGGATGTCGGGCGTCTGGGACAGTCAGCAGAATTACTCGGTATCGCCCAGGAGGCATTTGAGCGCAGCCTGGAATACCTCAAAGAGCGCAAGCAATTCGGTGTAGCCATTGGCAGTTTTCAGGCCCTGCAACACCGTGCAGCAATTCTCTTTGGCGAAATCGAGTTGTGCAAATCCCTGCTCATCAACTCACTGCATACTCTTGATACAGGCAAGGAAGACCTGCGGGAACTGGCCAGCATGACCAAAGCCAAGCTGTGTGAAACGGCATCGAGAGCAACAGCCGAAGCCATTCAGATGCATGGTGGTATTGGCATGACGGATGAATTTGATATCGGCTTTTATTTCAAACGTGCCCGAATTCTGGAAACGTTTTTGGGTAACCGCTATTACCATCTTGATCGCTACGCCTTAAGCCGCGGTTATTGAAGGAAAAACCCTGTCAGCCAACGATCTGCCTGACTGCTTCCCGGGCCGATGCCGCTGCACCTTCAGTACCGCAGGTTCCCGGCGGCGCTGCGCCGTCACCGACATTGAACAGATTTTCCACCGGCGTTTCCACCGGCATCATGAAGCCCGGCCAGCGGTGCCCCGCAGGGCTTTGCGCACAATGACGCGCCTTGACGAGAAAGCGCGCCTTGTCGATGACACCCGGGAAATTATCTTCCAGTTCCAGCATGGTGTTGTGTGCCACCTCTTTCAAATCAGAGCTGGCAGCATCATCAGGAGCGCCATAAGCGGTGTGGAGAAACTTACCCGGTGGTGCGAGACCCGGTGAAATGATGGACGGGATTTCCAGGTAAATCAGGTTACGCGTATTCCCCAACACCAGGCTGCCATCGAACCCGTCGATCAGCGGCTCATCACAAACGAAGGAATAATGAATGATCGGCACCTCGAGAGGCGCGGCTTCCAACAGTTCGCGGTACGATCCTGCAAATAGGCTCTCATTGCCGCTCAGCGCAATCGTCCTTCTGGGACCGGCATTTGACAGCACATAATCGGCATACAGAATTTCCTCTTCGCCGTGGCTGGAACGAACTTTCACAGCCACAGCCCTGCCCTCTTCTATGAGGATTTTCCGGCAGGATGTTCGCCGCCTTATTTCAGCACCCTGCCCCTCAATGGCTGTTGCAAGTGATTCCATCAAATACCCGTTTCCCCTGGCCGCCAGTCCAAAACGGCTTCCATGGCTGCTCCTGCTCAGAAAACGAAAAAACTCAACCGCCGGAATTTCATGCGGGTTCGTACCCATCAAGGCGGCACAAAAACCATGGAACAGATTATCCACTTCCCTGTTGTCTGTATGCCGTCTTATCCAGCCCAGGAATGTTTCGTGCGCATCGACTCCTGTCTCATTCAGGGCACCATGGAAATCCCGGAACAATTCGGCTGCGCCAACTGCGTTACCTTGAAAGGCAAACTCCAGCAGCCCCAGCAGACCGCCTTTAACAGGCAGGTCATAATCGCCGTGTGACAGGCGGTAACGCATACGACCCGTGGTTTCCACCATCTCCATGGGTGCGCCAACACTATCAAAAGCCTGGCGAATTGCACTGTTCTCACCCATCTGGATCATGATCGCCCCGGTGGTGACGGTACATCCGTCGCGTTCGCGGTGCGAACAACGTCCTCCCAGGTAGGATGATTTTTCAATCACGACAACCGTGCGGCCGGCCGCAACCAGACGCGCAGCCGCGCACATGCCACCCATACCTGAGCCAATGACTATTGCGTCTGCGTGCTGTTGTCGTGTCATGGTTGTAAAGAGCCGTGTTTTCCTGCTTGCGATTATTAACTTTCATTATTAGACTATCAGATCACTCTGCGCTCATCAACATTAACGTGGGCGCCGAA
>CAZYVH010000048.1:0-8879 GCA_964650905.1 uncultured Wenzhouxiangellaceae bacterium | reverse complement strand
ACACAGTAAGAGCTCATAGCCTGTATAAAGAAAAGGGGTGCAAAACACTTTTGCACCCCTTTTATATGCGGGCTAACTATTTGATGTAATAATTGAACGTAACTCCCCAGGTTCTTGGCGCTTCATAGAGCTGAGTCTGCCCTCCGAAACTCCCATCAATACCGTGCTTGACGATCAGTTCGTCAGACAGGTTTTTTCCCCAGGCAGTGAGGTCCCAATCGCCTCCTTTGTTAACATATTTCACCGACGCATCCCAGGCTTCATAACTCTTTGTTCTCGATACGTCGGTATTCAAGGCTTCAAAGAAGAACGCACCGGAGTGAGCCGCGCCGACATTTAGGTTCAGCGTCGCACCACCTTGCAGAGGCTGTTGATAGTTGGCATTCAGCGACCACTTGAGGTCCGGTGACCGAACCATGTCATTGCCGTCAAAAGTACCGCCTTTGTATTTTGCATCCAGTGTTGACAGCGTGCCAGACAAAGTGAAGTTGTCGCTTGCCGCCCAGACGAAATCGCTCTCGAAGCCACTTACGTTTGCATCGGTATTCTCCGAAAAGAGGACGAAATCCACCAAGCGGAACAACTGCAGATTCTTTACTTCAAAATCGAAGTAAGTGAGGTTGAAACGCAGTCGATTATTCAGCCACTCTGTCTTGGCACCGACCTCGTAATTGGTCGCGTCTTCTGGAGCCAGGGTATCAGCAGCGGCTAGCGCGCTTACGCTCTGAGAGATAAACACACCACTCTTGTAGCCTTCCGAATAGGTGAAGTACAGCATTTTGTCATCGTTGATCTTCCAGTCGAGTGACGCACGCGGCGTAAATCTGCTCCAGTTCTCATTGGCACCAGTAATATCGTAGACAACTGCGCCATTTTGTGTGTAAAACTGATCAATATCCTTGTCATCCCTCGTATAACGCCCACCGAGCGTTAAATCCAGAGTGTCGGTAAAGCCCCAGGTAAACTGGCCGAAAATCGCCTTGCTCTTGGATGTGTTGTTCTGTTTAAAGCGGCGATCCAGGAGGACACCGGCCAGCGGAAATCCCGGAACGGGCCCAAACAGGATAGGCTGGTTCGCGAATCGATCCACATTTTCCCTCAATGCGAATACGCCGACAACCCAGTCGAGATTGTCACCGCTGCCTGACAGGCGAAACTCCTGTGTAACCTGATCTGAATTCTCGCCCTCATTGTCTTCCACGCTGATAAGGCTGGGTGGAGCATCCGCGCCAACGAGTTCCTGCAACCACTCATAGTCAGCCTCCCGGTAGGCAGTGATCGACGTCAGGTTGGCCCAGCCGAAATCGTGGGTCACGTGTAACATTGCTCCGAAAATATCCTTGTTGGCAAATTGAAAAAGCTTCATCCCACACTCGCGCGGATCGCCTACGCCTTCAGCCGCTACTGCGGCAATTTCAAATGGTACAAATACACCACCAAAATCCTGATCCCCCCTATCGAAATTTGTCAAATTCCGGCACTGGCCATTGGTATCATCCGTCGAATAATCCAAACCAAAAAGAACTTCTGTCGCATCGCTTGGCCTGAACAATATCTGCGTTCTCGCGCTCAAATTATCCGCGTCTTCCAGATCCTGACCATTATCGATATTATCGGCATACCCATTGCGATCAGTCTTGCTGACTGTGAATTTTGCGAAGACATTATCGGACAAGGCGCCATTGACATAGCCCCTAAAGACGGTCAGCCCGTAGTTACCGGCTGTCACTCCGAATTTGGACTCGAATTCTTCCCTGGGTTTTTGGGTGTACAGGCTGATTGCACCACCAGTCACGTTGCGACCGTACAATGTGCCCTGAGGACCGCGCAGCACCTCTACCCGTTCGAGGTCATAAAGATCAAAGGACGAGGCCCCTGTCCGGCCAATATAAACTTCATCGATAAAGACGCTGACGGTCGGGTCGGATCCCGCCGAGTCCAGTGTGCCACCTGCGCCCCTCAGAAATAACTGGGGCTCGCCGATATTGAAGGTGGTAATCGTCAGGTTCGGCGTCTTCAACGAGATATCGTATAAACCGCTGATCCCCGCCGGGTTGATTGCTTCACCGCTGAAGTTCGTGATTGACAACGGCACTTCCTGCATGCTCTGTTCCCGTTTTTCCGCAGTTACGATGACCTCTTCCAAGGTCCCTGCCTGTGCATTGTCCTGCGCGCTGTCTTGTGCGCTGGAACCGGTAGCAAAAAACAGTCCAGCAACCGCCAGACCTAGTGTTACTTGGATTTTCATAATATTACCCTCGGTTAGACTGTGCCAATACGAACCCGCCATAACGTAGGTACACCGGGCTTTGGCCCTTTAAAGTTGTTACTTGTATAGCGCTGAAATCCATAAGTCTATATATGCAAGCGATAGCGTACTCTTTATTAGCAATGGTGTCCATAAAGTAGTGAACTACCCCGCCGCAAGCGGGCGGGGTATCACTTTGGATCATTAGAATCACGTCTTTCGACCCACGGGACGGGGAATTTAACCCAACAAGATTAAAATATGTCATCCTACGAATTCTCTCGGCATTGCGGGCTCGGTAATAATTCAGAGTGAACAAGCCAAGGGTATGCTTTATATGCCGCTGGCCGCAGATGGAGAAACCCTTGACCAGCAGTGGGACATTACTCCATGAAACAAGCGGTCAGCGGTAATTGATATGAAGACAGGTTTTGAGACTCTATCTGCAGGCACGAGACAATTTCGAACATATCATGCTGAAGTCTTGCAATAACTGCTCAAAGTCTTATTATGCAAGTATTGAAATACTAGTGTACTGTATCGTAATTTTACAATGGCCCGAATCAGAGGGTGATATTTATGGAATTTGAATACTCAAACCGCACCAGGAAATACCTGCAACGCCTGTCCGCATTTATGGACGAGCATGTCTACCCGGCCGAAGCTATCTATGGCGAAGAAGTTGCAACAGCTGATCGCTGGCAGGCGACCAAAATCATGGAGCAACTGAAGGTAAAAGCCAGGGACCTGGGTCTTTGGAACCTTTTCCTGCCCAGCACTGAACATGGTGCGGGATTGTCCAATCTCGAGTATGCGCCACTGGCTGAAATGATGGGTCGTTCCCCGCTTGCATCTGAGGCCTGTAACTGTCAGGCACCGGATAGTGGCAACATGGAAATACTGGAGCAGTTCGGTACTAAAGAACAAAAAGAACAATGGCTCAAGCCCCTGCTGGCGGGCGAAATCCGCTCGGGCTTTGCCATGACCGAACCGGCAGTGGCCTCATCAGACGCCACCAATATCCAGTCAAGTATTACACGCGATGGTGATGAATATGTCCTCAATGGTTTAAAATGGTGGACCTCCGGAGCAACCGACCCCAGGTGTAAACTTTTGATATTTATGGGTAAAAGTAATCCGGGGGCACATAAGTATCGGCAACAATCCATGATTCTGGTAGCAGCTGATACCCCTGGCGTCGAGGTCACTCGATCTTTGCAGGTCTTTGGTTGGGATCATGCCCCGCATGGACACGCCGAAGTACGTTTTGACAATGTCAGGGTGCCGGCAAGTAATCTTCTTTTGGGAGAAGGCCGTGGTTTTGAAATCGCCCAGGCACGTCTTGGCCCGGGCAGGATTCACCATTGCATGCGTCTGATCGGTCAGGCAGAAAGAGCACTGGAAGCCATGTGTGAAAGAGCACTGCAACGAACGACTTTTGGCCATAAAATCAGTGATCATGGTGTCATTCGCCAATACATTGCAGATTCGCGTATGGATATTGAACAGGCGCGGCTTCTGACCCTCAAGGCTGCCTACATGATGGACACGGTTGGCAACAAGGCTGCACGGGCTGAAATAGGCATGATCAAAGTGATTGCACCCAATATGGCCCAGCGTGTCCTCGACCGGGCCATACAGGTCCATGGTGGTGCTGGCGTGTGTCAGGATTTTGGGCTTGCTCAAAGCTGGGCGTGGGCGCGGGTCCTGCGGATTGCCGATGGTCCGGATGAGGTGCACCGTGATCAGATAGCCCGGCTTGAACTGCGTAAGCATGATACGGGCAGGCATTAAAAAGATGAGCGCACCCGATGGACTCATAGCGGTACGTGATGCCCATCAATTTGATGAGGGCGTGCTGAAAACGTATTTGAGCAGGTTTTTGCCAGGCTTCGAGGGAACCATAACGGTGTCTCAATTCAAGGGTGGCCAGTCAAATCCTACTTTCCATATCAGCACGCCTGAAAAGGCGTATGTGTTGCGTAAAAAACCTCCCGGAAAACTACTGCCGTCGGCGCATGCCGTAGAGCGGGAATACCGGGTGCTCAGTGCGCTCTGGGATACCAATGTTCCCGTACCACAGGTCGTGCACTTGTGTGATGACGATGCGGTGATCGGCACACCATTTTATGTCATGGATTATCTGCAGGGCCGGATTCTGCGGAACCCACAGTTGCCCGGTATGGACCCATCTGAACGTAGCGCAATATATGCTGCGATGAATGACACGCTGGCCCGTATTCACACGCTGGATTGGAAAGCCATTGGGTTGGAGGCTTACGGCAAGCCGGATAACTATATTGCCCGCCAGGTAGCACTCTGGAAGCGGCAATACGAGGCCACCAAAACAGGGGATGTGCCGGCCATGGATCAATTGATGAACTGGCTGCCGGATCATATCCCGCCCGATGACAGTGTCTCGGTTGTACACGGTGATTTCCGTTTGGAAAACCTGATGTTCGACGAGACCGAACCCAGGGTCATTGCGGTCCTGGATTGGGAGTTGTCTACCCTGGGCCACCCCCTGAGCGACCTTGCTTACAATTGCATGACCTATTATCTGCCTTGCGACAATACGATGGTCAACGGCTTCATCGGTTGCGATATTAGCTCCATGGGTATTCCGTCGGAGGAGGATTATGTGTCTGCGTACTGTAAACGCACTGGCCGGGAAGACATTGCGCACTGGGTATTTTTCATGGCCTTCAGTCTGTTCAGAATCGCTGCTATTCAACAGGGTGTTTATGCGCGTGCCCTGAAAGGCAACGCCAGCTCAGAAATCGCCCATGTGTTTGGCGAACTGTACCCCTTTGCCGCTGAGCAGGGATGGGCCTTGATAGAAAACATGCAATAAATCAGGAGAATTACCGTGAGCAAATTGAGAGGGAATGTCGCCATTGCAGGCATCGGGGAGGTGCCAACCGGCAGGTTTCCTGAAAAAGGGGCCATTAGTTTTGCACTGGAATCAGCCCGTGCGGCCATCAAAGACGCCGGGCTGACAAAAGATGATATCGACTATGTTATTCCCACCGGGGCGTTGTTCAACGCCCCGTTCAATACTGAGCTTGTTACGGGCCGTATTGTCGAGGAACTGGGCCTGCAGAATGTGTGCAAAAATATTCAGGTTTTCTCGGGTGGCTCATCGAGTAGCAATGCCCTGCAAATAGCGGGTGCAGTTATTTATGCGGGTCTGGCGGAATATGTCCTGTTCGTACACGCCGATAAGTTGGGGACAGGTATCACCTCCCAGGGTGGTATCGACCTGTTCTCGACTGCCGGGATCTCTGCGGAATGGGAGGTACCTTACGGACAGCACTATTCAACTGTTGCAGCCCTGGCGACCACACGCTACAAGTATGAAACCGGATGCACGGACGAACAACTTTCAGCCGTGTGTGTTTCCAACCGGAAATGGGCCGAACTCAACCCCAACGCCTTTTTCCGGAAACCTCTGACGATCGAAGAAGTCATGGCCTCGAAAATGCTGTCGACGCCGCTGCGTGCAAAGCAGTCGAATATGCTTTTCGATGGTGGCGGCGCATTTATCATGACCTCGGCCGAACGGGCGCGGGACCTGCCCAACTCACCCGTCTATGTGCTGGGCGAAGGGGGATCTGTAAGCCATTTCGTTTATTCACAGGAGCCGGACCTAACCCGCTTCGGCTGGGCCAAAGCAGGACGCGCGGCTTTCGCCGAAGCTGGCATCAGTCCACAGGACATCGATGTTGCCGAAATCTACGATTCCTATCCCATTTACCAAATGATTGCATTCGAGGAAATCGGCTTGTGTGAGCGCGGCGAGGCCGGGAATATCTTCTTGAATGGCGAAACCTGGCCCGGGGGCCGGATCCCGACCACCACAGACGGGGGAATGCTATCAAAGGGCCATATCGGGGCCGGTGGCTCTGTATCCCTGTTGATTGAAGCAGCACGTCAACTCATGGGTAAGGCGGGGGAGCGCCAGGTTCCGGACGCCCGCTTTGCGGTTGAAACTGCTACCGGTGGGACTTATTTCGATGCACAGGTCACGGTCCTCGGTACCCAAATACCGTAGAAATGAAATCCAGGAGAACAAAATGGATAAACAAGTCAAGCCATCATCCGCAGAAAAACCGGTACCGGTTGTCAACACCTGGGCACAGCCATTCTGGGATGCGGCCAGGCAAGAGCGTCTGATCATCCAAAAATGCACCGCCTGCGGCAAACATGTTTTCTATCCGCGCATGGCCTGCCCTTACTGTGCAGCAGATAGCCTGGAGTGGGTTGAGGCCAGCGGCAAAGGGACGGTTTACAGCTTCACAGTAGTGGAAGCCAATGCGCCTTCAGCATTTATTGACGACATGCCGTTCGTGGTGGCGGTAATACGACTGCAGGAAGGTGTACAGATGTTGAGTAACGTCATCGACTGTGAGCCGCACGATGTCGTCTGCGACATGCCGGTAAAAGTGACTTTTGGGAAGCTCAACGACGCGTTCACTTTGCCCAAGTTCAAACCCGTCTAGGAGACCATAATGGAACACAGAAAATATGGTGATGATTTTAATGTCGGTGATATATACACGACTGCCGCCATCACGATGACCGAAGCCCACGTGGTCACATGGGCCGGCCTGACCATGGACTTTTATCCACTGCACATGGACAAGGAATATGCCGCCAAAACACAGTTTGGCGAACGACTGGTCCATGGCCCTCTGATTTTTGCAATGTCCGTGGGACTGGTCGGCAATGCCGGCTTTGCCGGAGATGCCGCTATCGCTTGGCTGGGCGTTGACAATATGCGTATGCTCGCACCCGTAAAAATCGGCGACACGATCACCGTAACCGTTGAAGTCATTGAGAAAAGTAACACCAGCGATACAAAAAAGGGCATTCAGGTCTGGCAATACTCTGTCAGCAACCAGCGTGGCGAAAAGGTCATGCAACATGATTACAAGATGATGTTTCACATGCGCGGTTAGTTCATTTTACTGGCAATCAGAGGAGAAGACATGCTTCGTTCAAACGTGGGTGAACTCTATGACCGCTGCGTGGATTTCTATGGGAATAACATCGCGATCACCCATGGATCACGTTCGGTCAGCTACGATGAAATGGGAACAAATGCCAAATCTCTCGCCAGGGCACTTCAGGATCATGGCGTACTAAAAGGTGAAAACATCGCCTTGTTGATGGCCAATTGTCCGGAATACTTTTTCTGCGAATATGCACTGGCGAAAATCGGCGCGGTGCGCGTACCACTGGCGGTACTGCTCAGCCCGAAGGATCATGTCTACATGATGAACGAGGCGCAATGCACCACGCTCATCTACCACCAAAGCATGCGCCAGCGTGTCGAAGAGATGATCCCTGAGCTGAAGACTGTCACCCGTTTCATCTGCGTGGGTGAGGACAAAGACCCAATGCCCGGTCATCTGCTGCTTGCAGAACTGATGGCCAACTCTCCTCCAGAGCCCACAGCGGTTACTATCGATCCGGAAGACCTCGCTGGTATTTATTTTACTGGCGGCACCACGGGTCGGCCCAAAGGGGTCATGCTTTCGCACCGGGCCTGGGTATATACCTATGTCATGGAAATGCTCGAGTTTGGCTTTGGCTGGGAAGAGACCTTCCTCTACGTGACACCACTTACCCATGCGGGCGGTTGCCTGATGCTGCCGGTTTTGTTACGCAAAGGCCGTTGTGTCATCGTCGACCATTTTGAACCGGAACTGTTCCTGGAAACAGTGGAACGCGAAAAGGTGTCAATGACTTTCCTCGTTCCAACAATGATTTATATACTGTTGGATCACCCAACCCTGGATAAACATGACCTGGGCAGCCTGCAGAATGTCATTTATGGGGCGGCAGCCATCGCACCGGAACGGCTCAAACAGGCCATGGGGAAGTTTGGCCCCGTGATGACTCAATTGTTCGGACAAACCGAGGCCCCTATGGTTTTCAGCGCCCTGTCGCGTAAAGACCATATCGTCGCAGACCCTGAACGGGAGAAGCAAATTTTTTCATCGGCCGGGCGACCCGCCATTCATACCGAGGTCAGACTGCTGGACGACGACGGCAATGAGGTGGCACGAGGTGAAGCCGGTGAGATCGTGGTGCGCTGCACCAACATGATGAGCGGTTATCTGAATAATCCGCAAGCGACGGCCGAGACGATCCGTGACGGCTGGCTATACACCGGCGATGTGGCCTTCCAGGATGAAGAGGGGTTTATCTACATCGTCGACCGCAAAAAGGATATGATCATCAGTGGTGGATTCAACATCTACCCGCGTGAGATTGAAGATGTCATGCATGAGCACCCTGCGGTCAAAGGGGTTGCAGTCGTGGGCGTGCCACATGACAAATGGGGTGAAGAAGTGCGCGCCGTGGTGCAATTGCACGGCCAGGCAAAGGTGGACGAGGCGGAACTCATTGCTTTTGTCAAAGAGAGAAAAGGCAGCCTGGTGACTCCCAAACGAGTACATTTCTGGGATGAAATCCCGCTGACCAACCTGGGTAAGATCGATAAAAAGGAAATTCGCGCCCGGCTCATTTTCTGTCCCGGTCCTGGCTCTTATCAAACAAAAATGGATTCCGGGTCAAGCCCGGAATGACGGGAGGATTGTCACACCGGGTCAGGCCCTCAATG
>CAZYVH010000047.1:0-20989 GCA_964650905.1 uncultured Wenzhouxiangellaceae bacterium | reverse complement strand
GGCTATCCTTTAGTTTTCTTCGCCTGTTGTTGCAGAAATTTCTGTAGGTTCGGCGGCACCAGATCCTGACTGGCGTCGAGTGGTGTACGCACTATTCTGATGGGTTTTAATGCTGCATCGTTGCGCGACCAATGGCTATTGCCAAAATAGAACAGGTCTGTGCCGATGATGGTACCGAAGCTGGGGTAGTCAAATTTTTCCTGCGCTACTGCCAATGGTCTGACCGCGGTCACAGTCGTACCGTTGGCATCAAGCTGCAAACGCATGACACGCTGCGGTCTGATACCGTTTTGGATGATGACCAGGTGGTTCTCCCACAGATACAATCCATCGATGCCACCGATATTCAGATTGGCGGGAACCGCCAGTTTCCCATATTTACCACTATCGACATCAACCACCAGGATGCCAAGTTCACGGTCCGCCACATACATGAGGTGACCATCCGGCTGCATGGCCATACCGCGCAGACTGAGCATATCCCTGAATGCAAGGACGGGTTTCAGCTTGTCTTCACCGGCCAGCTTACTGAATATGAAAGGCAGCACACGATCCGCGATGAAGATATCACCGGCGGGGTTGACGACCATGCTGCCGAGGATGTGGGGTCGTCCATCCACCGGCACCGGGTAACGACGTTTCAGTTCAAGTGTTGCAAGATCAAATTCAAACAATGCAGCGCGCCCTTTGTCTATGGTGTCATAGCGCGCAAATTGGGGTGTGGCGGCACTACTGACCCACAACCTCTTGTGCAACGGGTCAAGCAGCAAACCATAAATCGCCCACAGCCCGTTTTCATCGCTGGCTGTCAACAATTGCTCAATCTGGCCATTCTTGCCAACCGCATAGACACTGCCCTCCCTGATGGTACCGACCAGGAATTTTTGCCGGCTTTCATCCCACGCCAGTGCTTCGGGCATGATCAGCTGCGACGGCAAGCTAACCACCAGTTTCGACTCACCAACCGGTTCGCCCGCCATTTTCATCAGATCGTTCACATAGTCAAATACCTGGGTATTGCGTATGTTTAAGCTGCTCTCGGACTGAGTGAAATCGTAGGCAAGACCTTGTTGCTGCATATGCAACATCAGGTCATAAGCGGGCTGTTTTTCATCCAGTAGGGCATACGCATTGACCAATTGGTACATGTAGTCACTGTTATACGGGCGCTTTTCATGCAAACGTTCCATCACCCTGCGAAACATCAGGTAGTCCTTGCCGGCAAAAGCGGTATTGGCGCTAACCAGCAAGGCCGGTACGTTATCCGCTAAGGCCTTGACACTCTCGGTCTGTGCCTGTAACGGCCGGTTGACAACGATGAGCAGACCTGTAAACAGCAGGGTAAAAACAACTCTTTTGAACATATTTATCCTCGGAAATGAGTTACTTTGAACCGTTGGACCATAATTGGTTCTGGCCGGATATCAACCAGGGAGATACAATCAATGGTAGTTTATCAGAGGGGTCAGTAAAGCTGTGCCAAATTGTGAAATAAATCATTACCGGGGACGCTTTTTAGGCATCAAGGAACAGGATGGCTGGGAATTTGCCTACCGGACAAATGCCAGTGGCGTGGTGGTCATGGTCGCGGTAACCGATCGACACGAGCTGATTCTGGTGGAACAGTACCGCGTCCCGGTCAAAAGCCGGGTGATTGAATTGCCGGCCGGTCTTGTGGGTGACACCGGTGATACACTGGAAAGTCCGGAATCGGCTGCGCGCCGCGAACTGCTCGAAGAGACCGGTTACCGTGCAAGTACAATGGAAAAGCTACTCACCTGTCCAAGCTCTCCTGGCATGGCGGATGAACTCATTACGATATACTATGCCGACGGTCTTGAGCGGGTCGATGACGGTGGTGGTGACAGCTCTGAAGACATCACCGTTCACCATGTACCGCTGGACAACGCGGCCAACTGGCTGACTACCCATCTGGCTGACGGTGTAATGCTGGACCCGAAAATATATTCCGCGCTGTACTGGGCGCAGACACACGCATGACTCCGCAAAGCTGATGCATGAACCCATTGTAATGCTCAAACACCTCCTTTTTACCATCGCAATTCTCTGCATGAGCCAGGCCGCTGTTGCCACACCCCTCGCCATTGTTATACACGGCGGTGCCGGAACCATCACCCGAGCCAGCATGACGGCTGATAAGGAAGCCGCGGTTCGCAGCACGCTCAAGGCCTCGGTCAAGGCTGGCTACCAGGCACTTCTGGATGGTGCGGCAGGTTCTGAAGCAGTCACAGCAGCCATCAACGTCATGGAAGACTCACCCCTATTCAATGCCGGCAAAGGTGCGGTGTTCAACGCCGCTGGCAAGAATGAGATGGATGCGTCCATCATGGAAGGTGCAAAGCTGAACGCCGGCGCGGTGGCATCGCTTACCCATATCAAAAACCCCATAGACCTCGCCCTCAAGGTCATGACCAACTCCGAACACGTCATGCTGATAGGTCAGGGAGCAGAGGAATTTGCCCGCCAACAGGGCTTTGAAATGATGGACCCAAAGTATTTCTACACCGATTTCCGCTGGCGACAGCTTCAACGCATCAGAGCGCGCGAAACGACCGGGCAAGAACAGGCTGTGGTCCACCCGGAGGATCAGGTTGACGAGTGGTTTTCAACCGTCGGTGCCGTGGTGCTCGACCGCCAGGGTAACCTTGCGGCCGGTACCTCCACGGGTGGTACGGCCAACAAACGCTGGGGCCGGGTTGGTGACTCGCCCATCATCGGCGCGGGCACCTACGCCAACAACCACAGTTGCGCGGTCAGCGCGACCGGTCATGGTGAATTTTTTATCCGCTACGTGGTTGCTTATAACATCTGCAATCGGGTGGAACTCGGTGCATCATTGACCGAGGCCGCCGACTTTGTGATCAACGACGTGCTCGTCAGGGCCGGTGGCGAGGGCGGGGTCATCGCCATGGATCATGACGGCAACATAACAACACCGTTCAATACCGAGGGTATGTACCGCGCCAGTATTGACGTCAATGGGAAAATGGCAATTACAATCTACCGCGATGAAGAAAACAGAGGTGAAGTATTGGGTGGAAACGTGGAGCACTAAGCCGAACATTTTACCAGTATCCCGGATGATGGCGCCCCACAGATACGACCGGGCGCCGGGCTAAAGGTGGTTTAAACGTTGCCACAAACGCATGGTGGCATTGGCCCGGTTGAGCGTGTAAATATGCAGACCCGGGGCGCCACCGAGCAACAAGCGTTCACTCAGCTTGGTCACCACGTCCAGTCCGAATTCACGGATAGATGCACCATCATCGCCGAAGGACTCAAGCCGTTTGCGCATCCAGCGCGGGATTTCTGCACCACACTGGGCTGAAAACCTCGCCAGGCTCGTATAGTTGGTGATCGGCATGATGCCGGGCGTGATGGGAATATCAATAGCATGCCTGGCGCAGTCATCCAGGAACTGGAAATAACAATCGGTGTTATAAAAATACTGAGTGGTAGCGCCATCGGCACCCGCGTCGACCTTTTCCCTGAAATATCTGAACTCGGACTCGGGCGAGGGTGACTCCGGGTGAAATTCCGGATAACAGGCAACCTCGATGTGGAAAACATCGGTGAAGGACTGCTGCACGAACTTCACCAGATCACAGGCATATTGGAAAGGTCCGGGTCCGGCGACCCCTTCAGGCCGGTCACCGCGCAGCACGACGACCCGCTTTACACCGGCATCACGGTATGACTCCAGCAAACCGTGAAGCATGTCGCGGTCCCTGGCCATGCATGAAATATGTGGTGCCACCGGAACACCGGAGTGCTCCAGCAAATCCCTCACCGTCTGCAAAGTTGCATCCAGTGTTGACCCGCCGGCACCAAAGGTAACCGATAGGTAACGCGGATTCAGACGCGACAGTTTTTGCCAGGTGGATTCCAGTACCAGCTTTTGCTCAGCACTACGCGGCGGGAAAAACTCGAACGATATTGGAACGTTTTTGCGGCCGTGCATCTTTGAGTAACGATTAGTAGCGGTAATATTCCGGCTTGAACGGGCCGTCGGCATCAACATTAATATAAGCTGCCTGTTCAGCGCTCAGACGGGTCAGCCTGGCACCGATACGATCGAGGTGCAGCCGGGCCACTTTCTCATCCAGGTGCTTGGGCAAGACATAAACAGCATTGCGGTAGCGACCCGGGTTTTGCCACAGTTCAATCTGTGCCAGCACCTGGTTGGTAAATGAGTTTGACATCACAAAACTAGGATGGCCGGTGGCACAACCAAGGTTCACCAGACGGCCTTCGGCCAGCAGGATAATACGTTTTCCATCCGGAAAAATGACGTGATCCACCTGCGGCTTGATGTTTTCCCACTGGTATTGTTTGAGACTGGCGACGTCAATTTCACTATCAAAATGACCAATGTTGCAGACAATCGCCTGATCTTTCATGGCGAGCATGTTGGCGTGATTCAAGACATGATAATTACCGGTTGCCGTGACCACGATGTCTGCCTGGGACACGGCCTCATCCATCGTCACCACACGGTAGCCCTCCATGGCCGCCTGCAACGCACAAATCGGGTCGATCTCTGTCACCCAGACCGTTGCGCCCAAACCACGTAATGATTGTGCACAACCTTTTCCCACGTCGCCATAACCGGCGATGATGGCGGTCTTGCCGGCGATCATGACATCCGTGGCACGCTTGATACCGTCTACCAGTGATTCACGACAGCCATACAGGTTATCAAACTTTGACTTGGTCACCGAATCGTTCACATTAATGGCCGGGAACGGCAGTGTGCCTTCCTTCGCCATCTGGTAAAGACGTTTGACCCCGGTGGTGGTTTCCTCGGTTACGCCGTGAATGTGGGCCAGCGCTTTCCCATACCAGCCAGGTCGTGTCTCCAGACGCTTTTTGATGGCGCCAAACAACGCGACCTCCTCCTCATTTTCAGGGCTGTCCAACAGCGATGGGTCTTCCTCTGCCCGTGCACCCAGGCAAAGCAGCAGGGTCGCGTCACCACCGTCATCCAGGATCATGTTGGCAAAACTGTCATCAGCCCCGCCTTCACCCCAGTTAAATATCTGGTGCGTGAATTCCCAGTATTCATCGAGGTTTTCGCCCTTGAACGCAAATACCGGTGTTCCACCGGCCGCGATCGCGGCCGCGGCATGGTCCTGGGTCGAGTAAATATTGCACGATGCCCAGCGCACCTCGGCGCCCAGCGCTCTGAGCGACTCGATCAGCACCGCCGTCTGGATGGTCATGTGCAAACTGCCGGCGATACGTGTGCCTTTGAGCGGTTGTTCGTCACGGTATTGTTTACGCACCGCCAAAAGACCCGGCATTTCCGTCTCGGCGATGGCAATTTCCTTGCGACCAAACTCGGCCTGGCTAATATCTTTAACGAAATAGTCCTGCTGACCGGGGGCTTCAATTACTGCATTCACTGGCTAAACTCCTGCTGTTCAAAGACCAGCTGCAGCGCGCAGCTCGTCCGCTTTGTCAGTTTTCTCCCAACTGACGTTCAAATCTTCCCTGCCCATGTGCCCGTAGGCCGCCAGTGGCAGATAAATGGGCTTGATCAAATCAAGCATCGTAATAATGCCGTACGGGGTCAGGTCAAAGTGTTCCCTTACCAGTGCCTCGATACTCGCCACCGGTATGTTATGGGTACCGAAGGTATCGACGCTGATCGAGGTCGGCTCGGCCACACCAATGGCGTAGGACACCTGAATCTCGATACGCTCCGCGAGACCAGCCCGGACGATATTTTTAGCCACGTAACGAGCAGCATAGGCTGCGGATCGGTCCACCTTGGATGGATCTTTACCGGAAAATGCACCACCGCCATGGCGGGCCATACCGCCATAGGTATCAACGATGATCTTGCGACCGGTCAGACCCGCGTCACCGACCGGCCCGCCAATCTCAAACCGACCGGTCGGGTTGATGTGGTACCGGGTGCCCTCGTCCAGCCAGTTAGCCGGCAGCACCGGTTTGATGATCTCCTCCATCACCAGCTCATGGATATCCGCGTACTGCGAATCCCTGTGGTGCTGTGTGGAGAGCACAACGGCGTCGATCCCCACCGGCAAGCCGTTCTCATAACGGAAGGTCACCTGGCTCTTGGCGTCCGGGCGCAAGTGTTGCTGACCCCCACTGGAGCTGCGGCGTACTTCGGACTGTTTTTTGACCAACTCGTGTGCATAGTAGATCGGCGCCGGCATCAACACCTCAGTTTCACTGCTTGCATAGCCGAACATCAGACCCTGGTCACCGGCACCCTGTTTTTCCGGTTCCGCGCGATTGACCCCCTGGTCGATGTCGCTGGACTGCTTGCCGATGATATTGATCACACCACAGGTATGGCCGTCAAAACCGACTTCCGAGGAATCGTAGCCGATATCAACGATGACCTTGCGTATGATTTTCTCCAGATCCACCCAGGCGTCGGTCGTGATTTCACCGCCGACGATGGCCACACCGGTCTTGATAAAAGTTTCACAGGCCACGTGGGACGGACGTTCGGCACCCGAGGCGATATCCGCTTTGATAATGGCATCCAGGATCGCATCCGAAATCTGGTCAGCGACCTTGTCCGGATGGCCTTCGGAAACGGACTCCGATGTAAACAGGTAATCACTCATATCCATTAACTCCAGTAATATATATCTCTTTATTCGAATTAAGAGATATATTTTACGCGAAAGCAGATGGATTTGCATCTTCCCAGGGTTTTGCTCACCCACCCGGGCACATTGCGTAATTGTGAACACAACACCGTTCAGTGCATAATGAGCACTTACCATTGCTCGTCTGACCAACAATGCCACCCGGAGACAACAAATAATGACAGAACTTCTTGTCATGAACGATTCAATGATGATTTCAGGCATCATCCTGGTACTGACTTTCATTGGAATCTTCACCGAATCCTTGCACGGTTTCCATCGTGCCAAATTTGCCATGATGGGCGCCATCCTGATGATTATCGCCGGTCAGTATTACGGTTTTTATGACGCAGATCTGGCGGTCCACGCGATCGACTGGAACGTCGTCTTCCTGCTGGGCTGCATGATGGCCATCGTCTCAATCATGATTCCGACCGGCGGCTTTGAAGCCCTGGCGGTCTACATGGCCAGGAAAAGCAAAGGCCGGCAATTCATGCTGCTTGTATTGCTGGGCACTTCGGTCTCGGTGCTGTCACTGCTGCTGGATAACGTCACCACGGTGGTCATTTTTGGACCCCTGATTATCCTCATCGCGCGTGCCATGAAGGTTAACCCGATTCCGTTCCTGCTGGCCGCGGCCCTGCTTTCCGACACCGGTGGTGTCGCCACACTGGTGGGCGATCCACCCAACCTGATGATTGGTTCCGCCAAGGGTATCGACTTCAATACGTTTTTGGACCACATGTTTGAAATGACTTTTGCGGCCTGGGTCACCGTACTGCTTGTGTTGCGCTTCCTGTTCCGTAAGGAACTGGCGATGAAACCCGAGGGCGAGTTTACTGAAACCGTCGAGTATGCGGACCGCAAACTGTGGAACCAGTCGCTATTGGTACTTGGTCTGATGGTGATCCTGTTCACGGTGCACAACCGGATCGGCTGGGAGCCGTGGATGGTCTCTGCAGCCGGTCTGACCCTGTTACTGTTCATCGCCAGAAGGGTTGAAATGGAGCATGCAATGGAAGATGTTGAAATCCCGTTGCTGATTTTTTTCATTTCATTGTTCATCGTCGTGGGTGGTGTTGAACACAGCGGTTTTTTGCGCTACCTGGGGCAATTCATCATCCCGTTTGTGAAACAAGACCTGTTTACCGCGACGATTGTGTTGTTATGGGCTGCGGCCTTCCTGTCGGCAGCAATCGACAACATCCCGTTCACTGCAGCAATGATACCCATCCTGCTGGGTATGGAAGCCTCGGGCATCAACGTCACACCACTATGGTGGGCGCTGGCCGCCGGTGTTGGTATGGGTGGCAACGGCACCCACATCGGCTCAACGGCCAATGTGTACATCGTGACGATTTCTGAGCGTCTGGCCAGGAAGGAGAACGATCCCTCACTGGCGATCACACCATGGGTCTGGTTTCGCTACGGAACACCGGCAATGCTCGCAACCCTCGTCATGTGCAGTCTGATCTTCTATTTCTTTTTCCACTGGTATAACGATCCGCTTGAGATGAGTCACGTCGCCAGCGCGATACCGGCACACTGAGCGGCACTGACAAAAAACGACGACCCATACGCAGTTTTGTGCTGCGCAAGGGGCGATTGACAACCGCGCAACAACGGGCACTGGACGAGTTGTGGCCACGGTTTGGCATCGGTGACGCTACCGGTACCATAGATACCAATGAACTATTCGGTCGTAACGCCGATGTCGTCATCGAGATTGGCTTTGGCAACGGTGAGTCATTGTGGCAAATGGCCCGCTCCGAGCCGGACACGGACTTTATTGGTATCGAAGTACACAAACCGGGTGTCGGGCACTTGCTGTTGGCGCTTGAAGAACACCTAATCACCAATGTCCGAATCGCCGCGACGGACGCCGTAACCTTTCTGCAACAACGCGTCGCCCCGGGCAACCTTGCCGGGGCACGTATTTATTTCCCCGATCCATGGCCAAAAAAGCGCCACCACAAACGACGTCTGATCCAACCGGATTTTGTCGACCTGCTGGCACGGTTAATCAAACCGGATGGAGTTTTGCACCTGGCGACAGACTGGCAACCCTATGCACAACACATGCGAGAAGTGCTGCTGGCCAACCATAAATTTGTTAACCTTTCACCCAACAGAGCGTTTTGTGAGCGCCCACATTGGCGTCCTTATACCAAGTATGAAAAACGCGCAGAGCGTCTCGGTCACAATGTATATGACCTGTTGTTTGCGCGCTGCTGAATCAGTACGATAAGGACCATGGAATCAGGCCTTACATTGACCGGTGACATGATGCTGCTCCTGGCCGTGCTGGTCCTGACCATCGGCCTGTTCATATTTGAAGTTGTCAGGATAGACGTGGTGGCCGCCAGCATGATGGTGTTGCTGGGTTTACTGGGTCTGGTACCTGGGGACCTGCTCTTCAATGGCTTTGCCTCCAACGCGGTCATTTCCATCATCGCGGTCATGATTCTCGGGGCCGGTCTCGATCGCACCGGTGTGATGACCGTGGTCGCGGCTTTTATTCTGCGTGTGGGTGGGAAAACCGCCAGGCGCATTATCCCGCTCATTTCTGGCACCGTGGGCATCATATCCAGCATGATGCAAAACGTAGGCGCCACAGCCCTGTTTCTACCCGTCGTATCACGTATTTCGGCACGTACCGAAATCCCGCTGTCACGTCTGCTCATGCCCATGGGGTTCTGCGCCATCATGGGTGGCACCATCACCATGGTGGGTTCCTCCCCGCTGATTCTCCTCAATGACCTGATACAGACATCCAATGCCGCCTTGCCACCGGGTGCTGCAACCCTCGGCCATTTCGAGCTTTTTGACGTGGCACCCGTGGGTCTGGCACTGCTGGGGGTGGGCATCCTGTACTTTTTGACCATCGGCAAATGGCTGTTACCCGACAACATTGCCGAATCATCCGTGACACCTGCCCAGACCAAGGCGTATTTTGAGGAGACCTATGACATCAAGGGTGACGTTTATGAACTGCTGGTGACCGTTGACAGCCCGCTTGTTGGAATGCAGGTACGTGATGCAGAAAACCTCCCCGGTGCACCACGGCTACTGGCCATCCGTAATGTCGATGAACCGCGTATGGCGCCGCCAGCAGATGAAATGATCTGGGTTGGCACAATCCTTGGTGTCATGGGCAACCGTGACGTTGTGGGGCGCTATGCACTGGACAATCATTGTCGCTTGCAACCGAGGGTAAAAACCTTTGGTGGTCTGTTCAACCACAGCCGGGCAGGGATCGCAGAGGTCGTCATTCCACCCGGTTCAAAAATGATCGGTCGGTCTATTGAAAAAGCCCGCTTGCGCAAGCGCTATGGCATCAGTGTGCTGGCCATCAACCGGCGCGGGACGATCTATAGCGAAGACCTGCGCAAGGAAGTCATGCAGGCCGGCGACTGCCTGGTCAGTCACAGTACCTGGCGGGATTTATCTGCCCTGCAAAAAGAACACGATTTTATTGTGGTAACAGATATACCAAAGGAAGAACAGCGACCAAAAAAAGTGGCCCACGCCCTGCTGTTTTTTGCGCTCTCGATCAGCATGATCCTGTTTACCGACTTCAAACTTTCCATTGCCCTGCTGGTCGGCGCACTTGGTATGGTGCTGACCAATGTATTGACCATGGATGAAGCCTACAATTCGGTCAGCTGGAAAACGGTGTTCCTGGTCGCCAGCCTTATCCCGCTGGGTCTCGCCATGGAACTGACCGGTACCGCAGCATGGATCGCCCAACAGGCCATGGTCATGCTGGGGGGCATGCCAGACATCGCGGTACAGATCGTGATTGCCGTGCTGGCCACAGTTTTCAGCCTGGTCATGTCAAACGTGGGGGCTACCACCATCCTGGTCCCGATCGCGATCAGTATCGCGCTGGCAACCGGCGCAAATCCGACCACATACGCACTGATTGTCGGCCTTTCCACTTCCAATGCATTTATCCTCCCGACCCACCAGGTCAACGCCCTGATCATCGGACCCGGCGGTTATCGCGTCGCAGATTTTGTACGCGTTGGTCTGGGTATGTCAGTCATCTTCCTGGTGGTCATGCTGACGGTTGTCAATCTAATATTCTGATACCGTTGAGGACAATGTCCGTATAACTGACCAGACCGATAATTTCACCATTTTTGATAACCGGTGCGCGTGATAATCCAAAATTGTCGAACAGACGGGCGCAGTAACGGATATCCATGTTTTCATCCACACTGACGACCGGCTTGGTCATGACTTCGTAAATATTGACCCGTTTCGGCGAACGCCCCGGCGCCAACACGTGGCGGGCGACATCCGAGAACATCACGACACCGTATTCATCATCTGCGTGCCGCTTGTCAACAATAATGGTACGTGTCTCAGGGTATTTCAGGTTTTCCAGCACTTCGGCCACTGTCAACATGCTGTCAACAATATCAACGCCAGTTTTCATGACCTGGCTGACGCGTACAAGCTTTCTTTTGGGCTGGCTCATATCTGATCCTCCACGACCTCTGTCAGAGCGGAGATCTGGTGACGGACGCCAATGGCATCCTCAACATCGAGTTGGAAACAGATGCCGGTTCCCGGTGCAGTGTCAAAATCCCCGGCTTCCGCTACCTTTTCCATGATCTGGCGGCTGAGGTGCTCTTCGACCAGCATCAGCAACACGTCTACCTGGGCATTGATACTCAGGCCCAGAAAAGTTTTGGACGGGATAATACCCTCACCGCGGGCCTGGTTGAGCACGGTGGCGCCGGTTGCCCCGGCATCACGGGCGGCAGTCAGAACGGCCTGGGTCTTGGCGTCTTCAGCCATGACGATGATCAATTTAAAATGCATGGAAAATCCTCCTCGGGGTTATATATTCTCAGTTCAGCCATGCCCATTGCCAATGCGCGCGCGCCACACGCTCAACTGGGCATAAGCCATCACGCTGATTATTGGGAATAAACTGGCGAATGCGATCAGACCGAAACCGTCCAGCAAGGGGCTGCGGCCAGGAATGGTCTCGGATAAACCCAGCCCCAACGCCGCAACCAGCGGTACCGTCACGGTCGACGTCGTTACACCACCGGAATCAAACGCCAGCGGTATGATGCTCTTCGGTGCAAAAAATGTTTGCGTGATAACCAGCAGATAGCCAGTAATAATAAACCAGTGCAGTGGTGTGCCGGTTACGATGCGCAATGTTCCCAGCGCGACACCGGCCGCCACCCCAATCGCGACGGCAAAACGCAGGCCGTTGACACCGATGATGCCACCTGATACCTGGCTGGCCTTGATGGCAACAGCAATCAGGGCGGGTTCCGCAATGGTGCTCGCAAAGCCCACCGCGGCAGCAAACACATACACCCAGTAGTAACGCGTCCAGTCGGCGTATTCGGGCAACGTCGCGTGCTCGCCATAAACAAACCCCGGTGCGGTCAGTTGCTCCGCCATCAATCTGCCGATGGGAAACAATACCAGATCGAGCCCTTCGAGAAACAGGGCCAGACCAACGACGGTAAGAATGAGGCCTACGGACACCTGCGCCGGCTTCCTGACGGGCCGGCGTAATACCAACAACTGAAAAGCAAACAGGATCAGGATGATCGGCAACACATCACGCAGCAATGTGAGCATTGTCATTCCGAAGCCGGTGACCGCGTTCATCAGATGAGCATTCCGTAGGCCATCACGAAAATCATCGGTGTCAGTGAAGCCAGGGCAATCAGACCAAAGCCGTCCAGCATCGGGTCACGACCCCGGATACTGCTGGCCAGGCCAACGCCGAGCGCCGCAACCAGCGGTACCGTCACGGTCGAGGTGGTGACAGCGCCGGAATCGTAGGCGATGCCGACAATTTCCTCGGGTGCGAACCAGGTCATGACCACCACACCGGCGTAGCCACCTATGAGCAGGTATTGCAGGGGCCAGCCTTTCAATATTCGCAGCACACCAATTATTAGCGCAATACCCACCGCAAGTGCCACGCTCAAACGCAGGCCGAGGGCGAAATCGTGCATGGCTCCGGTACTGTTAACGATCATACCACCGGTGGCGGCAGCCTGAGCAGCCTCGTCACAGATTGCGATCAGTGCCGGTTCGGCCACGGTGGTGCCAAAACCCAGCGTGAAGGCAAACAGGAATAACCACCACAGCCGTCCCGCGCGCACAAAATCAAAAGCCATCTCTTCACCCAGCGGAAATAACGCCAGCTTCAGGCCATTGATAAAACAAGCCAGGCCCAGCAGCACCATCAGGAGACCGCCAAGCAGTTTCGCCAGACCGGGCAAGGGTTGTTGCAGGACAACAAACTGGAAGAAAACTATCACCAGGATAATGGGCAGTAAATCCATGAAGCTGTCGCGTAGCGAGCGCCACGACTGCCTGAGGATTGTTATCATTGTTGACTCTCCAAACCCTGGGCCCAATATAGTCAGGATCGATCACCACAAAAGGCCACACCGTTAATGCCATATTACATCAGCCCGCCGCCACAAAATCCATTAACCAGGATCATAACCGCCATATTGGTCGCAATTGCACTCACCAGCGCCTTTATGATCGGCATGGTGGCACTGCTGTTTGTTGCCGGGGCCGGCCTGCTGGCCGGTCTGGCCATCTGGGCACGTATCGTCTGGATCAAGCACCGTTTGCGTAAGCAGGGTTTCAATGTGGACGTGGATGCGAACCCGGGTAACAACCGGGAAGCATCGACGGGTGATGTTATCGATGCCGAATATACCGTTATTTCCAAACATGAAGATTGAGATCCGATATTTATATTGAAAATTCATGGATGTGGTCTATCATTAATAGGAACACTACACTTATGGCAAGACATCATGGTTACAATCACTGAAATACTCAATCACAAAGGGGCAATGGTTCTATCGGTCGATGTCAACGACAAGGTATTTGACGCCATCAGCCTGATGGCCGAAGTCAATATTGGTGCTGTGCTGGTACAGCATGAAAATGCCATTTCCGGTATTTTTACCGAACGCGATTACCTGCAAAAAATTGTCCTCCAGTCGCATTCGTCCAAGGAGACACGTGTCGGTGACGTCATGACATCACCGGTGATAACCGCTGATCCGGATGATTCCGTACAGCACTGTATGGAAACTATGACTACCTGTCACTGTCGCCACCTGCCAGTTGTCAAGGGCAAGGAATTGTTGGGTATTATTTCCATCGGTGATCTGGTCAAGCGTTTGCTGGAAGAAAAAGAAAAAGAAATCAAGAAACTCAACGAGTACATCACCGGCACGTATTAAGACTTATCAGTCCGCTTCCTGTTGCTGCGCCTCTCGTTGCGCTGCCTTCAATGCTGCATCGATCTCCGCCTGTGCATGCTCACTGGTGCCGGCCACCCGGTATTTCTGCTTCAGGCGTTTCTCAATGCTGGTAAATACCGCATCAATAGATGGGGCAATACCGGTCTCTTCAACGTTGGCGTGCTGACCAAACAGGTCGATCCAGCGCTCCGTGCGGATACCCAGATCGAGTACTTGCTGAAATTCCCGCTGTGGCTCATCACCACCCCTTAACAGGCCAACCAGGCTGGCCACCATCGCCATCGGCACCAGCACCAGATCGCGCAAGCCATCCGCCATCAACTTGAGGTGAAAAACAATTACACACCGCAGCAGTGCACCACGTTTTGACACAGGGGTCTCATTCATCAATTGATCCGAATTGGTCATGGGCATGACTATTATGCTAGCGTTGTTCGCATGAAGCGAATAAAAGGGTTTCCCCCGCTCATCGCCCCGCAGGCCAGCAAATTGATACTCGGCTCAATCCCCAGCGAGGCGTCACTTGAAGCAGATCAATATTACGCCTTCCCACGTAATGCGTTTTGGAAGATCATGGGTGATCTCATGGGTGCCGGAACGGAACTTGCCTACACGCAGCGGGCCGACAAACTGACGCTGGCCGGTATCGCGCTGTGGGATGTCATTGCAAGCTGTCACCGGCCCGGGAGCCTGGATTCAGCAATCGCAGACGCTGGCTTGATCAGTAATAATTTTACGGCATTTTTTACACACTACCCACGTATCACACAGGTCTATTTCAACGGACAAAAAGCAGCCGGCCTGTTCAGAAAAAAGGTACTACCCGGTCTTGATGTCGACCTGGTATTACAGACCCTGCCCTCGACCAGTCCAGCCAACGCCGGTATGAATTACACCGCCAAGCTGGCAGCCTGGTCGGTTATTAAGCTCGATTAAGCCGGGCGGTGGTCGAGCCAGAATTCGAGGCCCTGGGTATTGAGTACCACGTCTGTGCGCAACAACTCGATGCATTTTTCATCCGGCAGCTTGACACCGTGTGAACGCAATCCTTGCAATAGCCAGTCATTGATCGCAGTTTCGATCTTTTGCCTGCGCCCGGGTGCATTTTTAAAGGTCTCGGCAATCCCGACCAGTTTGTCCACACCCCCCAGCATTTGTGTCTGTAGTTGATCGATATCAATCACGCGGCCGAAATGCGTCAGGTACATACACTCAGGCTTCGCCTGGAGCAGTGTCTGCACGGAGGTACGCAACGCCACCGGATCAAACTGGACCGGGGTCGTGGTAGGAAACAGGAAGGCACCTTTTTCGGTATCAAATTCCCGGTAGGAAAGCCCGAAGGTATCACCACTAAACCAGCCATTGGTGAGGCTGTCGTAAATGCAAAAATGGTGGCGTGCATGACCGGGTGTATCGACAAACGTCAGACAGCGGTTGCCAAATTGCAACTCCTCCCCATCCGCCATGGTCCGCACCCGGTCAGCCGGTATGGGCACCAGCGCCCCGTAGATTTCAGCAAACATTTTGTCACCATAGACAGATCGTGCGCTGGCCTCCAACCTGGCCGGGTCGATCATGTGGCGGGCGCCAAAAGGATGCACCAGAAAGGTTGCGTTGGGTAGCGATTGCATCAGACTGCCGGCCCCGCCAGCGTGATCAAGGTGGACGTGAGTGACGATTACGTAACGAACATCTTCAACCCGCCAGCCCCGTGTCGTCAAAACCTTGAGCAGCCTGGGAGTGCTCGCATTGGCACCAACCTCGATAAAAGCCACTTCCGGACCGGCCTCGAGCAGGTAGCACGCCGCCATGTCGTCACGCTCGAAACCGGCGTCGATGGCCAGCACGCCACCCGGGTATTCCCTATAACTGATGCAGTCGTTTGCAGACATGTTTCACTTCCGTATTGGCTCCCGGTCGGGCAAGATAACACAATGTTACGACAACACGCCAACCGCACAAACCAGGTTTTCATCCTGGATCTGGACGGAACCCTGATACCAAGCGCCGAGATTGATAACCAGTGTTTCTGGCAGGCTGTTTTTTCATGTTATGACATGGACCTCCAGGCACCGGATTTGCATGGCTTCAGACACGTGACCGACAGTGGAATACTGCGCGAATGGTGTCATGGCGAGCTGGGCCGCCCGGCCAGTGTTGAGGAAACCCACCGGATCAGGCAGGTTTTTTTAAAGCTGCTGGAAGCGGCTCACCGACGGCAACCTGAACATTTTCAGCCGCTGGCGGGTGTGGAGGACTGGCTCGAGACCATAGATAACAACCCACACGCCTGCGCCGGCATTGCCACCGGTGGTTGGGGCCACACGGCAGGTCTGAAGTTGCGCCTTTCAGGACTCGACCGGTTTGCCCTGCCACTGGCGAGTTCGGACGATGCCGATGCCCGCACGCACATCATGGAAATTGCCGCCCGGCGAACACTGGGTCAGCGTACACATCAGGGTACGGTATATACTTATATCGGTGATGGCCGCTGGGATTTTCTGGCCAGCCGTGAGATGGGCTGGCATTTTATCGGCATTGCCACGGGCAAAAAGGCAAGCCGTTTGAGGGAGGCCGGAGCGGATGATATCCTTCGGGATTTCACGCTTCAACGCAGTGGTTGGACAGCCTGACCCGAATACGCCATAGCACAGGTGAGACTCCTTCGCCGGTTATGTAAAATCGTTTCATTAGCTGGAGAGTTTGCCATGCACTACCACCCAAAAATCAAACTTTTCTTTTGTGCCCTGCTGGTCATATTGACAACCGGGCTCAATAATCCCGCAACGGCGGGTGGCGGCAATCCGGCCGTTGCTGCCCAGGCCTGGCCCCTGATTGAACATGGCGCCTTGCTGATTGATGTGCGCGCACACAAAGAATATGACGCAGGCCATATCGAGGGCGCGCTCAATATCCCCTATGAAGACACCGGTGCCCTTGTCTCGGCCATCGGTACCGACAGGCAACGCCAGGTGGTGGTCTATTGCCGCAGCGGGGGTCGTGCCGGAAAAGCCCAGGCGGCACTCACAGAAAAAGGCTACAACAACGTGTTTAACGCCACCGGCTACGAGGCCCTTAAAGCAAGCAAACCATGAAATTCCGCTTTGGCTGCACACGCCGGCTCCTGTGGCTTTTTTTTATCGGCCTGTCAGTCGCTGGCTCAGAGGCAGCGGATCAGTGGCCTACTGAAACCTGGCAGCGTGCTGATGCATTCGCGGCCATACAAGCGGCTGATGTCGACCATGTTGTCATCGACCGTGCCGTTGCCCGGATCGGTGGTATTTCCTCATTGACAGACGGCCCCTACACACTCAAAAAGCTACACGAACTTGAAAACCGCAGTGACTGGCCCTTACCGGCCCGTGAAGCGGCGCTCTACCGGTTCACTCGTTCGTTGTCGGAACTACCCCGTGCAGCGGTGGATGCCGGAGTCGTGCAGCATCTGCGCAGTTACCAGCCTCGAACACTGGTGCCACACGAAGATCACGCCAACACGCTGGTGCCCCTGTTCAACCTAGGCGCAGCAGTGGCGGGTGTGGCAAATGCCTGGTTGCAAAACGAAGCGCTGGCCGATGCCACCCTGACACTGCAAAAAGAACCCTCGGTGCTGCTCGATATGTACCTGCAATCCAACAGCAACGCACAGCGCTCCGGGTACCTGGAGGCCCTCAGACAGGCTGATCCAGAGGGCTTACAAAGCCTACAAAACGCAGCGGTAGAGCGTCTGGACGCTGTGCCAGACCTGGGCGCGGTGCTCGGCACCCTCGTCAGCATCACGGCGGATACGGACGCACTGGGGCATCTGCTCATGGAGGGCCGGGGCACCGGTCTCGCACGGGCACTGCAAAGGACCGCAACCCGTCTGCCGGTGGCAAAACTTATGCAAATGCTGCAACTGGCCGTACAGCAGGCACCCACAGACAATGCCGCACTGGCGATCGCATACTGGTGGCCGCGACTCCGTCATGATGCATCGATACGGCAACTGCTGCTGGACAAACTGGCAGACCCCGGTCTTGGTTCAGCGGCGGCGCTGGCGCTGGCACAAGCGCCGGATGGAATGACCATCAAGGCACTACAGGACCTTGCTGCAGGAGACTCATTGGCGGCCCGGCGCGCCCGCAATGCACTTGACATCAACCGCACACTGATGGCCAGCGAGGCGCCGGAATGAAACGACTGATAGGCACACTTTTACTACCTGGGCTGATCGCCGCCAATCTGGTTCAGGCACAAGTCCTGACCGAATGGGTGGAAAACCGTGCGGCCGGTGAAACCAACAAGATAGCGCTTGGTTACCCGGTACCGGTACCGCTGGACACACCACTGCCGTTTGATGGCTTTCGCAGCTACGCCGGTCTGCACCTGCGCCACCTCGACCTTGCCGCCACTACACCGTGGGTCCACCCCGAGGAAATCGGCGCCACCTTTGCCGGGCGCACTATCTGGGCCTACCGTCTGGGCGACGCTGACAGACTCACAATCGATGGTCTGCCGGAACCTGCTACGTTGACCACTGGCGGTATCCATGCGCGCGAATGGCAAACACCGGAAGTCGTCACCGGCATCCTTGAATTGCTGGCCACACACCCCGCTGACCATCACTTTTATGATTACCTGCGTGATAACGTCAACATGATCGTGATTCCGTCACTGAACATCGACGGCTTTTTACAAACCCAGCGCACACCAGCCTTCAATTACCTTGGAATCGACCCGGATGACCCGAATTTCTCCCCCCGGGACGGACGTATGCGACGCAAAAACATGCGTGACACTGATGAAGACCTGTTCACCACCTTCGACCTTCTCAACGGCGTCGACCTGAACCGTAATAACCACCCGTACTGGGCCAGCAACCCCAACCGGTCTTCATCCGACCCGGAGTCAATTGTGTACCACGGCAGCGCTGCGCAATCAGAAAGTGAAACGCAGGCACTTGACAGCGCCGCTGCGCTGGGGCCGGCCGAACGCCTGCGTGTTTACACCGACGTCCATTCCTTCAGCCAGGTACATTTCTGGTCAAGGAACAATAACATTGGTCTGGCCAGTCAGACCGAAGAAGTCCTCAAAACCTTCAGCAACCACCACGTCACCTTTCCCGCCGGTAAGTACTATGCATTTTCAAACCGTTTTTCCGTGCCGGTCAACGGTGGCATCGGCACCACCGATGAATACTTTGGCAACTTCTACCAGGTGCCCTCCTGGACACTGGAGACCGAACCGAATGACGGCGGTGTTGACTACGGGGGACTCGGTGAAAACGGGCACGATGGATTCATCCTGCCGGAATCCGAAATCCGACGGGTCAGGGAAGAACTGGCCCAGTCTTTCGCAGCGGTCTATTACCGCCAGGCCGGGCCACCCGCCATCCAGGCGGTGCGTATGCTCGATAACGAAACCGGCGCTGTTGTATTCGAGGCTGAGTGGGATGTCGTTGATGAACAGACACGTTCGCTCTACGCCCGGCAGTTACAAGTCCTTCAGTTCAACCACAGCTACGATTTCTGGCTGGCATTCAACAAACCGATGCGCTGGCGCGAAGCCGGTGTGGTCGTGCCTTTCCCCGGCCAACCGGAAAGTACACTGGATGTTGATGCCAGCCTGTGGGTTGGTCAATCAGTTCTGACCGCGACCATTGAACAAGCGGACTGGCTCGACCAACCCGGTAAAGCGCCTGCGGGTTATATGAATTATCAGGACGACGCCTTCAGGATTACTTTCAGATTACCCGATGATGCACAAAACCGCGGCCTGGTCCAGAGCGAGGTGCAGGCAACGCTGAAGCTGATGACAACCGACATGACCGGTATGCAAACCGATGCCAGGCCAGGCACAGTCGTCGACTGGGAAAACGGTGCCTGGAAAAACTATGAGAACACGGGTGGTGATGCATCCAATAGCGGCGGATTCGACAGCAGCATTAACTTGCAAGTGACCAACGAGGTGGTCCCCCCACCATTTTTGCTGGAAGCGGGTATCACCTCGGCCTGGTTTGACCCGGAACACGATGGCGAAGGTTTCCTGCTCGAATTGTTGGCCAACAACATGGCCATCATGTACTGGTTCACTTATGACGCGGATGGCAACCAGGACTGGTTCGTCGGCGTTGGCGACGTGCGCGGTAACCGGGTTGAGTTTACGGCCCTGTACCGGGTCACCGGTGGCGAATTCGGTGTGGGTTTTGACCCGCAAAAGGTCAACCGGAAAATCGTCGGCTCAGCCAGTTTTGTCTTTTCAGACTGTGACACAGGTAGCATGAGCTACCACATCGGCCCGCGGCACGGGCGTATGCAGCTATCCCGCCTGACCCGTTTGATGGGTATAAACTGTGGTCAACCCATCTTGTCACCAATCCCCGGGGAAGCGCTTTTGAGCGGTTCCTGGTTTGACCCCAGCCACGATGGCGAAGGCTATAACGTTGAAGTGCTGAGCGATGCTCAGGTGGTGGTTTACTGGTTCAGCTACGACCTCGAGGGCAACCGGCGCTGGTTCTTCGGCGTGGGTGAAATCCGTGAGGGCAAACTGGTATTTGATAACATGCTGACATCACGCGGTGGTATATTCGGGGAAGATTTTGACCCCTCCACGGTCGAATTCACACCCTGGGGCAGCCTTGAGCTCAAGCTTGACTGCAATAGCGGGACCGCATCCTACACCAGTACCGAACCGGGTTTCGGTTCGGGTATGCTCAACGTCAAGCGTCTGACCAATATCAATACGCTCAACTGTGAGTAGCGCCAATTGAGTCGCCCGGCACCCAAAACGGCCACAAAGGTTAGCACTCCAATATACCAAGCCCTTATAATGATTCCCATCAAATCAACCAGGAGAACACCTGCCCATGAGTGACAAGGAAAACCAAAAACAGTGCACGCAGAAATTTATTGCCCTCGCCAACGAACTCAAGGACCAGGGCCAGGATCCCAAGCTGGTATCCTCTGCCTTGATGATGGCTTCGGGTATTTACGTCACCTATGTCGCTGCCGGTAACGAGGGCGGTCTGGAACCCTCCGGTGTCGACAAGGTCGTGGCGTTCTACCGGCGCAATCTCGAACACAT
>CAZYVH010000046.1:8763-21175 GCA_964650905.1 uncultured Wenzhouxiangellaceae bacterium | reverse complement strand
GGTCGATACCGATGCCCTCGCCTGCCGTCGGCGGCATACCATACTCCAGGGCACGAATGTAATCGGCATCGTAATGCATGGCTTCGAGGTCACCAGCATCCTTTTGCAGGACCTGTTCCTTGAAACGTGCAGCCTGGTCCTCCGGGTCGTTCAGTTCCGAAAAGCCGTTGGCGATCTCGCGACCAGCAATAAATAATTCAAAGCGGTCGGTGATCAACGGATTCTGCTCATTGCGCCGTGACAGGGGCGAAACCTCGGTCGGATAGCCCGTGATAAAGGTCGGTGCAACAAGCTGTGGTTCCACGGTGGCCTCAAACAGTTCAGTCAGCAGCTTGCCACTGCCCCAGCTATCATCCACGTGGACATCCAGAGCCGTACAGGCGGTTTTCAGGATCGCAGCATCCCACAGGTCAGCAGCGGCCAGTTGCGGATTGTAGCGACGCACCGATTCCTCCACGCTCATGCGTTTGAAGGGTTTCCCAAACTCGATCGTCTGGCCCTGGTACTCCACAGCGGTACTGCCGGTAACTGTCTTCGAGAGTTCACGCAACAGGGTTTCGGTCAGGTCCATCAGGTCGTTGTAATCCGCAAATGCCCAGTAGAATTCCAGCATCGTGAATTCCGGGTTGTGGCGCGTCGAGACACCCTCGTTTCGGAAGTTGCGATTGATCTCGTAAACCCGGTCAAGCCCACCGACGATCAATCGCTTCAAATAAAGTTCCGGCGCGATACGCAGGTACATCTGCATGTCCAGGGTGTTGTGGTGGGTCACGAACGGCCGCGCCACCGCGCCACCCGGGATCGGGTGCATCATCGGGGTTTCGACTTCAAGAAAATCGCGCTCCCCAGCTTCCATGAAATCACGGATGAAACGAACTATTTTCGAGCGGGTTCTGAACACCCGTCTGGAGCCCTCATTCATAATCAGGTCGACGTAACGCTGTCGATAGCGTGTTTCCGTATCGGTCAGGCCATGCCATTTTTCCGGTAACGGCCGCAGTGACTTGGCCAGCAGACGCAAACGGGTTGGCTTGACCGACAACTCACCTTTCTGGGTCCGAAAAATTGCGCCACTACCGGCAATGATGTCACCCACGTCCCATTGTTTGAATTGCTGGTAATGTCCTTCGGGCAGGTTGTCACGCTGCACGACCAACTGGATATCACCCGTGCCATCCTGCAATTTGACAAATGCGATTTTACCCATGACGCGCTTGGCCATAATGCGACCGGCCAGTGCAAAGGTCTCATCCACATTCGCCAGCGTCCCAACATCGTCGCTTATAAAGCGTTGCTGTAGTTCGGCCGCGGTGACATCGGGATGAAAGTCATTCGGGTAGGCATTGCCCAGCGCTTTTAAGGCATGCAGTTTTTCACGACGCTCGGCGATCAGGCGATTCTCATCCCGCTCACTGTCCTGTGCCTGTTTCGGCTTTTTTGTCTGTATGTTTTTTGGCTCTTGTTTGTTCACACGTTATGTTCCTTTTATCAGGGGTCAGGTTGAATTATTGCAAAGTGATCAATTTGAAATAAGCCTCAATTTAATTCAACCTGACCCCACGCTACTCACCCCACGCTACTCGGCGGACAACCCCAGTTTCAGGGATGCTTCGACGAATTGATCAAGATCACCATCGAGTACGGCCTGGGTGTTGCCGGTCTCCACATTGGTACGCAGGTCCTTGATACGTGACTGGTCGAGCACGTACGAACGGATCTGGCTGCCCCAGCCGATGTCCGACTTGGAATCCTCCAGTTGTTGACTCTCGGCATTGCGTTTACTGACCTCAAGCTCATATAGTTTTGCACGTAACTGCTTCATTGCGTAGTCCCTGTTCTTGTGCTGTGAGCGGTCGTTCTGGCACTGCACAACGGTATTGGTGGGTAAATGCGTAATTCGCACGGCAGACTCGGTCTTGTTGATGTGTTGGCCACCGGCGCCAGAGGCGCGGTACACATCGATGCGTAAATCGGCCGGGTTGATTTCAATAGCAATATCATCATCCACCTCGGGCGAAACAAATACCGCGGCAAAGGACGTGTGCCGGCGGTTACCCGAATCAAACGGCGATTTTCTGACCAGACGATGGACACCGATTTCTGTCTTACACCAGCCATAAGCATAATCACCGACAATGTGGATGGTTGCGCTTTTAATCCCGGCCACGTCACCCGCCGAGACTTCGATCAATTCGCTCTTCCAACCGCGTCGTTCGACCCAGCGCAGGTACATACGCAACAACATTTCCGCCCAGTCCTGTGCCTCAGTACCACCAGAACCCGCCTGGATATCCATATAACAGGCATTGGCGTCCATTTCACCCCTGAACATGCGCTCAAATTCCAACCTGGCCACCTTGCTCTCAATGGCTTCCAGTTCCGAGCTGACCTCTGCGACGACCTCCGCGTCATTTTCCTCGATCGCCATTGCCAACATTTCAGCATTGTCCGTCAACGCATGTGCAACACCGTCCAGCGTCCCGACGATGCCCTCGAGATATGCGCGTTCCCGACCCAGCGCCTGGGCGCGTGCCGGTTCATTCCATATATCGGGGTTTTCTAATTCGCGGCTGACTTCCTCAAGCCTGTCGCTGTTGCCCGCATAGTCAAAGGTACCCCCTGAGCGCCGCCGAACGCTGTTGCAAGTCTTCGAGCTGGTTGCTTATCTGCTTGGTTTCCACACCTTACACCCTTCATCAAGAAGCGCTGCATTTTACACCAAGAACGAACGCGATAAGCGAATTTTAGCCACGCAAAATATGCTCAATCATCAGTTGGCAGGTTTTATGACCGCGAAAATGGTTGATATCCAGCCTGTAAGCAAAGCCCACCGTATCCGTCTGGGGTAAATCCTCTGGTAATCTGCCAAAGGCGATGGCATCAATCGACTGTGCGCCGTCCACCGGTCTGAGTAACATCTTCAGATGTGCCCCACCGACCACACGTTGTTCTTCGACAACGAATCGACCGGTGAACACCGGTTCCGGGAATTGCTGGCCCCACGGCCCCAGGCGGCGTAGCGTTTGGGCAAACGCCTGGTTAATATCCGCTGCAGGCAATTCACCATCGGTCAGCAATTCATTCTCCAGGGTCATACCCTGCAGGAAATATTCAGTCGCAGTTGCAAAGGCTGTTTTGAAGTCATCAAGCCGTTTGTGCGGCAAGGTCAGACCGGCAGCCATGGCATGTCCCCCAAACGCCATAATCATATCCGGGTTCAGGGTGTCCACCCGCGCCAGCACATCACGGATGTGCAGACCGTTTACCGAGCGTGCAGAGCCCTTGAGCATGACTGCGCCAACGGCCTCTGGCGCGAATGCAATCACCGGGCGGTGTACTGCATCCTTGATACGCGAGGCCACCAGGCCGACGATACCCTGATGCCAGTCAGTATCAAAGAGACAAAGACCGGCTGGCAGTTCTGAACCACGCAGGTCTTGCAACAAGCCCTTTAGCTGCGATTCTGCTTCGCTTTGCATCTGTGCCTGACGGGCCCGGCGCTGGTGATTCAACTCATCCAGTTCAGCGGCCAGTTCCATGGCCTCATCGCGGTCATTGCTCAACAGACAACGAATGCCAACCCCCATGTCCTCGAGACGACCAGCAGCATTCAATCGGGGCGCTACGGCAAAGGCCAGGTCCGCCGCCACCACGTGACGGTAGTCTCGTTTCCCAAGCCGCAACAAGGCCAGCAAACCTGGCCCGCACAGACCATGTCGGATCCGCTCCAGCCCCTGTTGCACAAGGATTCGGTTATTATCATCAAGTGGTACAAGGTCGGCCACGGTACCCAGTGCCACCAGGTCGAGCAAGGCGGCGAGTTTGGGTTCCCGGCGTGGCACCGTAAACCAGTCACGTTCACGTAACGCCGCCCGCACTGCACTCATCAGGTAGAAAATCACGCCGACACCCGCCAGCGTCTTGCTGGGGAACTGATCACCGGGGCAATTTGGATTGACGATGGCGTGGGCATCCGGCAGCTTGACACCGGGCAGGTGGTGATCGGTTACCACCACCTTGCAGCCCAGCTCACGCGCCCTCGCAACACCCGCCAGAGAACTGATCCCGGAATCGACCGTGATCAACACATCCGGTGGGTTTTCAATGAGGGTCTCAACCAGTGCAACGCTCAGCCCATAACCGAATTCGAAGCGATCGGGTACACGAAAATCTAAATGCTCCGCCGACATCATTTGCAAGGCCCTGAGCGCCACGGTCGTACCCGTTGCGCCATCGGCATCAAAATCACCAACCACCAGGAGGGTCTGCCCCGCGACCACGGCATCGGCAATGATCGTTGACGCTTGTTTGATTCCAGACAAGGTTCCTGGCGAGTGCAGACGGCCCAACTGCAGGTCGAGCTGTTCCTCGTTATGGATGTAGCGTGCCAGCAAGATGCGGCGAACAACCGGGTGCAACGAATAAGGCAGCGAGTCTACCCCGTCGCTGATGTCTCTTTGTCTGACTTTTTGGGCGGAATGAACAGGAGCCCCCTTAACCTGCACATTGCAGCAGCATCCCGGACACCGTTGCAATATGAGTGTTAGATGTACTCGACACTGATGATTTCATAACACATTTCACCACCCGGCGCGTTGACCGTTACCTCGTCGCCCTGGTGTTGACCGATCAGGGCCCGGGCAATAGGGGACGTCACGGCAATGAGGTTGGCCCGGATATCCGCCTCGAGGTCGCCGACGATCTGGTAGGTGATTTCTTTTTCGCTCTCGTTATCATACAAGGTTACCGTGGCGCCAAACACCACCTTGCCTCCGTGACGAACCTTGCTGGCGTCAATAATCCTCGCCGACGACAGCTCTCCCTCCAGGCGCTGTATACGACCCTCGATGAAACCCTGCTGTTCCCGGGCGGCATGGTACTCGGCGTTTTCTTTCAAATCCCCGTGGGCGCGTGCTTCGGCGATTGCGGCGATAATTTTCGGACGCGCAACTTTCTTCAGTTCAGCCAGTTCAGCACGTAACCTTTCTGCGCCATGGTGTGTCATCGGGGGTCTTGTCATATTTTCTGTTCCTGGGTTTCAATTCTGCCATCCGCTGCGGAATGTAACTGTTGCAAACTGTGGACTTCCGGGTCAAATTCGTGGTCGATCGCCTGCAAGGTGGCCCAGCCCCGCGCGATCGTTGTGGTATAGCTTACCTTGTATTGCAATGCTGAACGGCGTATGGAGTAGGAATCTGCGATCGCCTGGCGACCCTCGGTGGTATTGATGATAAAGGCAATTTCACCATTTTTAATCTTGTCGACGATGTGCGGACGCCCCTGAGCAACCTTGTTAACCCGTTCACAGGCGAAACCGCTTCGTTGTAAGTAATCACAAGTTCCACCCGTCGCGATCAGCGTGTAGCCCCTCACCATCAGGTCTGCTGCAACCGGCAGCAATGGTTCCTTGTCTTCATCACGGACACTCAAAAAAGCCATGCCGGGTCTTGGAATCCCGTATTGTGCGGCGCGCATGGCCCGCGCACAGGCACTGCCAAAGCTTCGTCCCACGCCCATCACCTCGCCGGTTGAACGCATTTCCGGTCCCAGTATCGGGTCCACGCCCGGGAACTTCATAAAGGGCAATATGGCTTCTTTCATAGAATAGAATTCAGGTACGATTTCATCTATAACATTCTGTTGTTCAAGTGTTTTACCAGCCATACATAAGGCTGCGATTGCAGCTAACGGTCGTCCCGTGGCCTTACTGACAAAAGGCACGGTACGCGAAGCACGGGGGTTCACTTCCAAAATATAGATGTCATCACCACGGATCGCAAACTGTGCATTCATCAAGCCGACAACACCCAGTTCCAGACCGAGTATGGTCATCTGTTTACGCAACTCATCCTGTATTTCCCTGGAAAGGGAATGCGGCGGAATGGAGCAGGCAGAATCTCCAGAATGTACACCGGCCTGCTCGATGTGTTCCATGATTCCACCAATGAGCACGTCGTGGCCGTCGCAAACAGCATCGACATCTACCTCGATGGCATGATCGAGGAAGCGATCCAGTAACACCGGGGAGTCGTTGGAGACCTTGACTGCATCGCGCATATAACGGCGCAAATCGTTCTCACCATGAACCACGTCCATGGCCCGCCCACCCAACACATAAGAAGGGCGTACCACCAACGGATAACCGATTTCCGCAGCCAGGTTAGCGGCCTGGTCGGTATTGGTCGCCGTGCGGTTGGGTGGCTGCCGCAGCGCCAGCCTTTGCAACAATTGCTGGAAACGTTCCCGGTCTTCAGCCAGGTCAATCGAATCCGGCGGTGTGCCGATAATGGGAACACCGGCAGCCTCCAGTGGCCGTGCCAGGTTCAGGGGTGTCTGGCCACCATACTGGACAATCACACCTTCTGGTTGTTCCCGGTGCACGATCTCCAGGACATCTTCCAGGGTCAGCGGCTCAAAATAGAGTCGGTCCGAGGTGTCAAAATCGGTCGATACCGTTTCTGGGTTGCAGTTGACCATGATGGTCTCGAAGCCATCTGCGCGCAGGGCGAGCGCCGCGTGTACGCAACAATAGTCAAATTCAATTCCCTGCCCTATACGGTTCGGCCCGCCGCCCAGCACCATGATCTTGCGCCGCCCGGTCGGTTCCGCCTCGCACTCTTCTTCGTAGGTTGAGTAGAGGTAAGCCGTCGCGGTGGCAAATTCCGCGGCACAGGTGTCGACCCGCTTGAATACAGGACGTACGTCCAGTGCAAAGCGTAATTCCCTTATCTCCTGTTCGCTGCAGGCCAGCAGGCTGGCCAGGCGGGCGTCCGAAAAACCCTTGCGTTTGAGTGCGCGTAATCGCACCGCATCCAGAGACCGCATACCCTCACGGGTCACATCCGCCTCACAGTGAACCAGGTCTTCGACCTGTGCCAGGAACCATGGATCGATAAAACACAGGGCATGTATTTCGCTCAGACTCAAACCCTCCCTGAATGCTTCGGCCACGTACCAGATACGTTCCGCACCTGCTTCACGCAGTTCACGACGCAACTCGGCACGCCGTTCATCAGGGTCGGTGGCCTGCAACACCGGGTCAAACCCATCACGGCCCGTCTCCAGGCTACGCAACGCTTTTTGCAGGGATTCCTGGAATGTCCGGCCGATTGACATGGCCTCGCCGACCGATTTCATCTGCGTGGTCAGCCGGTCATTGGCAGCCGGGAATTTTTCAAAGGCGAAGCGTGGCATCTTGGTCACGACGTAATCAATACTGGGCTCAAACGAAGCAGGTGTTGCGCCACCGGTGATCTCATTACTCAATTCGTCAAGCGTGAATCCGACCGCCAGCTTGGCGGCGATCTTGGCGATTGGAAAGCCGGTGGCCTTGGACGCCAACGCGGAGGAGCGCGATACCCTGGGGTTCATCTCGATAATGATGACCCTGCCGTCCTCCGGGTTGATAGCGAACTGCACGTTGGAACCACCTGTATCCACGCCAATCTTACGCAGCACAGCAATGGACGCGTCCCGCAGACGCTGGTATTCCTTGTCCGTCAACGTCAGGGCCGGCGCCACCGTGATCGAATCGCCGGTATGGACACCCATCGGGTCGAGGTTTTCAATTGAGCAGACAATGATGCAATTGTCCTGGTGGTCACGCACCACCTCCATTTCGAACTCTTTCCAGCCGAGTACTGAAACTTCCAGCAATACCTCCGTGGTGGGGGATTCCTCCAGACCGTTTTTTACGATCTCAACGAACTCCTCACGATTGTAAGCGATTCCGCCACCGGAGCCACCCATGGTGAACGAGGGTCGGATGATCACTGGAAAGCCGATCAGTTCCAGCTTCTCCAGTGCGTCTTCAAGACTGCGGACAAGTTCTGATGCCGGGGTGTCAAGACCGATTTCATGCATCGCGGTGCGGAACAATTCGCGGTCTTCCGCCATATCGATGGCTTTGCGTGAGGCACCAATCATTTCTACCCCAAATCGTTTCAATACACCTTTGCGGTTGAGGTCGAGTGCACAGTTCAGGGCCGTTTGACCACCCATGGTCGGTAACAGGGCATCGGGTCTTTCCTTTTCAATGATCTTCTCAACAATACGCCATTCGATCGGCTCAATATAAACCGTATCTGCCGTTTCCGGATCGGTCATGATGGTTGCCGGGTTTGAATTGACCAACACCACGCGGTAACCCTCCTCACGCAAAGCTTTGCATGCCTGGGCACCTGAATAATCGAATTCACAGGCCTGCCCGATCACAATCGGTCCGGCACCAATGATCAGGATGGTTCGTATGTCGGTTCTTTTCGGCATATCGCTAGAGCCTGCCATTCATCATCGTGATAAAACGCTCAAACAAGGGGGCGGCATCGTGTGGGCCGGGACTGGCTTCGGGGTGTCCCTGGAATCCGAAAGCTTGTCCATCGGTCAGTTCGATACCCTGCAAACTCCCATCAAACAGCGACCGGTGGGTCGCACGGACGTTTCCGGGCAGACTCTCCTCATCCAGTGCAAAACCATGGTTCTGACTGGTGATCAGCACATGCCGGCTGTCGAGATCCTGCACCGGGTGGTTGGCACCGTGGTGGCCGAACTTCATCTTGATGGTGTGCGCACCCAGAGCAAGGCCCAGCAATTGCATGCCCAGACAGATACCAAACACCGGCAGCTTTGTTTTTAAAATGTTCCGGATGGCGATGATGGCATAATCACAGGGTTCCGGGTCTCCCGGTCCGTTTGACAAAAACACCCCATCAGGCTGCAGCGCAATCACATCCGCTGCCGGCGTGCTGGCCGGTACGACCGTAATTCTGCAACCCCGGTCACTGAGCATACGCAGGATATTCCGTTTGATACCAAAATCATAAGCAACGACATGCAGACGCCCGGGCGTCTGCCTGAATGCCTGGCTGTCCAGGTCATATGTGCCGGTATCCCAATCATAACGATGCTGACAGCTTACTTCCCTGGCCAGGTCTTGCCCCTGCATACCGGGGAATGCACGTGCATCTGCCAGTGCCTGCTCATCAGAGTTGTCAGCAGCAGCCATAATGCAACCACCCATCGAGCCTTTCTCTCTTAAGGTGCGGGTCAGACGACGGGTATCGATGTCCGCTATGGCAACGATGCCATGCTGTTCAAGGTAATCTCTCAGGGAAAGCCCGCTGCGCCAGTTGCTGTGCAGCAATGGCAGGTCACGGATGATCAGTCCGGCAGCCATGGGCCGGGATGATTCTTCATCTTCGTTGTTGCAACCGGTATTACCAATATGCGGGAAGGTCAGGTTCACCAATTGCCCGGCGTAGGAAGGATCGGTGAGGATTTCCTGGTATCCGGTCATCGCGGTATTGAACACCACCTCACCGGTTGTCTTACCGTCAGCACCTGCGGCCTGGCCGTGAAAGATACTGCCGTCTTCGAGTGCCAGCACCGCCCGCTGCGTCAATTCCCTACCTCCGGATACACAAAACGGGAACGCTGTCAGCAGCTATTCCCGCTTAGATTAGATATTCAATAAAGACTTTTCCAAGCATTCAGATTCTACTGGAACACCATGCAGCTGTCTAACATATTCGCATTAACAAAGCTGTCAATGTTGATGAGACCATCGTGACAGTATGCAAATAGCAAGCGTAGGGTGGATATTCAAGTCCACCGCGCCTGTCACTTAGGACAAGCGCAGCGCGATCCGGAATCCATGGAGAGCCAATCGGTCGTTGTATACAAACCCGGTGGCTGCTGTACCAGCCAGGCGCCAGCCTTTAATGCACCAGCAGCAAAAATAGCACGATCAAGCGCTTTGTGGGTTATCTCGATGATTTCGCCGGCTAAAGCGAATCTGACCGTGTGCTCGCCGACCACCTCACCCTCGCGGATGCTGGTGAAGTCCAGTTGGCCATCCTCATCGTTTTTCATCCTTTTGAGCCGTTCAGGTTCGAGCAAGGTTTCAAGACGCTCAGAGCGGCCCTCCATAACAGCCGCTGCCAGTGCCAACGCGGTACCTGAGGGCGCATCAACCTTGCCTGTATGATGAATATCAGTAATGGTGGTACTGGCTTGTTGGCCTAATACGCCCGCCGCCTGGTTGACCAGTGACATTGCCAAGGCAACGCCGTAACTGAGGTTGGGTGCAGACAGCACTGCGACCTGCCGGGTAGCATCCTGCAAGGTCTTCTTGTCCTCTTCGTTCAAGCCCGTCGTACCACTGAGCAAAGCGACACCGTGCCGTGCGCACCAACTCGCCGCCGCCCGGGTTCCTGCCGGCAGGGTGAAATCGATCAGCAGGTCAGCCTCGCCCGTGAAGTCTGCCAGCGACCGATGCCACTCAAATGCGGCCAGATCTTCCGGTTGTGTCCGGGAGATGATAGCCGCAAGCTGGAATTCAGGGCTTTTCCCTAATTTCGCCAACACCTGCCTGGCCATGCGGCCACTTCCATGTAGTAATACCCTGATCAAGACGTCATGCGCTCAAAAAAATCCTTCACGCCGTCCAGCCATGAACTGGATTTGGGGTTATTTTCCGTTGTGCTGCTGGCGTGGGAGTCACGAAAATTTCGCAACACCTCTTTTTGCTCGCTGGACAGGTTGACGGGTGTTTCAACGATTACCTTGCACATCAGGTCCCCCTGCCGATGGCTGCGTACCGACTTGACACCCTTACCCCGCAAGCGAAACATGCGCCCGGTCTGGGTCTCCGAAGGTATCTTCAGTTTGACCTGACCATTGAGTGTCGGGATACCCAGCTCACCACCCAACGCGGCGGTGGTAAAGTGGATCGGCACCTCACAATAGAGATCATCGCCATCGCGTTCAAACAGCCGGTGTGGTTTGACCCGGACTTCTACGTAAAGGTCACCGGCCGGGGCGCCGCTCATACCTGCCTCACCCTCACCGGCCAGCCTGATCCGGTCACCGGTATCGACACCCGCCGGGATTTTGACTGACAGGGTCCGGGTTTCCCGTATACGTCCTTGACCATGGCAACCAGGACATGGATTTTTAATGACCTGTCCCCTGCCCTTGCAGGCAGGACAGGTTTGCTGGACCGAGAAAATGCCCTGCTGCATACGCACCTGGCCGACACCCCCACAGGTCGTACAGGATGCTTTTTCACCATCTGCCGCCCCACTCCCGTGACAGGTTTTACATTGACCCAGCGTGGGAATCCGTATTTCACGGTTGATGCCTGCGACGGCATCTTCCAGATCCAGTTCCAGTGAAAACCTTAGATCGGAACCACGTTGTTGTTGCCGGCCAGCACGTCCCCGGCCACCAAAAATATCGCCAAAGATATCGCCGAAGATATCGCCGACATCGCCTTCAAAACCGGATGGGCCCCGGCCGCCTGAGCCGTTGACCGCAGCATGGCCAAATTGGTCATAGGCAGCGCGCTTTTTTTCATCCTTGAGGATTTCGTACGCCTCCTGGGCCTCCTTGAATTTTTCCTGGGCACTTGCATCGTCCGGGTTGCGGTCCGGATGGTGTTTCATTGCCAGTTTACGATATGCCTTTTTTAACGTGGCGCTATCAACGCTGCGTTCCACCCCGAGCACTTCGTAATAATCACGTTTATTTTGCATGCAGCAAATTTGCGGTCGAACATGCAGCAATTCAAGCGTAAAGCGCAACTCCGATAATTTGATTACTGGCACGACTGGCCCGCTCGAGAGCCGAATTGATGTCATTTACAAGATCAGAAGCAAGCTCTATACCCACTGACAGGCGTAGTAGTGTTGACTCAATACCCGCCCGTTTTTGGGCATCTTCGGACATGGCAGCGTGGGTCATGCTGGCCGGATGGCAGATCAGAGATTCAACACCACCAAGGGATTCGGCCAGTGTGAAGTGCGAAAGGCCATTGACAAATGCCGCCAATTCTTCCTCGCCCCCTTCCAGTTCAAAACTTACGATAGCGCCATAACCACTCTGCTGATGTGCGGCCAGTTGATGCTCCGGGTGTTCTTCAAGACCCGGAAAATGGACACGACGCACTGCGGGGTGTGACGCCAGGGCAGCAACGATCTCCAGCGTATTTTCTTCATGGCAACGCAGACGCGCTGCCAGTGTCCGCAGACCACGCAAGGTCTGGTAACTGTCAAAGGCTGAGCCGGTAGAGCCCACACAGTTTGCCCACCAGGCCAGTTCCTCCGCAACCGCGAGGTCGTGGGCTATAACTGCACCACCGATAACATCGCTGTGACCATTGATGTACTTGGTGGTGGAGTGCACGACAATGTCTGCACCCAGCGCCAGCGGTTGCTGCCAAAGGGGTGTCAGGAAGGTATTGTCTACCACCAGCAAAGCACCGCTTGTTTTTGCAATTTCCGAGACTGCCGCAATATCCGTGACACGTAGCAGCGGGTTACTCGGCGTTTCCACCCAGATCATCTTGGGACTGGTTTTTTCACAGGCACGCTGTAATGCGCCCGCCTCGGTGAAATCGACAAAACGTGTTTTG
>CAZYVH010000046.1:6121-8663 GCA_964650905.1 uncultured Wenzhouxiangellaceae bacterium | reverse complement strand
TTCACAGGCACGCTGTAATGCGCCCGCCTCGGTGAAATCGACAAAACGTGTTTTGAAGCGTCCCGCCTGCGCCAGCGAGTCGAAGGCCCGGTAACAACCACCATAGCAATTATGCGGCACGATAACCGTATCACCCGCCTTGAGCAGATGACTGACCAATACGACTGCCGCCATACCACTGTTGGTGATGACCGCACCCGCGCCACCCTCAAGTTCCGTCAGCGCATCGCCCAGTTGGTCACGCGTGGGGTTGCCGGTACGCGCATAATCGTACTGCCGTTTGCCGCCCAGTCCTTCGAAACTGTAGTTTGCTGAAAGGTACAACGGTGGAATGACCGAGCCGTGTGTGGTGTCACAATTAACCCCGGCGCGTACCGTTGCGGTGATATTTGAGTGTGTCATGTCGCTTGCCCTGTTTCCATGTAAGTGGTCTAAACCACTCATTGGAAACCCCGGCGAAGCCTTTGCCAGTGAAGGGCCCATCACAGATCACGCTTGTGCTGCCGTTCGCTCATTTCCCGGAATCCGGCTGGATATCCGCAGGAGTTGGCACCTTTACGGAGTGGTTAATCCCGAAGGTTGCCCCGGCTTCAAAGGGCCTGTCCCTCAGCCGGTCTCAATGAGTATAGACCTTCAGTCTAGCGAAGATAGGACCGATGTCAAGTCAAAAAAAAGGGTCAGGTTAAATTTTTTCCAAAAAATTCAACCTGACCCCTGGCCCCGGGGATGGTCCCGGGGTGAGATCACATTACTTGTCTTTGTCGTCGTCGACTTCCTCAAACTCCGCGTCGACCACATCATCGGCTGCGGTCTGGGCCGATGATTCAGTCTGTTCCGCCCCCGCTTCCTGCTCGGCTGCGGCCTGCTGGTAAATCACCTGGGCGGCCTCCGTCAAACGGGTGGTTGCAGCATCGATGGCGTCTTTATCATCGGCCTTCATCGCTTCTTCGACGCCTTCGATGGCGGCTTCTATTGCCTTGCGATCATCTTCGCCCAGCTTATCTCCCATCTCCTTCATGCTCGAGCGCGTGGCATGCACCATCGCATCGGCGTTATTGCGCGCCGTGACCGTTTCATGGAACTTGCGGTCCTCCTCTGCGTGCGTCTCAGCGTCCTGGACCATTTTCTCGATCTCCTCTTCCGAGAGACCGGAACCGGCCTTGATTTCAATTCGCTGTTCTTTACCGGTTGCCTTGTCCTTGGCACTGACGTGCATGATGCCGTTAGCGTCGATGTCGAAACTGACCTCGATCTGCGGCATGCCACGCATGGCCGGGGCGATACCTGCCAGATCAAAGCGAGCCAGTGATTTATTGGCACTGGCCATCTCGCGCTCACCCTGCAACACGTGCACGGTCACCGCTGTCTGATTATCCTCCGCCGTCGAGAAAATCTGCGCGGCCTTGGTCGGAATCGTGGTGTTTTTCTCGATCAACTTGGTCATCACACCACCCATGGTTTCAATACCGAGCGACAAAGGTGTAACATCCAGCAGCAAAACATCCTTGACCTCACCGGAAAGTACACCACCCTGCACCGCAGCGCCAAGGGCGACAGCCTCATCCGGGTTGATATCACGACGTGGTGACCTGCCAAAAAACTCACTGACGGTCGACTGCACCATGGGCATACGGGTCTGACCACCCACCAGGATCACATCGGCAATGTCTGCGATCTTGAGACCGGCGTCGTCCAGCGCAGTGCGGCACGGACCGACGGTCTTTTTGACCAGGTCCTCTACCAGCGACTCGAGCTTGGCACGTGTCAGTTTGATAGTTAAATGCTTGGGTCCGCTGGCATCTGCAGTAATGTACGGCAGGTTGATCTCTGTCTGCTGACTGGTCGACAGTTCAATCTTGGCGCGTTCGGCGCCTTCCTTGAGACGCTGCAGAGCCAATGGATCATTATGAAGATCCACGCCCTGGTCTTTCTTGAATTCCGCCACCAGGTAGTCGATCACACGCTTATCAAAATCCTCACCACCTAAAAAGGTGTCACCGGAGGTCGACAGTACCTCGATCTGGTGCTCACCATCGACATCGGCGATCTCGATAATGGAAACATCAAATGTGCCACCACCAAGGTCATAAACTACAACCTTGCGCTCGCCACCTTTCTTATCAACGCCAAATGCCAGTGCGGCAGCGGTTGGCTCGGAAATCACACGCCTGACTTTCAAACCGGCGATTTTGCCAGCGTCTTCGGTCGCCTGACGTTGTTGGTTATTGAAATAGGCCGGCACGGTAATGACCGCCTCGGTCACTTCCTCGCCAAGATAGTCCTCGGCGGTTTTTTTCATTTTCATCAAGACCCTGGCAGAGATTTCAGGTGGCGCCATTTTCTTGCCAGCCGCCTCAACCCACGCGTCACCGTTGTCGGCCTTGACGATTTTATACGGCACCAGATCACGGTCTTTTTGTACCACGTCTCCACTAAATTTACGTCCAATCAGTCGCTTGATGGCAAACAAGGTGTTCGACGGGTTGGTGACGGCCTGGCGTTTGGCCGGCTGGCCGACGAGGACTTCATCGTCCTTGGTAAA
>CAZYVH010000046.1:0-6021 GCA_964650905.1 uncultured Wenzhouxiangellaceae bacterium | reverse complement strand
ACCTTGGCTGGTCTGATCAGGCGATCGTGTAGTTTGTAACCTTTTTCAATGACATCGATGACCGTATTTTCCTCGTGTTCCGGGGACGGCAACATGGTCATGGCCTCGTGTTTCTCGGGATCGAAGGTTTCACCGGCAGGATCAATCGTTTCGAGTCCGTGGTCACTTAAAACCTTGGTCAGCATTTTCATGATGAGTTGCTTGCCTTCCTTGAGCGCTTCAATGGTGGTGGCCTGGTCAGCGGCCTGCAAACCCCGCTCGAGGCTGTCACGTACCGGCAGCAAATCACTCATAAAATGCTCCAATGTCCGCTTACGTGACTTTTCATGTTCGCGCAGCAGGCGCTTGCGCAGATTTTCCACGTCGGCTTGCATCCGCAGCATGGCTTCTTCTGCCGCGACAACGTCCTGCCGGGCCGTGGCGAGTTCGGTTTCAAGCAACGCCACCGGGTCCTCAGTTTCAGGCTCCACCTCCGCTTCCTGGTCAGCTACCTGATCAGCATCCGGGCTCCTGGTAATGTCATCGTCTTGCACGGTCAATGTCTATACTCCTGTGGTCGCATCCGCATGTCCTTTCACGCCCTGATATGGGGTTTCACAGGTCGGATTCAAGCCGATCGCGACGTACCAATTGCCGCCAACCTGCCAGCATGCTAGTTTTCACTTTCCATCACGGTTGTTTACCTATGCTCAAGCATCTCCATATCAGCAATTTTGCGATCGTTCCGACCCTGGAACTGGATTTCCAACCCGGTTTCACTGCCATCACCGGCGAAACGGGTGCCGGGAAGTCGATCCTGGTCGACGCCCTCGGTCTGCTGCTGGGCGAACGCTCGGATGCAAATTGGGTGCGCCCCGGTGAGGACCGTGCCGAGCTGGCAGCTGAATTCGGTATTGAGGACAATGCAGCGGTCAACGCCTGGCTGGAAGCCTTTGAACTGGTGGCACACGGGCAGTGCCTGTTGCGACGCACCATCAATAGCTTAGGGCGTTCACGTGCTTTCATCAATGGCTCACCGGTTACGGTCGCTCAGTTACAGGACCTCGGCAACCTGCTGGTTGAGATCCATGGCCAGAACGAACACCTGCGTCTGACCAAAACAGCAGCTTTGTTCGATTTTCTGGACGAAAGTGGCGATTACAAGGACGCGCTACTAGGGGTTGAGATAGCCTACAAGGACTGGAAGAAATCGCAGGATGAACTACAGAACCTGAAACGGGAGTCCTATTTGCCGGTTACCGACCTGGAATTCATGCAATTTCAACTTGATGAATTACGGCAACATGACCTGGGTGCAGATTCTGTCGCTGCGCTACAAACTGAGTACGACCGACTCGCCGCTGGTGGCGCGTTACTGGATGCAGTCTCAGACAGTATGGAACGTCTGGACCCGGAATCTAACCCGGAAGCCATTGGTATCAATACCGGTCTTAACCAGATATTTGATCAGCTACAGGCATTCGCACACCTGGACAAGGATATTGCGGCGTCATGCCAAATGCTGCAGGAGGCTGGTGTGAACACCGCTGAGGCAGTCAACGCCCTGCGGGCAGCCCGCGAGCGGATCGAACTGGATCCCGAAAGGTTTGCGGCGGTAGCCGATAGCCTGAGCCGTTTGAACGAACTTGCACGCAAACACGGTGTACCCATGCAAGCACTGTCACAGATCAGGGATTCTCTTGTAGTTCGCATTGAGACTGCGGGAAATACGCAGCAACACCATGATGAAATAAAGACCCGCCTGGCACATTATCTAAAAACTTACCGCGACAAAGCGGCCATTTTACACAACGAGCGTAGCGACCATGCCGGAAAACTGGCACAAAGTGTGACCGAACTAATGTCAAAACTGGGGATGACGGGCGGATGTTTTGAACTGAACCTGTCATTCGATCCGCAACGGCCACCAAGTTTACGTGGTGATGACCATTTGCAGGCCAGTGTCAGCGCCAACGCCGGTTTACCAACGGGTCCATTGGCAAAAATTGCTTCCGGTGGTGAATTATCAAGACTCAGCCTGGCAATCAAGGTTGCCTCGGGCGGCAGACGTGAATCACTGACACAAATTTTCGATGAAATCGATGTAGGTATCGGTGGCGATACAGCGAATACCGTTGGCCGGCAGTTACAGCGTCTGGCAGGCCATGGCCAGGCATTGTGCGTCACACACCTGGCCCAGGTCGCGGTCTGTGCAACACACCAACTGCGTGTCCACAAGGTCGCCAGCCAGTCTACGACCCGGATTGACACCCACCTGTTGGATTCCGTTGAGCGTGTCGATGAAATAGCCAGGATGCTCAGCGGTCACATATCCAAACAAAGCCGGGCGCATGCCGAGGAACTACTTCGAGCAGCGCATCATTCCCGCTGAAGCGGGAATCTTGTCCTGTAAAGGTATGCCGGGCGTTCCCTGTTTCAGTCTTTAGTGGTGGGACGCACGTAGATCACCATGCTGTGATCGACAATTTCATAGCCGTGCTCGGTGGCGATTTTTGCCTGTAATTTCTCGATTTCCTGGTTAACAAACTCGGTCACCTTGCCAGTTTCGACGCACACCATGTGGTCGTGGTGCTCACCTGAGTCGAGTTCATAATACGCCTGGCCACCTTCAAAATTGCGTTTGATCACCAGCCCGGCCGACTCAAACTGGTTGAGGACCCGGTAGACAGTCGCCAGACCAATGTCTTCACCCGCACGGACCAATTCGCGGTAAACATCGTCGGCCGTCTTGTGCCGGCTGCCTGCGCTTTCCAGTAATTCGAGAATTCGTTTGCGCGGTTGGGTAACTTTTAAGCCGGCATTTCGAAGATTTCCACTGTCCACTGATACATACCTATTTGAATAAAATGAGTGCGCCTGTTTTTACGGGCTGCGGACTATTGTATCATTCACCGCCTTGATCTTAATATCAGCAATCGTTACGGGAACCAGATGACCAGGTACATATTTATTGCCTTGCTGGCTGTGCTTAGCATGAATACCGGCTGCAATCTCATTTACAAGCAGAATGTACAGCAGGGAAATGCACTGGAACAGGATGACCTGGACCAGGTACAGCTTGGCATGAGCAAGAAACAGGTGGCCTATTTACTGGGCACACCGGCTATTCACGACCCTTTTCACCAGGATCGCTGGGATTACATTTCACTGTTCAGTCGACGTGGACACGACCCGGTCCGGCGCCTGGTAACGCTGACCTTCAAGGATGATTCATTGATTACCACCAACGGCATCGACAATTCCAGTGGTGACGATATCAAGACACTTGCACAAACCCAATCAGCAGTCGTCAAAACCGAAGAAGTCACTGCTGCGGGCAAAACACGGCTGGTTAAAGACGATGAAACCATTAACTGGACCTTGCAACTGGGTGCTTTCAACACCGAAGAAGAGGCGCTAAAACTCGTCGACCTCGCCATGGCAAAAGGTTATAACGCCACCACAAGTCAACAAGTCATACCAGGGCTCGGTACCCGTCACCAGGTACGCTCCGGGTTATTCGATACAATAGAAGAAGCCCGCACCGCCCTTAATCGTATTGAAAAAGACCTGGGTATCGCGGCCATTACCGTGCCGGTCGATGTACCGCTTAACGGGGAGGAAGACGACTCTTAGCGATTACGGTCTGTCTTAGAGATTTCAGCCTGCTGCAGCGCGCGTTGTCGCCGCACTTCCTTCGGATCGGCCAGCAAAGGGCGGTACAGTTCAACCCTGTCGCCGTCACGCAAAACCGTTTCCAGGGTGGTTTTGTGTCCAAATATTCCTACGTTCTCAGGGTCGAATTCATATCCAGCCAGGTGCTCTGGGAAGCCGGCACGTTCGATCGCATCGGCAACACTCGAGCCGGGCGTCAAGCGCAGCGTTTTCACTTCCTGTCTTTGGGGCATGGCCAGGACGACCTCGACATGCAGATTTGTTGGCTCGTTACCCACAACTTATCCATACACAACGTCGGCACGTTTGCAAAAATCTAATACCAAACGATCGGCAATGTGGCCAAAGCCTTTGCCAAAAACGCGCGCCAGGGGTCCCTTTGATATTTCAAAGTCCAGGTTCAGGCTAACCCTGGATCCATCTTCACCCAGTTGCTTAAACAACCACTCCCCGCTGAGTGTCCTGAACGGGCCCCGTAAGAGTTTCATTGCAACCCGTTCACCTTTTACCAGTGTGTTGAGGGTGGTAAACCGTTGTTTAATACCGGCAACCAACACCACCAGTTCCGCTTTTTGCATTGTTTCGTCTTGTTCATGTAAAAATGTTTCGGTACACCAACTCAGAAACAGCGGGTATGACCGGACATCTTCGACAAGCTGATACATATCCGGGGCGCTGTGACTGACCAGCGCTGATCGTTCAATTCTCATGGCTATCCTGGAACCAAGGCAGTCGAAAATTTTACACCAATACTTACAGAGGAAGTAGAATAGCGCGCTGACAAGCAGGCAGACAACATGACCCAGTCATCCAACATCGCACGCAACAAGCGGGCACGCTTCGAATTCCACATCGAGGAGCGGCTTGAGGCTGGTTTGGGCCTCGAGGGCTGGGAAGTGAAATCACTACGCGAAGGCCGGGTGCAGTTTGCGGACAGCTACGTCCTGCTCAAGGATAACGAGGCCTACCTGTTTGGATGCCGGATCGATCCGTTGCCGACCGTCTCCACACACATTACACCCGACCCCGTCAGGACCCGTAAACTGCTGCTCCACCGGCGTGAAATCGACCGCCTCACCGGACTTGTGGAACGCAAGGGGTTTGCCGTTATACCAACCGCCATGTACTGGTCAAAAGGCCATGTAAAGGTGGAAATCGCTATCGCCAGGGGCAAGAAACAACATGATAAACGCCACGACCAGAAAGAACGCGACTGGCAACGCCAGAAAGCGCGTATCCTCAAACACGGTTAAATGGAAGGTCTTCGGTGTGGGCTTCAGCCACCTTCCGGCAGGCTTCTTAAGCGGTAGCGGTTGATCAGGGCATTGGTTGAAGCATCATGATTACTGACTTCGTCTTCGGTGTGCAGTTGCGATAGCACCTTCCCGGCCATTTGCTTGCCAAGCTCCACACCCCACTGGTCAAATGAGTTGATGTTCCACAACACACCCAGTACGAATGTCCGGTGTTCATACAGCGCCATCAGCATGCCGAGAATGTAAGGCGACAGCGTGTCCAAAAACAGCGTGTTGCTCGGGCGATTGCCCGCAAAGACCATGTGTGGCAACCGCAGCTCAACAGTCTTACTGGAATACCCCTGCCCGGTCAGTCGCTCGCGTGTTTCCTGTTCATTGCGTCCCCGCATCAGAGCTTCTGACTGCGCGATCACATTGGCGATCAGTATGTCATGCTGATCGCGCCCTGGGCTGCTTGTCTGAATACTGGCAATAAAGTCCACCGGGATCATCTCGGTGCCCTGGTGTAGCAACTGGTAAAAGGAGTGCTGTCCATTGGTGCCGCTGTCGCCCCAAAGCACTCCCGCTGTGTTGTAATCGGCACGCCGGCCCTGACGGTCCACCGATTTGCCATTACTTTCCATACTCGCCTGTTGCAGGTAGCTGGGAAAGCGGCGCAATACATAATCATAAGGCAACACCAGCTCTGATCCGGTGTTGAAATACTGGCGATACCAGTAAGCCATGAGCGCCATGATAACCGGCATGTTCTCTTCCAAAGGACGCTGCAAAAAATGCCGGTCCATCGCATGGCCACCTTCAAGCATGGCATTAAAGTGATCCACACCAATGAGCAACATGACCGATAGACCCACCGCCGACCACACGGAATAACGACCACCGACCCAGTCCCACATGACAAACAGGTTGTCGGTCTCAATACCAAAGTCGGCGACGGCCTGCCGATTGCCCGAAACCGCGACAAAATGCCTGCTGGTGGCATCGTCTGAGCCGTAGTGCTGCGTCAACCATTGGCGAGCAGCCAGGGCATTGGCGAGCGTTTCGGCCGTGGTGAATGTCTTGGATACCACGACGAACAATGTCGTTTCCGGGTTTAGCCCGGCAAGTGTTT
>CAZYVH010000045.1:19308-21612 GCA_964650905.1 uncultured Wenzhouxiangellaceae bacterium | reverse complement strand
AAAGATGACGGAAAACAGCAGGGCTTCCCAGTGGTGCAGCTTAAGCAGGTGCGGGTCCGGAAACAGCGGGCCAGCAGCGGCGGTCATCAGGCCCAGCGGCAACAGCGAGACCGCGGCAATCCAGGCCAGCATCCGCCAGATGCCGACCGCGCTGGCTTTGCCGATGACGATCGATCCGGCCGAGTAAAAACTCACTGCCAGAACGGTCAGGCCAAGCGCGGTAACCGACAGGCTGGATTGGGTGGCGCCGGCGAGGTAGACGGCACCGCAGGTCGCGATCAATATGCCGAGCCATTTTCGGTACGAGATGCTTTCATGGAAGAATAACAGTGACAGGATGGCCGACATCGGTGGCATCAGTTGTGTTCCGACGGCCACCGTGGTCAAACTCTCGGTCAGGCTGATGGCCGCGTAAAGCAGGTAGTATGAGAAACCCCCGATCGCCAGGGCCGAGGCCATCAGTTGCCACGAAATACGCTTGAACGGTTGCCACCACGGCAACAGCACGATCAGCGTCAGGACAGCACGGCTGAACGCCATTTGCAGCGGTGAGAAAACCTCCAGCACTATCCGGGTGGCCACGAAATTGAAACCCCACATGGCAACGGCCAGGAGTATCAGGAGGATGTGGGTGGTTTTCATTATGCTGCAGCTTAACCAAAACCATGCCTACGCATACCGTCCGGGTCGATTTCATTGCGTATCAACCTGACCTGTTCACGTGTCTCGCCACCATCGAGGTAACCGGCGCCGGAGATATAATCAACCTTTTCCACCAGGCTCCTGGGTGAGTGGTCGGGCATCCAGTAATACAGGTCTTTACCGATGGAACACATGTCTGCCAGGCAGGCCCTGGCAAGCCGGAATGCGCTGTTGAGATTGACATTCATGACCGTCTGCCAGGATTCATCGGTCATTTTTTCGAGCGGGTCATACGGGAACACACCGGCGTTGTGCACCAGGATATCGACATGGTGAAAACGTTTAACGGTCGCGGTAACCAGGGATGTTACGCCCTCAATGGTGCCGATATCGGCCGCCACGCCATGCGCGGTATTTCCGGATTTGCTGATTTCGGACACCACGCGGTCGATATCATCCTCGCTGCGCGCGTTGACCACGACGCTGGCGCCCTCGCGTGCAAACAATGTGGCGATGGCTTCACCGATTCCCTTACCGGAACCCGTCACGATGGCGACTTTAGCCTCAAGACGCGTGCTTTTTTGTGTACTCATGGGTTCATCCTGCGCCGGGGCGCGCCAGTTCATTCCTGAGTCCTTTAAACATCCTGGCGTAGGAGTGTTCAAGCAGTGCCGCCAGTTTACCGGAGCTTGCATCGCCGGTGGGTAACTCGAAGGTTCCGCGCCAGTTCAATTCACACTGATCGGGTCCGATTTTCTTCAATCGTGCCCGTGCCGAATAGGACAACATACCCCACGGCAAAGGTTCAATGATGGATAAACGCAAGCGGCCGTTGTGCGCATCGATTTCATCGAGCCGCTCGGAAATTGTGACACCCTGGCCCGTCACCAGGTGACGCACTGCACCCGTTCCCTTACCTTCGAGGCGCAGACTGCGGATGTAACCATCGGGCATCCACTCGACGATGCCGCCCCAGTCGACCAACAACGACCACAAACGGGACGCCGGCGCATCAAATACCTCTGAATACTCGACAGATTGTCTCTTGCTGGAAGGGCCGGGAGACGCGCTCACACTTCCGGCGGACTCATCTGTGCACCCGGGATCGGGTTGAAATAATGAATAACCACGTGACGCCTGGCGATTTTCCACACACCGTCGCGGCGTTCATAATCATCGCTGTAGGTGGCACTGATCATTTGCACGATATCGTCAGTGGTGGCACCCATACAATCGACGTTGCAAACACCCCGTGCCTGGTCGGGGTTGTCAAATTCCAGACGCAGGTTGGAGGTCAGGTGGTGGGTTTCACGCCAGACGGGGTAGAGGACATCCAAAACAGCCTCGCGGATACCCGCATGACCGCTGAACGTGCCAAACGGAGGTCCGATCTCCCAAATCGCGTCATCATGCCAGATTGAAATAAAGCGCTCCCAGTCCCGGTTATCAAACCCAAGGCAATAATCCGTGACAAGATCACGCAATGCCATGCGGCTTTCAAGTTCATCGACCCTGCGCAGTAAAGCATCGAGCTGTGCCCGGGTAATATTGTTGTCAGTCATTTGGCCGCGTCCTTGATATGATGTTGCATTGAATTTTCCAAAGGTGACACATGATGCAATGCCGCGTAAGCACTGGCACAATGTCTCGTGCAAAACTCAC
>CAZYVH010000045.1:0-19208 GCA_964650905.1 uncultured Wenzhouxiangellaceae bacterium | reverse complement strand
GACACATGATGCAATGCCGCGTAAGCACTGGCACAATGTCTCGTGCAAAACTCACCTCTGTCGCATTCGACGGGTTTGCAGTTGCCATCAGGACTATTGAGAGGAGTCTTGGCATGAAGCAGGCCTGGTAAGGTTGGTCAGGCATCGCCCCCAGGCTCAAGATGTGCGGTATTCGCGGCGATAAACCCGAAGGTGGTCGCCAGACCCAGCGTATGGCCCGCACCGTAATAGGCGTCACCTGACGGGCTGGCGATACAGTTTCCCGCGCCATACAGACCCTTGATCGGTTTGCCGGCGCTGTCCAGCACCCTCGCCCCGGCATCGATGGCCGGACCGCCGCAGGTATCGAGCGCACCCGGTGCGAGAATGATAGCGTGGTAGGGTCCTTTGTCGCTGAAAGGGTGCATCGTGACATTCGGCCCGTCGTTGGCAGGCCATTTGCTGTCTGTGCGCATCGGCGAAAAGACTGGCTGCCATTCCCGATCATAAGGGTACTGACCGCGTCCAAAATCCAGGTCTTCCCCCGAGGCGGCAAAGCCGTTGAAACGTTCTATCGTCTTTTTCAGATTATTGCTAAACGCGGGTGACAAAGAAAAATCGCCGGTGCGATCAGAAATCTCAGCCAGCCTTGCACTGATGTGTGCACCGAGACCTTCCAGTGTGTCACCACTTAGTACGTGCAAACCGTCGCCGGGTTTTCTCGGGAAGGGATAATCGCCTGCAAATGCTTCTGCGCTGCGCTGGTCGTAGACCATGAACATGAACTGGTTGGGATACTCGGCATTTGTGGGATCGTAGATGCCGTGGACCTCGGTTCGGTCGTTATAATTGCGTTTCTCGTCGACTGCCCGAACGCCGTGCCGATTGACCTGGATCATGGAATCCCCCGGTGGAAAAAACACACCGGCGGCCAGAGTTCTTGCTTTGAGCGCTTCTTCCAGCACCACCTGGCTGCGCCAGGCCGTTGACAAATCACCCATTTGTGCGCCTGCGGCGCCGGCGATACTGATGAAGTCACCCGTTGACCATGGCATCGCGCAAGCCCCGTACAGGCTGACACCCTGGTGGGCTTCAACCAGTTCGGTATTGTGCGCAAAACCACCGGTGGCAAATATGACCGCTTTGTGCGCGCGCATACTGATGGTCTTAGCCGCCACCTCGCATTCGAGGCCAATGGCGCGACCCTGTGCGTTGAGTATGATCCGGGCAGCCCGGTGGTTTGTCAGCAGCGGCACACCACGGCGTATCAGGGCGGCGTGGAGCTGTGCTATCAATTCAGAACCCTGTCCCATTGTCCCATCAGCCTGTATCGGGCCCAGTGCCCTGCCTGCGGGGACCTTGTTTTCCGGAACGTGGGCAAGGTAGTCCGTAGCCGGGCGGTCGAGGGCGAACATGCGCCACTCGGCAACCTTGATGTCACCGTTTTCACGCAGACGGTCTATGGCGTTTGCAGCGTTGTCATAAAAGGCTTCGATGAGTTGGTATTCGGCTTCACTGACGCCCAGGTTGGGTGCAGATGGGCGATAGCGTTGAGGGTATGAAAACCGGGCCATGTAGCGCAGACAATCCTGCTTGTTGTCATCGATGCCCTTGGCCTTCAGGGTGAAATTATTGGGAATCCACAGGACGCCGGCGGACTTGATGGTTGTACCACCGCTGACCGGTGCTTTTTCGATGAGCACAACCGTGTCACCATTTTGATTTGCGGTAACGGCTGCCGTCGATGCCGCCGCACCGCTGCCGACTACCAGTATGTCCGCTTCACGGTTCCAGTTGAAGGCGGCTTCTGCTGAGCGCGAGGCCAGCGTGATGGCACCCATGGAAATCGTCATCGCACCCGCACCAAGGAGTACTTCTCTACGTGTAATACGACGTGAAATACCCTTGTCTGAGTCCGTCATCTCTGCTCCTCCGTCAGTCCCGGTCAAATGTCCGGTTTGACTCAATTATTATCGTTGCAACTCGACCCCGGCCTCCTCCCGATCCCAGCAATCAGCGGTAATGCCTTCTTTTTTGAGCTTGAATTTTTCGACACGCTCACTGGGCGTCTTGGGCAGGCTGTCGCGGATGGCAATATACCGGGGTATGGCAAAGTAGGCCATACGTGGTTCACACCAGCGGATCAGTTCTTCTTCGGTTACTTTTTGACCCGGTTTCAGGACAACCACGGCTTTGACTTCCTCTTCGCCGACGTCCGAGGGTACACCCACCACACAGGATTCGAGTACCGCATCGTTCGCGCTGATCACGGATTCAACCTCAAATGACGAGATGTTTTCACCGCGACGCCGGATGGCCTGCTTTTTCCGGTCGACGAAAAAGAAATAGCCATCCTCGTCCATGCGTCCCAGGTCGCCGGTGTGGATCCAGCCATTGCTGAACAATTCCAGGGTGTCTTCCGGTTTGTTGTAGTAGCCGGTTGTGCCGACAAACATTTTGTTGGAACGCGCGATAAATTCACCCAGGCGATTGGGTTTACACTCATTGTCATCGTCATCGACGATACGCACATCCCAACCGGTAATGGGTTGCCCACAGGCACCGGCACGAGGTTTGTCATAGGGGCTGACCAGGCAGCAATAGCATTCGGTCATGCCGTAGACCTCGAGGATTTTGGTGTTGAAACGATCCTGGAAGGCATGCCACTCGTCTTGCGGCGCGGCAGCACCGACCATCAACCGGATCGGGTTGTCTGCATCATTTTCGCGCGCTTCCTGTTTCAACAGTATGGGTATAATACCGCCGATGTAGTTGGCCTCCGTACAGTTCCAGCGACGGCAATCGTCCCATAACTGGCTTGCTGAGAATCGTTCGACGATAACGGCTTTGGCATCTGCCAGGATAGCTGGGCCGATGGTAATACCCTGGGCGTTGCCGTGGAAAAAAGGCAGACCGGTATAGAGAATGTCATCTTCAGTATAACGTGAATACTTCACGGACTCCGCCCAGATGTCATACCAGTAGTGATGGCTGAACATGACGCCCTTGGAGACACCGGTGGTGCCTGAGGTATACAGGATTGAAGCCAGGTCACTGTAATGCACAGCAACACCGGGTGCATCGGATGAATGATCCATCAGTCCCGCAAATCGCAGTTCTTCAAAACCCGTCCAGTGAGGTAGTGACTGCCCGCTGGACCCCGTATCGGTAAACACGATATGACGGATATTGGGCAGATCACCGGCAACTCCTTCCAGTCGGTCCATATATTGCAGGTCTGCGACCAGCGCAACACAATCAGATTGCACCATTTGGTAAGCCAGACCCTGGCCTTTGAGTGCAACATTGACCGGCACTTCGACGGCCCCGATTTTATTGAGGGCAAACCACGTGTACAGGAATTCGGGGCAGTTGGGCATCATGATGGCAACTTTGTCGCCGTGCTTTACACCTAAGGCAGTAAAACCGTTTGCCGTTTTGTTGATGCACTCATTCAACGCCTCCAGCGTGACCGGGTCGTCCCTGAACTGAAAGACGGTATGGTCAGGAAACTGACGTGCCTTGTCTTCAATGATATTGCTGAGTACGCGGTCCTGCTGTGAATATTCCTGCATGTTCCACGAAGCCCATTTCCTGGCGTGACGGTCAAACTTATCGTCCCAACGCCCCATAATGTTTCTCCTGTTGTTTGGATACCTCCCCGCTGTTGATATGGGGATATCGTCTATCGTCTAATCCATGTATTTCTGAATCAGTTTTTGTGCCTCACCAAACCAAACCCCCGGATCGTGGGCATCAAGCATCTTACCGAGGTCCCAGGTCAGGATTTTTTCAGGTATGACCTTGATAATAGCCCGCAGAGGCGTGTGTACGGCCTCGAAGGCAGCCGCCCGTTCTTCCTCTGTGGTGAGTTCGAAGAAATACTTGTCAATGATGTCCCAGTGCACACGACGCATCAGTTCATCATCATCTGATATTTCGGCATTACCGATGACCAGGATGGCTTTCTGGTGACGGATATTGGACCCGTCATTGTGGATACTTACAGACATTTTAGGGTTATCCGCGAGATGCTGTACCTTGTGCCGGTATTTCTTGATGCTACTCAAATGAATGGTGTCATCAATGACAACAAAAAACATCGGTGTTACGATCGGATAGCCGTGCTTGTTGACACATGCCATTTCGCAGTAACAGTTATTTCGGTAAAGCAGCTCAAATTCATCCAGTTCCATCGGGTAATCGGTGGCCACACTCAATTGTTCGAGTTTTTCGGGATCAAATTTAATTTTGGGTGTATCAGACATGAAGTTTCTCCTGGGACTAATTCAATGTGTCTACATTCTATTTGCGGCCTGCTCAGCAGGATTGACCGGGTAATTGTCTATCTTGCGACAAGTGTCAACACTGAATCAAGCAAGTTCAACTCCGGACAATGTGCCGTCATCTTAAAATCTAAATCCAACCTCAAGACCATACGTGCGCGGTGCCCGTGGCGCCGCATAGGACCATAGTCCTGCCACGTCGAAGCCAATCTGGTAGCCATCTTCTTTCGCCAGGTTACGGCCGAAAAGGCTGGCATACCAGTCCTTGTAATAGTAATTGATCGAGGCGTCAATGAGGTGCTGACCCTTATTATGGAGTTCGGGTTTATTGGCAAAATCCACCTCATGTGAACCAAGGTAGCGCCAGCCCGCCTGCACCATCATGCTGCCGGAGCCAAGACTCCATTCGTAGTTCCCCACCAGACTGAACGTGGTTTTGGGTGCGCGTCTGAAATCAAGATTAGAAAAATCTGTAATGACGGGGTTGTCAGTAGTGCCGGTATTGACCTCGAATTTATCGTAGCTGGCGTCCAGCAAGCCAAGGTTGGCTCTCAGTGTAAAGCTATCGGCAGCCAGCCACACCAGTTCCAGTTCGACACCCTTGATCGTTGCTGTGGCTGCGTTCACGACGCGCGTGACCTGGCCGGTTCCGCTGGTTGTTGAGGGTTGCTGGATTTCTTCCTGTTTGTCCTTGTAATCCATGTAAAAAGCAGTGGCATTAAAAACCACGGTGCGGTCGAGCCACTCGGAGCGGTAACCCAGCTCGAAATTATCTACGGTTTCAGGGTTATAGGATATCGCTGCTGTTTCAACGCTGTCGACGCGCCCGTTAAAACCACCGGCCCGGTAGCCGGCGGAATAGAGACCGTAAATCATCGAGTCATCGCCGATGTTGTATTTCAAAGCGGCTTTCGGTGTAAATTCGTTCCAAGAGTCTTTCGCAGTGGCATTTGTAACACCGGCCTGGTCGGTGGTCTTTTTGTCCTTCGTATAGCGACCACCAAGCGTCAGGGTCCATGCGTCGCTGAACGCATAGTCGCCTTCGAAGAAAACCGCCTTGGATTTACTGCTTTGCTTGGTCGTCTGCGGCAGGTCCAGGACCAGCCCTGGAACGACAAATCCGATGTAGCTGCGCAGCCTGATTTCATAATCGGAGTCCCAGTAGTAAGCACCGATGGTGTAGGCAAGCGGACCACCGTCATCAAAGGTCAGACGCAGTTCGTTGGTGACCTGATCGTATTCAGCCGGCCGGTCAGTATGAAACAGGACCTGCGTGACACCATCCCAGTCGGTCACGACTTTTTCTTTTGTTTTCCACCTGCCGATGATGTAATCGACGCGGTAATCATCATTCACATCCCAGCGGACTTCCAACTGGTTGGTGTCTGCATCGTAGGTGGCGTCATTGGGACCGTGTGGCTCGTTATAGCCGGGGGCGTTGAACGGGCTACCGGGGAACGGATTGGTTGCATCCTGCCCATAGGCTGTCAGCACCGCGTAACGGTCACCTGAAACCGGTGTGTGGGTATCCGGTGAACACCAGCCCCAGCCTTCACAAAAAAGCTGTCCGGGCTGGCCGACGTTCAGCAATGGCGGTGTGTCCTGGTCTGTCCTTTCCTGCATATAGGTCCACTCGACTTCCAAATCTTCGGATGGGCTCCACAAAACGTTGATACCACCTGATTTGTATTCGTATTGACCGTCTTTTCTGCCAGTGTTCAGATTGGTGTAAAAGCCTTCATTCTGTTTTCGATATGCCCCGCTGAGCTTGACCCCAAACTGCTCACCGAGACCGAAATTGATAATACCGTCGACCACGGCGGTTTCGTAATTGCCGTAACTTGCCCGGATTTTACCGCCGTTCTCACCAGTAGGTTTACTGTGTTCCATGATGATGACGCCACCTATGGTGTTCCTGCCGAATAGGGAACCCTGTGGTCCACGGGCGACTTCCACTCTTTCCAGGTCAATAGCCCTTTCGATACTGCCCGTCATGGTGCCCCGGAAAATTCCGTCGACGACCACACCGACGGCTGGATCGAAGTTTTTTTCAACCTCCGATACACCGATACCGCGGATATAGGCCGCAGCGACACCACCCGGCCCCTGGTTGGTATCATCCAGAACGGTATTGGGGGAGATATAAACCAGGTCGCGGACATCGGTCGCAAATGTGGCTTCGATTTCTTTTTGCCCCATCGCGCTTACAGAGAGTGCAACCTCCTGCAAATTCTCAACCCGTTTGCGCGCCGTTACGGTTACTTCTTCAAGTGCATTAGCAGCACTCGATTCGTTTGTGTCTTCATTTTGAGCCAGTGTAAAACCGGCGGTCAATGACCAGCTACACATAGCAAGAAAGGTAGTAATTATCATTCTCGAAAAGCACTTAACATCATACATATATTTTATTCCCGATCGTATTTAAACCCGGCAGAAGTGACCTGCAGCCATTAATTATCGTGTTGTAATACATCCGGACTTTTATCCGTGTTATTCTTGAAAACTTGAACTTTGTTCAATGTTTCCACAAAATACAGAGAATTGTCAAGTTTCGTTTGCAGGGATTGGTGTTGAGTTTTATTGGAATTGTGTACCCTGCTAATAGTTAAATAGTTTGAAAAATCACGTGAGGATGGAATGCCAGATATTAAGGTTGAAAGAAGAGGTGAGGTGGAATGGATAAGACTGAACCGCCCGGATCGAATGAACGCTTACGACGCGGATATGGCCCAGGCTCTGATCGCGGCCATTGAGAATGCAGCGGATGCTGGTGTCATTGTCTTAACCGGAACCGGCCGGGCATTTTGTGCCGGTGGTTATCTGGCTGACTTGAGTGATCCGGATGCCGGAGATCTGAGGCGTATGTTTTATGGCTCATTGAAAGTCTATGAGGCGATCAGGCTCAGTCCGCGACCGGTTATTGCCGCGGTCAATGGTGCGGCGGCGGGTGGTGGCAATGAACTGGTCGTGGCGTGTGACATGGCCATTGCGGTGGAAAAAGCCACCTTTGGGCAGACGGGTGTCAAGATCGGCAGCGCACCGGTGCTGGGTGGGACCAATTTTCTGGCCATGAGCGTCGGTGAAAAGCGCGCCAGGGAGATTGCCTTTATGTGCCGTCGCTACACGGCTGCGCAGGCGCTGGAGATGGGATTGATCAATGCGGTGGTAACGCAGGACAAATTTGATGATGAGGTGACAGCCTGGGCCAATGAGTTGTTGCGTATGAGCCCCCGTTATCTGGAGATAGCCAAGATCAGCTCAAATGTCTGGTGGAACCAGTGCCGGGATAATTACCTGAGTGGCTTGGGTATGCTGGTGCAGGCCATTGGTTCCAAGGATATGATCGAGGGTGCCACGGCCTTTATGGAAAAAAGGCGTCCGCAGTTTGAAGGACGTCAACCCAAACAATAGAATGAATCGCTGTGATTGTGAAAAACTAATAATGAACGATAAGGATGGTATTGCATGAACTTTGATCTTGATCCGCACTATCTCGAGATTCAACAACAGGCCCGGGATTTTGCTCGTGCAATTGAGCCATTGGCCGTGCAAGCGGATGAAATGAGTACAATTCATCCCGGTGTCCTGGCCGAGTTCCGCAAAAGCAAGCTGAGTGATCTCATGGTGCCGACCCAGTTTGGTGGCCGGACAAAAAAACTCGATCCATTGGCCATCTGTGTTGTGCGGGAGGTTCTGATGGCGACGTCCGCCCATGCGGATTCCATGTTTGCCCTGCAGGGCATCGGCAGCTATGCCGTCACGGTGGCGGGTTCCGCCGAGCAACGTGAAAACTGGCTGCCACGGGTTGCTTCGGCGCAGGCATTGCCAGCCTTGGCTTTGACTGAACCAAACGCTGGCTCGGACCTGAAATCGGTGACAACAATCCTCACGGCAACGACTGAAGGCCTGTTGCTCAACGGCACGAAGTCCTTTATTTCAAATGCCGGTGCGGCGCAATTTTTTGTCGTGTTCGCCCGTGAAGAATCAACCTACTCCATGCTCCTGGTTCCTGCCGACACCGCGGGTGTCAGTGTGACGCCTACACCGGAATTGATCGCGCCACATGTTCTGGGTGACGTGCATTTTGACAATGTGAAGTTGCCGCTCAGCGCGCGTCTGGGTAAGACCGGGCAGGGGCTCGACCTGGTGTTGGCGACCCTGGGTGTGTTTCGCGTCTCCGTGGCAGGTGCGGCCGTGGGTTTGGCGCAGGCCGCATTGGAAGAAGCCGTGCGCCATACCCGCAAACGGGTACAGTTTGGTCGACCGTTGGCGCGATTGGGCCCGGTGGCACAGATGCTTGCAGATTGTTGGACCGAAGTTGAAATGACACGCTTGTTGACTTACCGGGCGGCCGCCATGGCGGTCGATGATCCGGCCGCGTCCCTGAATCATTCGTCGATGGCAAAGCTTGCCGCCAGCGAAACCGCATCAAAGGTCGTGGACCGCTGTGTTCAGATGATGGGGCGCTTTGGACTGATCAGGAATACCAAAATTGAGCGTTTGTACCGCCAGGCGCGGCCCATGCGTATTTATGAGGGTGCTTCCGAGGTGTTACGCCTGGGGATTGCCCGCCAACTGACGGAAGATATTAAATAAAATGACCAGGTGTCGAACTGGGTGCCTGTGTTTGCAGCGGATATACAGGGCAGACAAATGATTGATCTCGAACTCGAAGAGCAGGTAGCCATTGTTACCGGTGCGAGCAGGGGCCTTGGCCAGGCTGCAACGCTGGCGTTGGTTGAGCAGGGTGTTCGTGTTCTGGCCGTAGCCCGATCGCTGGATGAATTGAAAAAACTGGAAGTCCTGGCGCCCGGCTCGATAAAGGTCCTGCAATGTGACATGAAGGATTCCAGGGCGGTCGCAAAACTCCCTGAATTTGCCATTGAGTCATTTGGACGGCTGGATATCGTGGTGAATAACGCCGGTATTGCACCGGCCGGGTATTTTCTCGACCAGGATGAACAGGAGTGGGATGATGTGATTGCCGTAAACCTGAAAGCACCTGCCATACTGGCGCGAACTGCGGGCAGGCACCTGATTGCACAGGGGTCTGGCAAGATCATCAATATTGCTTCAACTTCTGGTATTCTCGGTAAAGCCATGCTGGTTTCTTACTCGTCGTCCAAGGGTGCGGTGCTCCAGTTTACCAAGGCTCTGGCGGCAGAATGGGCGGCCAAGGGGGTCCAGGTAAACGCCATTGCACCCGGGGCATTTGCGACCCAGGCACAACAGGTCGTATTGGATTCGCCGAATTTGTTGAAACGGCGCCTCGGTAAGATTCCTGCACGGCGTATGGGTGAAATCAATGAACTGGGTCCGCTGCTTTGCTATCTGGCTTCACCCAAATCAAATTTTGTTACCGGTAGTGTGTTTGTGATAGACGGCGGCGAGTCAAGCAAGTTGTAAGCGGAGGTTGATAAGCAATGGATCAGGGTATGAATGCCAATATAGTCGAGTCACCCCCGGGAAGCCGTGGCGGTATCCGCCGGGCACGCATTCTGTCTGCGTTCCACAAATGCATCATGGCCAAGGGTTACGCAAAAACCACGTTGCGTGATGTAGCACGTACCGCGGAAATGTCAGCCAGTCATTTGCTCTATTATTTTTCCGGTAAAGACACGTTGCTCGAACACTATTTCAAAAACGTTGGACGGCGAATCATCAAACGCATGGGCGATTTTGGCAGTGAAGATCCGCTGGCCCAAATCGACCTTATTACGGATCTCTTTTTTGCCGGTAAGGGTATCACCAAGTCGGAAATCGGCTTTATGCTCGAGTGTTTTGGCGTTGCAGTACACGACGATCCTTTGCACAACGAAAAAGCCAAGCTCGACAGGGCATGTAAGCAGTATCTGCGTGAATTGTTCGAGAATTCGCCCCGTGATTCAACCGAGGCCGGGGAGCTTGCAGAGGTGTCGTACGCATTGTTGATTGGTCTGCGCACAGCGGTTTATTTTGACGAGAAATTCGAACTCCCCCAGGCACGGATGCTTTTTCATGACCAGATGCTTAAGCTGGCGGGTTACAACCAACACGGGCTGGTTTGATGGTAACCACTCAGGTGGTGGTAACAACCCATTAGCGCAGGAAAAGACAATTGATGAAGGCAGAAGATAAACTTCTTATCCACGAATTACTGGCCCGGGCGGCCCACGGTTTTGATGAGCGCCAACTTGACGTTCTGGAGGCGTGTTTTGCGAGCGATGCAAGTATGCTGATCAATATTACAGGTACGGGCGATGTCGGGCCTTTCGAAGGACGCGATCTCATCATGCAATTGATGGCGGATACGCTGGCTGAGCAAACGGATGTGCGTCGCCATGTTATTTCCAATATATTTTTTGAATCCGAAGGCGATGACGCGGCCAGTGTTGTATCCGGTCTGGTGGTGTTTGCCATCAATGCGGGCAGCATCGAGGTGATTATCAGTGGCGTCTACAAAGATGACGTCGTCAAGACCACGGGCGGATGGAAGATTTCACACCGGCACCTTGACCTTGATCTTCCGTTTTAGTCGCATGCACCGGCATCCCTACAGCAACTAGGATGGGTTAAAGCAAAATGAGCAACTTGATTACCCCCGATTTACTGGCACACATCGGTACGACCGAAGCCCCCCGGACCGAGTTGGTCACGCGCCGGGATATCCGCAAGTACTCGGTGGCTACGGGGCAACAGGAGGCAAAGTTCCTGGCCGGAGACGTGGCGCCGCCGATGTTCCATATCGCACTTTTCTGGGACGTTGTTGAAATGGACCAACTCACACCGGACGGGGTTTTTGTTGACAAATTACTACCGGATTTTCCACTCAAGCGTGCGATGGCAGGTGGCTGGAAAATAGACTATTTCAAGCCCTATTATCCAGGTGACGTCTTGGTTGCAACCCGTACCCTGACCGATATGTACGAGAAACAGGGTTCAAAAGGGCCGCTGATTTTTTATGAGTTGATTATGAAGGTCGAGGATGACGCCGGCGAGCCCGTGCTCAATGAAAAGATAACCCGGATATTACGATGACAGACAGCTCAAGAATTGCATCGATCAAGGTGGGTGATACCTTAGCCGGCCATGAATTTAACTGTGACAACATACAGCTTTTTTTCTACAACGCATCGCTTTGGAATGCCCATCGTATCCACTACGATTATCCCTACGCGACTGAAGTTGAGGGCTACTCCGGCCTGGTCGTTGCCGGTCCGCTGATGGGCGACTGGCTCACCCAACGTGTCATAGACTGGCTGGATGATGAGGGGTCGCTGGTTTCATTTGAGTATACCAACCGCAAGGCTGCCTACACGGGTGACGCGTTATATTTCAGCGGCAAAGTGCTGGAAGTTGAGAAACCCACGGGTCTGGTCACGCTGGACCTGCTGATCAGTGACACTGCGGGTGACGTTGTTACGCCCGGCCGGGCCACCGTGCGCTTTGCGGACGTCTGAGCGGGTCTGGAAGTGACTTCACTGCGGGGCAGGGTAGCCATCGTCGGGGCCGCCGACACAGAAGTCGGCAAGGTCCCTGATCTCGGCGCCACTGCACTTTGTATTGATGCCGCACGGCGTGCACTGGATGACGCCGGTATTGCAAAAGACCAGATAGATGGCCTGGTCACCTGCAACTCCATGACCGAACCCTATATGTACCATGCGGAGGCTGTTGCGGAGTACCTGCAGATTTTTCCCCGTTACTGTATCAGCGCCAACGCCGGGGGCGGCACCACGTTTTCCAGTATCCAGCATGCTGCCACTGCCATCGCCACGGGTGTTTGTAAAACCGTGCTGGTCTGTCTTGCCGACAGGTTGCGGTCGGGCCTCACGCGGGAACAGGCCAAGAAAATGCAGTCCTCCACCGGCCACCCGGAATTTGAAACCCCATACGGTGCGACCGTGCCAGCCTATTACGCGCTTATCGCACGTGCGCACATGAGCGCCTACGGCACGACCCCCGAACAGTTTGCCGCGGTTGCGGTCAGTGGCCGCCGGCATGCGGCACGTAACCCCGCCGCGCAAATGCGAAAACCCATCTCCATTGATGATGTACTTGACTCAAGGATGATCGCGGACCCATTGCACTTGCTGGACTGTTCGCTGGTTTCAGACGGCGGTGCGGCCATTATCATGACATCAGCAGATGCTGCGACCGATTATCCGCATGACCCCGTATATATTCTCGGTGCCGGGGAAGGTCACAGTCACGAGCACATCAGCCAGGCCAGGAGTCTGACGACTTCGGCTGCGGCCGCCTCAGGCCGACGAGCCTACCGGATGGCCGGCCTTGGCCCACACGACGTGGACGTGGCGCAGCTTTACGATTGTTTCACACCGGTCGTTGTCATTGAGCTTGAAGATCTCGGCTTTTGCGAAAAGGGCGAAGCCGGCGCGTTTGTCGCAGCCATGGAGACGGCCCCCGGGGGGTCGCTGCCGGTCAACACGCACGGTGGCATGCTTTCCCACTGTCACCCGGGGAATCCGGGTGCCATGTTTTCTCTGACCGAAGCAGTTGCGCAATTGCGACGGACTGCGGGCGACCGGCAGGTCGATGACGCCGAGGTTGCGCTGGTCCACGCCCAGGGCGGCATCATGTCAAGTCATGCAACATTAATACTGGGCAGGGACAACAGCTGATGACGCAACACGCTGGCAAGTTTTTACCACGCCCACGACCGGAAACTGCCATCTGGTGGGAGAGTTGCCGGGCACACAGATTGATGATCCAGCATTGTTCGCAGTGTGGTGAATATCAGTTTTATCCACGCATCGTGTGTGCCTCGTGCATGGGTGTGCAACTCGAGTGGCGACCTTCCACCGGACATGGGACGGTTGTTAGCTATACCGTTTGCAGACTGCCGGTGGCCGAGTCCTATGCGGATGACGTACCGTACGTCGTGGCCCTCATCAAACTCGATGAAGGACCGACGATGATGTCCAACGTGGTGGGCTGTGACCCGGAAACGGTTGCAACGGGTATGCCGGTGGAAGTGATTTTTGAAGACTGGTCTGATGAGATTTCCATACCCCAGTTCCGTCCACGGCAAAGCGGCACACGCTAATGAGCTGGCGTGAGTCCTGGCTTGGTCTGACACGGGAGCAGGCCATTGAGACCGATCTGCCGATCTGCGACCCGCATCACCACCTCTGGAACCATCCTGGAAGCCGATACCTGATCGACGAATTTACACGGGACATACGTGGTGATGACAATGGAGAAGCGGGTCACAAAGTAACGCAAACTGTTTTTATGGAATGCCAGCAGTTTTATCGCAGCGATGGCCCGTCTGAGTTACGACCGGTGGGTGAGACCGAATACGTTGACCGGCTTGCCGGACCGGTCAGCACCGCTAACGGTTGCAGCGAAATCGCGGCAGGCATCATCGGTTTTGCCGACCTGCGGCTTGGCTCCAGCGTTCAGGCCGTACTCGAGGCACACCTGCAGGCCAGTGACCGGTTCCGGGGTGTCCGCTATGCGGTTGCCTGGGATCAGAGTGAAAAGATTCACAATGCACATACCAACCCGCCCCGGGGTTTGCTGGGCGAGCGCACGTTTCGCGATGGCCTTATGTGTGTCCAGGGTCTGGGTTTGTCATTCGATGTCTGGCTGTTTCACCCGCAAATCCCAGAACTCACTGACCTCGCCCGTTCGATGCCAGGTCTGACGATTGTTCTGAACCACATGGCCGGACCGCTCGGTATCGGGCCTTACTCGACCCACCGCGAGGCGGAATTCCAGTTGTGGAGTAGCAATATGGCGGAACTGGCTCGTTGTGAAAACGTTGTGGTCAAGCTCGGTGGGTTGACCATGTCGATGAGTGGTTTCGGCTGGCACAAGCGGCAGGCACCGGCGAGTTCGATCGAACTCGCCGAGGTGACGGGTCCTTATTACCGGGATTGCATTGACCATTTCGGCGCGGATCGCTGCATGTTCGAGAGCAATTTCCCGGTCGACCGTGCGGGGTGTTCCTACACCGTTTTATGGAATGCATTCAAGCGTCTCAGCAGGGGTTATTCCGATGAGCAGCGTGCAGCACTGTTTCACAACACAGCCACGCGCGTCTACAGGCTGGCTGACCGGCGTTCAGCAACATTCACCACGTGAGAAGCAAAAATCAGTCCATTTTCAGAATGCCGCAGGGTATGACAACTGGAGGGCTTGTTGATACCCGCGGCTCAAAGCCGGTGGCATAGACGTGCCCGAATAGTCTGTTGTCAGATCGCCCTGGTGCTCAAATCAAACCATGGCCAGAGCTTTGTCCAGCGCCGCGATCAGGTCCTCGGCATCTTCCAGACCCACCGACAAGCGCACCAGGCCGTCGATGATACCGACCCGCTCGCGCTCCGCCTGTTCTACATCTGCATGCGTCATGGTTACCGGGTGGGTGATCAGCGATTCCACGGAGCCGAGATTCTCGGCCAGGCTCCAGACCTCGACGTTGTCCATCAGTGTCTTGCCGGCCGCCAGGCCGCCCTTGACTTCAAACCACAGCATCGCACCGAAACCGGTCGCCTGACGGCAAGCCAGTTCGTATTGAGCAAAGGACTCCAGACCCGGGTAACTGACCTGTTCCACTTTCGGATGAGCTTCGAGAAATTGGGCGATGGCGAGGGCATTCGCAGACTGCCGGTCCATTCTGATCGACAGTGTTTTACAACCCTGCAAGGTCAGCCAGGCAACCTGTGGTGACATGATGCTGCCGGTGCTGTTCTGTATAAAACGCACGGCTTCGGCATGTTCGGTGGCATTGCAGATGACAGCGCCTCCGACCGTGGCGTTGTGACCGTCCATGTATTTGGTCGTGCTGTGAATTGAAACGTCGGCGCCGAGTTCCAGGGGTCGCTGGTAATAGGGTGTCAAAAAGGTGTTGTCAACCGCGTGCACCGCACCGGCACTGCTCGCAATCGATGAAATGGCTGCAATATCCGAGCTTTTCATGGTGGGATTGGCCGGGGTTTCGGTAAATATGAGACGGGTATTGTCCTGCACCGCCGCCGCCACATCGTCGGGTCTGGCGGTGTCTGCGAAAGCGAAGTCCACACCAAAGCGGTTCAGGACTTTTGTACACAAGCGGTAGGTGCCACCATAAGCAACATCCGAGATGATGGCGTGATCGCCAGCGTTTAGAAAAGCCAGCATGACGCCTTGTATGGCCGCCATCCCTGTACCAAAACAGGCGCAATCCAAACCACCTTCGAGATCCGCCAGTTTCAGTTCCAGTGCCCGTACCGTCGGGTTGGCGGAGCGTGAGTAAGAATAGCCCCTGGCAAGGTATTCATCGACCGATGTCTGTACGTAGGTCGTGGTTTGATAGATCGGCGTCAGGATCGCACCCGTCAGTGGATCAGGTGTGACACCTGCATGAATTTGTCTGGTACTAAAGCCCATGGTTTGTTCCTCAAGTTATTTTAACGCTGTAAGTGTATTGTGTTCGCCGGTCTATCCAAATTTCGACCTGAGATTCAACGGGTCATCAGGATCGACGTCGTCCATGAAGCGCTTGTGCCGGTCAAGATTGGTGACCTGGTAAACCAGGCCCAACCAGTTGTTTACAATGGCCTTGCCGGTGTCACCCCAGGTATTGTCCACCAGGTGTCGCAACGCGTCTTCGGGAAAATCCGGTGAGGGCTGGTTAGTTTGCTGCGCATCAATTGCCTGGTCGATAAAAAGCCGGGCAATTTCCCGGGCTGCCTTGGAAAAATAGTTCTCAGGATATGCAGGGGGGCTTGTCAGTTCACCACCCAGGAATCGAAACACTTCCCGTTTGTATTCTTTGAGCAGGCTGTTTGAATCATATTCGGGGTGGCCCTGAAAATAAATGATACTGAACTGATCACGACTCACCGCCAGGTGTATGCCGGCTTTCTTGCTGCTCGCAAGCACACCAAGACCTGCCAGCTCACACTGCTCCCGTGTGATCTCATTCCAGCGTGAATGTGGTGCATAGAATCGTGTATTGATGCCCCTCGTCAGTGGATGGTCATGATGGGTCACACGGTGGCTATACACACCCCATTGCTTGTCTGGCAGACGCTGACGTTCAATACCATACAGATGTTTCACCAGCGCGTGGGTTGCCAGGCAGGAACACAGTGTGGAGGCAACATTTTCGCGGGCCCAGTTGATAATGTCCACGAGGGGGCCCCAGAAGGGTTCTTCGGCCAGGGACGGATTGGCAACATTGGCGCCGGTGATGATCAGGGCATCCAGACCAAGTGCCTGCAGTTCCTCGAAGCTGGAATAGTATCGCCCGATGTGCCTTGCAGCTTTTTCATCGCGGGATAACTCCTGCAGCGTAAACGGGTACACGTAAAACTGGGCAATCTGGTTGCAGTTACCCACCAGGCGGATGAACTGTTCTTCGGTTGCTGACAACGCCGCATCGGGCATCATGTTCAGCAGGCCAATATGCAATTCACGGATGTCCTGGTGTGCGGCGCGTTCGATCGTGAGCACTTGCTCGCCCTGCTCCCGCAGCTTGGAAAATGTAGGTAACTTTGAGTGTTCAACCAGTGGCATGTGAATCAGGTTCCAGGCATTGCTGTGTTCCGGGCCGGAATTAAATGCTCTGCCATGTTTTGGCTTTTCCTCATGAACCCGGGTTCATTTGCTTTGAAAACGCGAACTTTACCACCAGTTGCCAGCCTAACAAACTACTTGCGTGCAAAATAATGTTTGCTTGATGGCTTTGTCCATGAAGCACACGATCCGGTTTGTCATAATGTGTCTGTATGCAGCCAGGACAATTACTGGTATAAAAGGTTTTTTATTAATGTGGCCAGAGTCCCGTGTTCGGACACACCACCCTGTGGCAAGGCGGGCTTACCCCGGTTCGGCGAGGACCGCAAGGTGGACTCAGGTGGGCAGCGGATACAGACGCGCCCGACCCGCATCGTTCGAGCGCTTCTTCTACGAGCGCCTGATGCGCTCGACGGATGCAGAAAAAGATCAGCAGGTTGAGAATGTGCAAACGTTCAGGACGGCCCACGACAACGCCGCCGCGCCGGAACTGGTACGTCTGCAGCAGGTGGCGCGGGGGCGCAAAAACACCTTCGGGGCATTGATCGACGCGGCGAAGGATTGCTTGCTGGGGTCGATGTCATTGGCACTCTATGCAGTGGGTAGCGAGTACCGGAGGAATATGTAGGGTTCGCCCATTGTCGCGTCATCGATGATGTGCTCCAGCAGGAAACGGGCAGGTAACTCGACTTCCCGATAGCGCAGTAGTTCACACAACTTGTTCATTGTATTTGGCAAATTTTCCCTCTCACTTCTCCAATAACGTTCTCGCCAGCCTGTGCAGTTGCGTATTGGCCAGGGCCACTACCTTTTTCTTCACAACCCTGGAGTAATACTCTTGCTCCGTCTTGTCCAGGCGCAGGCCATCCAGTTTTTTCCTGAATAGCTCCTTTTGCTTCGGGGAGAAAATTTTTGACAGCGCAAACTCAAGCGAAAACTCTTCGTATTTTCGTTGTTGGCGCTCATTCTTTTCTGCCTTGTCTTCAAAATAGAGTTCGAACAGCCGTTTTAATCGTTCCGGGTCAATTTCTGTATCGTTCCAACGTATGTTCTGGTTGTGGACCAGAGAGTTCCTAAATCTCTTGAGTACGAGGTTGTCTTCTTGTGAAAGGCTCTTTTTGAACTTTCCCCACCAGGATGATGAGATGTGATATTGGGAAAACAGAGAACCGGTCAATAGTATCAAATTGTGGAAATGCTTTTTCTGAATGTCAGATTCGAGCAATTGCTCCACCAATTCCGGCGAAAACAGAAGGTCTTCTGAAGCATTGGCCAGTAAAACTGGGAACCCCTCCCAATACCTGGGGTTAAGGCTTTTAACGACCTCCGCCAGGGTCTGATTGGTATCCATATCTTCCATGCGCTCCATCATCGGATAACCAAGCCTGGCCATGCCTTTCAATAGCTTTTGGTCTTTTTCATTCATAATAGCCCTCGCTGCTTCAGCATTTTCTGAAACAAATCCATATGCGGCCTGATACGCTTTTCAGCCACTTCATAATCGACCAGTTTATTGAAATGATACGCTAGTTTACTCAGGTCAATTTCACCCTGATGAGCTTCAACCAACCCCAGGCAATCGTCAAAGTCGACGCTGGTACCTCGCATAAGTTTGCTGGATATCAAGTCGTAATCATTCAGGATGGCGACAAAAAGGTGTGAGTATTCCTTCAAAAGTGTGTGTCGCCCATATTCCAGGGGTGATGCCAGCAATTCAGTGGTGTGAATTCGATTTCCGCTGAACAAATCGAATTGAAATGCCTCGCCTTTTCGTTGCCAACCGCTACCAGTGACTCGCTTATACCCAAGGTCCTGTAATTGTTTGACCAGGTAACCGTGCTCGCTGGTTGCAGGCACCATAAAGTCAACGTCTTTTGTTGACGCCTTTACCCCCAGTAATGTCATTGCCGTGCCGCCGCATGCGATCAGGTGCACCTTTCTGTTGAGAAAGGAATTCCACTGCGAAAGTATCTCCAGCACGTGGTTTTTGTCTAACCGATATTCTATTTGTAAGGTATTATACAATAATTTGTATTAATACATACAAAATATTGTATTTTTAAATACAATTAGTAAGAACACAAAGAACACCGAAGAACACAAAGAACACAGACACCCATGACCTTCGCGAAGGAAACAAATCCAAACAAAGCCGCATACATTCTCAGCGAACGCATACTTGCTACATGCCGAGCGACCATGTGACAAAACTGAAGTGTTTACAAGGCGTTGAGCTGGAATTTGGGTTGATTCAGCCAAGCCTGTGTGGCTTGGTGCCTGAACAGCATTTCCATGGATGACTACCTTAATGCACTATTGTGTTCGTATATTTAAAATACCCTCTTGTATTAATATATATCAATGTATTTAAATATAATTCGCAGTCACTACTGTCCCGTTAAAGTTATAATTGAATGCCGTAAGTATATGTACATAAAC
>CAZYVH010000044.1:0-22012 GCA_964650905.1 uncultured Wenzhouxiangellaceae bacterium | reverse complement strand
AGCTTCCCTCGACCAATAGCTACGGCTATTGGTCTCAGTCCAGCCCAGCGTCCAGACACACCTGTCCGTCGCCATCATCCGGGATACTGGTGAAATATGCGGGCTAGCCTGCAGGTGCGGCGGCTCATTGTTCCTCGTCTGTCTCTTTTTTAGCGTCTGCAACAGGTTCATGGTTGTGGCTGTCCGCTTCCAGTGCCTGTGCAATGAGATCGTCAATATGGCCACCCTGTTCGACCGAATCATCGTGTTTGAAGTGCAGTTCCGGGACCTGGCGCAGACGCAATTGTTGGGCCAGCCGACGGCGGAGAAATGCCGTGGCGTGACGCAGGGCGCGCAAACTTTCTTTGGCATGGTCCGGTTCAAATACGGTCACAAAAACCTTCGCGTGCGACAGGTCCCGGGTCACCTCAACATCGGAAACACTGACAAAACCCACCGCCGGGTCTTTGATCTCCTGCTGGATCAGACGCGCCAGATCACGGCGCAATTGCCCGGCAACACGTTCCGAACGGTTAAAATCTCTAGCCTGCATAATTCACCAGTCGGAACCGAGCCTCCATGCAATTAAATGAATTTTTTGGAGAAAGTACATCGTTTACCTCATAACCTGTTGCTACAGTTTGTACCCGGCTCATAATTCATCTGTATCAATCGAGCGTCCTGGCGACCTCGATGCGCTCGAAACATTCGATCTGATCACCCGCTTTGACATCGTTGTACATTTTTACACCGATACCGCATTCGGTACCGGACTGAACCTCTTTGACGTCGTCCTTGAAACGTCTTAATGACTCCAGTTCACCTTCAAAGACGACCACATTGTCACGCAGTACGCGAATGGGGTTATCACGACGCACCACACCTTCGGTCACCAGGCAACCCGCGATGGCACCCAGCTTGGAAGAACGGAATACGTCCTTGACTTCCGCCAGACCGACAATTTTCTCCCGGGTCTCGGTGCCCAGCAAGCCGGTAATGGCGCTCTTTACTTCGTCGATCGCATCGTAAATAACACTGTAATAGCGTACATCCAGATCATTTTCCTGGATTATTTTACGTGCAGAATTATCAGCCCGTACATTAAAACCAATAAGAATTGCGCTTGAAGCCTGTGCCAGAGAGGCGTCCGACCCGGTAATGGCACCGACACCGGAAGCGACCACATTGACCCGGATTTCATCACCGCTCAGCCGGGTCAACGAATCCTTGAGCGCTTCAACACTACCCTGCACATCAGCCCGTATCAACAGGTTGACAGACAACTGCTCACCCTTGCCCATATTGTCGAACAGGCTCTGCAAATTGGCTGCCTGTTGTTGCGCCAGACGGCCTTCGCGCAGACGATCCTTGCGTTGGCTGGCGGCCTCTTTTGCCTTTCTTTCATTGGCGACGGCCAGTACTTCATCACCGGCATAAGGTACGCCCGAAAGACCAAGAACCACCACCGGCATGGATGGCCCGGCAGATTTTATCTTGTTACCTGATTCATCAAACATGGCACGCACACGGCCATATTCCTGTCCGGCCAGCACCATATCACCACGTTTTAGGGTACCGTTTTGAATCAGCAGCGTTGCCACCGGCCCGCGTCCCTTGTCCAGACTGGACTCGACCACCAGGCCCTGAGCCCGGCGGTCCGGTACCGCCTTGAGTTCGAGCAATTCAGCTTGCAGTAATATACCCTCCAGCAGGTCCTCAATGCCCTCGCCAGTCTTGGCCGATACCGGCACAAACAAAGCCTCACCACCCCACTCTTCAGAGATTACTTCTTCCTTGGAAAGCTCGGATTTAACCCGTTCGATATCAGCCTCGGGACGGTCCATCTTGTTGATAGCCACAATCAATGGCACACCCGCCGCGCGTGCGTGTTGAATGGCTTCTTTTGTCTGTGGCATCACGCCATCATCCGCTGCCACAACCAGAATAACGATATCGGTTGCTTTTGCACCACGTGCCCGCATTGCCGTGAAAGCCGCATGGCCCGGTGTGTCCAAAAATGTAATGATACCGCTCGCTGTCTTCACGTGGTAAGCACCCACGTGCTGGGTGATACCACCCGCCTCGGAATCAACGACCCTGGAATGACGAATATAATCAAGCAACGAGGTCTTGCCATGATCAACATGTCCCATCACGGTGACGACCGGTGGCCGTGTGACGGCTTCGCTATCGCTGACATCCTCATCAGCAATCAATTGTTGTTCAACGCTCTTGTCTTCGGCAGCTTTGGCCGTGTGACCCATTTCCTCCACCACCAGAATAGCCGTATCCTGGTCCAGCGGCTGATTGATGGTGACCATCATCCCCATATTCATCAATATCTTGATGATCTCACCTGCCTTGACCGCCAAAAGTTTGGCGAGGTCGGCAACGGTGATCGTTTCAGGAATGGCAACATTCCGGACCACCGGTGCTGTCGGCTTTGAGAACCCGTGCTCGGTTGGTTGTGAAGAGGATGCAACCCGTCTTGGGGGTTTGCGACGCCGTACCGCAGTCCCACCGGCCACATGCAGTTCTTCACGGCCATAGCGGGTCGAGGGCTTGGCGGCGCGTGCCTTTTTGCGCTTGCGCTGCTCATCAGCCAGCTTACGGGCGCGTTCCTCTTCTTTTTTGCGCTCTTCTTCTTCAGCCTTTCGCCTGGCCTCCTGTTCACGGCTGCGTTCCTCTGCCTCACGCCGTGTTTGTTCTTCCTGGGCTTTTCGTGCCTTCTCTTCAGCAATTTTACGGGCAGCTTCTTCTGCTTCCCGGCGGGATTTATCAATGGCTTCCTGGCGCAACCGGTCCTCAGCCTCACGCCGTGCCTTGACCTCTTCAAGCGCCTGCCGGACTTTTTCCCGTTCCGGATCATTCCGCTCTGCCTGCTGCAGCGCCTCACGTTTTACATAGGTGCGGCTTTTACGGAATTCGACATTGACGGTCTTGGTCGTCGCGCGTGGGCCACTGCCGGCAATACGCAGCTCACTGAGCGACTTGCGCTTGAGCGTCACACGCCGGGGCGCTGTGGCATCACTTTCCGACTTGCCATGAGCAGACCGCAAGTGCGCCAGCAGTTTCTTCTTGTCATTATTGGATACCGCATCGCCGCCCGAACCGAGCTCGATGCCGGCCTTACTCATCTGGTTTAACAGTTTGTCAATACTGACACCCAGGACTTCTGCTAATTGTGAAACGGTAACTTGGGACATTGTTCTGCTCCTTGATGAACCGGCCGGTTATTGATTTCAGGATCCCTGATTTTCTTCTTCAAACCAGGGGGCGCGGGCAGTCATGATCAACGCAGCCGCGTCTTCTTCCGACATATCATCTATTTCCAGCAATTCATCGACGGAAAGTTCCGCCAGGTCTTCCTGTGTACGCGCACCTTTTTCCGCCAAACGAAATGCAAGGCGCTCGCTCATACCGTCGAGCTTGAGCAGGTCTGAAGCCGGTTTGTTTTCATCCAGGGCTTCCTCTCTTGCAATCAGCTGGGTTAACAATGCATCACGTGCGCGTCGCCGCAATTCGGTAACCATATCTTCATCAAATTCCTCAATTTCGAGCAATTCAGAATCCGGTACGTAAGCGACCTCTTCCACATTACTGAAGCCTTCCTGCACCAGGATGTTGGCTACACCCTCATCCACATCCAGACGTTCCATGAATACCGCCAGCACCTTACCGGCCTCTTGTTCACTTTTCTGATCAGCATCTGCGACGGTAAGCACGTTCAGCTCCCAGCCACTCAGATCGCTCGCAAGCCTGACATTCTGGCCACCGCGGCCAATGGCCTGGGACAGGTTCTCTTCTTCAACCGCAATATCCATTATGCGGCGTTCCTCGTCAACCACGATGGAGGCAACTTCCGCCGGCGCCATGGCGTTGATAACAAACTGGGCCGGGTTATCATCCCACAGGATGATGTCTATGCGCTCACCCGCCAACTCGTTGGATACCGCCTGGACCCTTGAACCCCGCATTCCCACACAAGCACCGATAGGATCGGTGCGGGGATCGTTGGAGCGGACCGCGATCTTTGCCCTGCGACCCGGATCACGGGCACCGCCCATGATGGTAATCAAGTCCTGACCAATTTCAGGCACTTCCAGTTCAAACAAGGCCATCAGGAATTCCTTGATCGTACGGCTGGCGAAAAGCTGCGGGCCGCGCTGCTCGGCCTTGACTTCGTACAGGAATGCCCGCAAGCGGTCACCCGGACGTACGGTTTCACCGTGTATCATGTGGCGCTGGGCAATGAATGCTTCTGCATTGCCACCCAGGTCGAGGTAGACATTTCCCCGCTCAATGCGTTTGACAACGCCATTAATCAGTTCACCTTCACGGTCTTTGTACGCGTCCACAACCTGCTCTCTTTCGGCCTCGCGTACACGCTGTACGATGACTTGCTTCGCGGTCTGCGCGGCAATCCGCCCAAAGGCCTCATTTGCCATCGGTTCCTCGATGTAATCACCCACCCCGATTTCCGCATTGATTGCGAGTGCATCTTTGTGCAGCAATTGGTACTGATCCGATTCAATTTCTGCATCATCTTCCAGTACCTCCCAACGACGGAATGTTTCATAATCCCCGTTGCTACGGTCGATGCTGACACGTACATCAATCTCATCGTTATGGCGTTTGCACGCGGCGGATGCAAGTGCGGCCTCCAGTGCTTCAAAGATGACGTTCTTACTGACACCTTTCTCATTGGATACCGCATCAACGACCAGAAGTATTTCTTTACTCATCTGCTTTTAACTCCATGCGGGGACCCTGTCCCCTGCCTCCATTATGGTTTTGACCTCTGCCCTGCCAGGATGTTTTCATAATCTGGAACCAGTCTTGCCCTGGCGATATTGTTAAACGCCAGCGTCACTTCCACACCGTCCTGTGCAATACCAACATCATCCTCATCCGTGTTGAGGATCCTGCCCTGGAAGTTACGCCGGCCGTCCTGCGGAGCAAACAGGCTGACCTTCACCTGCCGGCCGATAAAAGACTCAAAATGTGTCGGTGTAAACAACGGTCTGTCCAGACCCGGTGATGATATCTCCAGGTTGTAGTGACACTTGATCGGGTCCTTGACATCCAGCAGGGCCGCAGTCTCGCGACTCACATTTTCACAATCCTCAATCGCCACGCCGCTTTCATGATCAATGTACACCCGTAAAACAGCGTGTTTCGGGTTTGGGTTGTATTCCAATCCGACAAACTCATAACCGAGGCTTTCCACCAGCGGTTGCAACATTTCATTCAGTTTCCGCACACTCAAATCAATGGACTCCGACGATATTCAATTAAGGCCCGATCCGCAGACACAAAAAAAGGGCACACGTGCCCTCAACGACAAGCCCCGAAATTGCGGAACCTACCCGATCACGCCCACCCGGGCGGATGCGACAGCTTTACTTCATTGCACCATCCAAATCGTCGCAGAGCACCACCGGCAGTTCAACGGCCGGTCGAAACAAAAAGGGTCCTGCCGGACCCTTGGTAAATATTGGTAGCGGGGGCAGGATTCGAACCTGCGACCTTCGGGTTATGAGCCCGACGAGCTGCCAGACTGCTCCACCCCGCATCAGCAAGGAAGGCATGATAATGATTCAAAGCACCAATTACAAGACCTGAAGAGCGCATTCCCCGGCATCAATGAATTCACACCACACTTTGGCCGGCCCCCGACGCACAAGACAGCCAGGAATTACCCACCACAGCTCATGGACAGACCGCTGGCCGGCGGAGCCATGCACTGGCACAACGGTTTGTGAGGGGGTGCCGGTGGCGGTACCCGGGACCCGAACCAACACTACCCGTGTAGTATTCCGTCAGTTCAAACCCCGAAACTGTTCATGCAAATGGCAATCAGCGAACCGGAAAATATTCCCAGGCCGATAATCATCATGCCATTTACGGTCAGCGCGGCTCCGAAATCCGCTGGTGCTTCAACAGCCCCCTGGTTCTCGGCCTCATCAAAGTACATCAACTTGATAACGCGCAGGTAATAGAATGCGCCAATGACGGCAAAGATCACGGCGACAATCGCCAGCCACATCATACCGGCGTCGATCACGGCCTTGATGACCAGCAGCTTGGCAAAAAAACCAACCATTGGCGGTACGCCAGCCATTGAAAACATCACCAGACCCATAATGGCTGCATAGAACGGGCTGCGTTGATTAAGGCCCTTAAAATCATCCAGGTTTTCGGCCTCAATACCCTGGTTGCTCAGCAATATAATCATACCGAACGATGCCACTGACATAATCGCGTAGACAATGACGTAATACATCGCTGCACCAAAACCATAGGCACTGCCAGGCAACATCCCCAGCAGTACAAAACCCATATGGGATATGGTTGAATAGGCCAGCATACGCTTGATGTTAGTCTGCATAATGGCAGCCAGGTTACCTAGCACGATGGACAAAAATGCCAGCGTTTCCAGCATACCCTGCCAATGCACCTGTAAATCACCAAGCCCGCTTTCGAGCAAACGATAAGCCATCGCGAAGGCGGCCAGTTTGGGTACCGAGGAAATGATCAGTGTAACCATGGCCGGTGCGCCCTGGTAGACATCTGGTATCCACATATGAAAGGGTACCAGGCCGAATTTAAATGCAACGCCGACGATCATGAAGGCCAGACCAAAAACCAACATGATATCGCCAGAGCCCTGAGTGTGTATGGCCTGAGCAATCTGTGTTAATCCAAGACTGCCAGTGGCGCCATAGATCATGGACATTCCATAGAGCAACATACCCGAAGCCATGGAACCCAACACAAAATACTTCATGGCCGCCTCGGAGCCCGGACACGATTCACGGTTATAGGCCACCAGGGCATACATTGACAGCGACACCAGTTCGAGACCGAGGTAAACCATGATCAGGCTGTTGGCCGATATCAGCAGCATGATGCCCAGCAAAGCAAACAGACTCAGGGTGTAGAAGTCGGCACGAAATATGTTAAATTTATGCAGGTAATGTCGGGCATATATAAAAATCAAACCCATGGTCATAAAACTGAATACTTTCAGCACGTCACCCATACGGTCACGTATGAAACTGCCATTGAAAGCCGTGACCGACACGGCGCCACCGGCAAGATAATCCCCACGCAGCGTAATGATGGCGGCAAAGATAACGGTCAGTAAAGCCAGCATGTGGATGATTCCGCGACGCTGTTCGGTTAGAAAAAGATCAGCGATCATGATGACACAGGCCATCACCAGGACCACGAATTCAGGTGCGGCTAATAACATTTGCGTACTGTTCATGTCATATGACCTTGGATTGTACGATGTGCTGTAACAGGTGATTGACGGATGCGTGCAGCATCTCCACCAGCGGTTGCGGCCACAGACCCAGCAATAACACGAGCACGGCCAGGGAACCGAGGATCAGCGTTTCGCGTGCGCCGATGTCCTTGAGATCCTGTACCCCGCGGTTCGTGACAGCGCCGAATATGACACGCTTGACCAGCCACAGGCTGTATGCAGCACCCAGGATCAGGGTCAGCCCGGCCAGGAAGGCAAACCAGAAATTGGCCTGGAACGAGGACAGGATAACCATGAACTCACCCACAAAACCACTGGTTCCCGGTAAACCTGAATTCGCCAAAAGAAAAAGTACAGCAAACATGGCAAACCAGGGCATGGTATTAACCACGCCACCATAATCCTTGATGAGCCGGCTGTGCACGCGGTCGTAAAGCACGCCAACGCACAGGAACAGGGCGCCGGCGATCAGGCCGTGTGAAACCATTTGCACGACGGCGCCTTCAACACCCAGCGCCGCACCCGAGACACCGCCGGTCTTGCGATAAATGCTAAAGGCAACAAACAGACCCAGCGTGACAAAACCCATGTGTGCAATGGACGAATAAGCAATCAGTTTTTTCATATCCCGTTGCGCCAATGCCACAAAACCGATATAGACCACCGCGATCAGCGACAGGGCAATAAGCAACCAGTCCAGTGCCGCCGCCGCGTCAGGGGTAATGGGCAGACTGAAGCGTATAAAGCCGTAACCACCGATCTTCAGCATGATGGCAGCCAGGATAACCGAGCCACCGGTCGGTGCTTCGACGTGTGCATCGGGCAGCCATGTATGCACCGGCCACATCGGAACCTTGACGGCAAAGGCCGCCAGGAAGCCCAGGAACAGCCATTTCTGGGCCGTGTAATCCAATGGCAGGTCGTGCCAGGCCAGAATGTCCCAGCTACCGGAATGGATATACAGGTAGATCAAACCGACCAGCATGAACACAGAACCAATAAAGGTGTAGAGGAAGAACTTGATGGTTGCATAGACGCGCCGTGGTCCGCCCCAGATGCCAATGACCAGGAACATCGGGATCAACATGGCTTCAAAGAACACATAGAATAGCAGACCATCAAGTGCCGCAAACACCCCGATCATCAAACCTTCCATGACCAGGAAATTTGCCATGTACTGATTGACATTTTTCTGGATTGAGCGCCAACCGGCAATGACCACGACGACACCAAAAAATAAGGTCAACAGTATCAAGGGTGCAGAAAACCCATCCACACCCAGGTAATAATGAACATTAAATGTTTCAATCCATGGTCTGAACTCGACAAACTGCATCGCTGCAGTGGATGTGTCAAATGAAAGGAACAGCGGCAAACCCAGCAACAGGGTCGCCATTGAAGTCAGCAGGGCCAGACCCCTGGCCATACCCGGTCGCTGGTCACCGGCCAGGCTTACGATGACAGCGCCAAAAATGGGCAGCCAGATCAAAATACTTAGAAGAAATCCGTTCATTGTCCCATTCATCATCAAGGGGCGATTGTCACCCACACTGCCAGGATACCGATCAGGCCGATAATCATGGCAAAAGCATAGTCATACAAAAATCCCGTCTGCAAACGCCGCACACGTTGCGCCAGCCATGCAACCATATTGGCAGAACCATTGACCAGCCCGTTATCAATCAGACCGGCATCCGCTTTGCGCCAAAGATTACCACCGAGGTTGATACTGCCGCGTGCAAACACCTTCTGGTAAAACTCATCAAAATAAAATTTGTGCTCGAGCCAGCGGTACACAAGCGGCAAACGCCTGGCAATGGCATCCGCAATTGATGGGCGGGTGAGGTATACAAAGGTGGAGCCCGCAAAGCCCGCGATCATCAACCAGAACGGCAGGCTGCTGACCGCGTGCAATGCCATGGCCGTGGCGCCATCAAAATGACCACCCAACTCTGCCAGCACATCGTTTTTCTCCAGTACAAAGACGGAGTCCTCCAGCCAGCCGCCAAAAAGAACCGGTCCGATGGTCAGCCAGCCGATGATGACTGAAGGTATGGCCAGCATGACCAGCGGTATGGTCACAACCAGTGGTGATTCCTTGGGTGCATGCGCCAGGTGGCCTTCAGGCAGTTGCCCGGATTTACCATGCACTACTTTAAACCGCTCCTCACCATGGAAGGTCAGGTACAACAGTCTGAAACTGTAAATTGCCGTGATCAGGACACCGAGCAAGACGGCGAGGTAAGCGATACCACTACCCCAGCGATGGGATTCAGCAACCGCTTCGATAATGGCATCCTTGGAATAAAAACCCGCAAAAAACGGGAAACCAATCAAAGCCAGTGTGCCCACCCAGGTGGTCAGCCAGGTCACGGGCATGTGTTTTTTCAAGCCGCCCATATGACGCATGTCCTGATCGTGGTGCATGGCAATGATGACCGAGCCGGCGGCGAGGAACAGCAAGGCTTTGAAGAACGCATGCGTCATCAGGTGGAAAATTGCAGCCGAATAGGCGGAAACACCCAATGCAACCGTCATATAACCCAGTTGTGACAGGGTCGAATAAGCAATCACGCGCTTGATGTCATTTTGCACGATGCCGACCAGACCCATGAAGAACGCTGTGATGGCGCCGATCAGCATGACAAAACTCAGGGCTGCTTCACTCAGCTCGAACAAAGGTGACATCCGCGCCACCATGAAAATGCCGGCTGTGACCATGGTCGCAGCATGTATCAATGCAGAAATGGGCGTCGGGCCTTCCATGGAATCCGGTAGCCAGACGTGTAAGGGTGCCTGCGCTGATTTGCCCATGGCACCAATGAACAGGCACACGCAGATGAAGGTCAGGATATTCCATTGCAGACCGCCGACAATGGAGATCGTCTGGCCGGTCACCTCATCGGCATGGCTGAATACCTCGTAATAATCCAGACTGCCAAATGTCAGCACGACTGCCGCTATCCCCAACAGAAAGCCAAAATCACCCACACGGTTAACCAAAAAGGCCTTGAGACCGGCGGCAATGGCCGTTTCTTTTTTGAACCAGAAACCGATCAGCAGATAAGAAACCAGCCCGACCGCCTCCCAGCCAAAGAACAGTTGCAGGAAATTGTTGGACATGACCAGCATCAACATTGAAAAGGTAAACAAGGCAATGTAGCTGAAAAAACGCTGGTAGCCGGGATCATCACGCATATAACCGATGGTGTAGATGTGCACCATGAATGATACAAATGTCACCACACTCATCATCAGCGACGTCAGGTGGTCGATGAGGAACCCGACTTCAAAACGAACACCATCGGCGACCATCCAGGTATACACACTGGTATTGACCGTACCCAGCCCACCTGCGACCTGCTGATAGAGCACCCAGACCGAAAAGACAAAGGAAAGCGCCACACCCAGGATGGTGACTGAATGCGCCCCAACCCGGCCAATCTGGTTACGGAACAATCCTGCCAATACCGCGCCAGCCAGTGGCATTAGTGGTATCAGCAACAAGGTGGTTTGCAGTGACATGCTCATCCTTTCATATCATCCAGTTCAGCGACATTGATGGTGCCGCGGTTGCGGAACAAAACCACGAGTATGGCAAGGCCAATGGCAGCTTCCGCCGCCGCGACCGTGAGAATGAAAAACACAAATATCTGACCATCCAGGTTGCCAAGAAAACGTGAGAATGCGACAAAATTCATATTGACGGATAACAACATCAACTCAATACACATCAACAGGATGATGACGTTTTTCCGATTGATGAATATCCCCGCAACACTGAGACTGAACAGTATTGCGCTCAAGGTCAGAAAGTGGGTCAGTGTCAGCATGATTTGTCCTCAACCCCTCTGCGGCTTTTCAGATTCCATTTTGATCAGACGGACACTCTCCTCACGGCGTGCCCTGACCTGTAACCCCGGGTCCTGTGTTTTAATACCCGTACGTTTTCGCAAGGTCAATGCGACGGCGGCGATGATAGCAACCAGCAGGATGATCCCGGCGGTCTCAAACGGTAGCAGGTAATTGTTGTAAAGCAGTTCGCCCAGCGCCCGCGTGTTGCTGTGACCCGCCGGGTGCGGCACCGGTACCGGGAAAGCGCCGGTACCAAAGCGACCTTTACCCCATATCAACATCAGCAACTCGGCCGCCATAACGACGGCAACCAGGATCGCCACCGGCAAATGCCGGATAAAGCCTTCTTTTAACGGTACGAGGTTGATGTCCAGCATCATGACCACGAACAGGAACAACACCATGACCGCCCCCACGTACACCACCACCAAAATGATGGCGAGGAATTCGGCCTCCAGTAACATCCACACAGCGGCGGCAGTGAAAAAAGTCAACACCAGGTACAAGGCTGCATAGACCGGGTTACGCACCGTAACCACCATGACAGCGGCGAGCACCATGACCAGTGAGAACGCGTAAAAAATCAGTTCCTGGAGAATCATCTGTAAGCTGCATCCTGTTGGCGTTTTTCTGCAATTTGCGACTCGAAGCGGTCACCGATGGCCAGCAGTTTCTGCTTGTCCAGAATGTTTTCGTCGCGATTTTCAAAGTGATATTCGAGACAGCCTGTCAGGACGATGGAATCGACCGGACAGGACTCTTCACAAAGCCCGCAATAAATACATTTAAACAGGTCTATCTCGTAGGCCGTTGTACGCCGGCTGCCATCTTCACGCTGAGACGATTCAATGCTGATTGCCAGCGCCGGACAAACCGCTTCACACAGCTTGCAAGCGATACAACGCTCTTCGCCATTGGGATAACGGCGCAGGGCGTGCAAGCCCTTGAATCGGTTTGACTTTGGCGTTTTTTCTTCCGGGTAATTGATGGTAAAGCCAGGCCGGAAAAAGTAACGCATGGTCACCGCCAGACCCGCCAGCAACTCGAGCAACATCAGGGACCGGAAATATTCGATGACTCGTTTCATCATCAGCTACCTTTGACCACGATACCAACCACACTCATCAGGGCCGCCAACAGGACCCAAACCAGCGTAATCGGGATGAATACTTTCCAACCCAGACGCATGATCTGGTCATAGCGGTAACGCGGGAAAGTTGCCCGATACCACAAAAACATGAACATGAAGACCACCGTTTTAGCCAGGAACCAGACGATACTCTCCTGGCCCAGGAAAGTGTCGCCCAGTAGCGGCACACCTTCAAAGGGTGACAGCCAGCCACCGGCGAACATGATCGTGGTCAGCCCGGATATCAGTATCATGTTGGCGTATTCGGCGAGAAAGAAAACAGCAAAAGCTGCACCCGAATACTCGACGTGGAACCCCGCTACGATTTCTGACTCACCCTCGGCCATATCAAATGGTGCGCGGTTGGTTTCCGCCAGCCCCGATACCATGTAAATCACAAACAACGGCAACAGCGGCAACCAGAACCAGTCCAGTACGCCGCCGCGCTGGGCCAGCACGATTTCGCGCAAATTCAATGACCCGGCCAGGATCAACACCCCGACCAAAGCAAAACCCATGGCGATTTCATAGGATACGGCCTGCGCGGCCGCACGCATCGCACCCAGAAATGCATATTTGGAATTGGATGCCCAGCCGGCAATGATGACGCCATAGACACTCAGAGAGGTCAGGGCCAGCACATAGATAAGACCGGCATCGACGTCGGCCAATACCAGGAAATCGTTAAATGGCATGACCGCCCAGGCAGCCAGTGCAGGTGCGAGTGAAATCACCGGCGCCAGCACAAACAAGAAGCGATTGGCGTTGGCAGGCAGAATGAGCTCTTTCAATAATAATTTGAAAACATCGGCAAACGGCTGCAACAAACCCAGTGGCCCGACGCGGTTGGGCCCCACACGTACCTGCATGGAACCGATAACTTTGCGTTCAAAATAGGTATAAAACGCAACCGCGGTGATCAACGGCAGGGCGATGGCGACGATCTTGATCAGTGTCCAGATGAGGTAAATCAGTATGTCCATTATGCGGTTGCCTCCACGCCAATCGGTCCAAAACTGTCACCCAACACACGACCGGCGCGGCTTGCGCTTTGTACGCACACACCACCGACAGGCACCGCCTCAGATAAGCTCAGCGGCAGGGTCACCTGACCACCGCCTTGTGTAAGCTGTACACGCTGTCCCTCGAGAAGACCGAGCTTTGCCGCATCAGCGCTGTTTAAAACTACACATTCGTTGTCCGCGCATACCGTCTGCTGCAGGTGTTCTGAGCGCCGGCACAAACCATCAACCGCATACATGGCGACGTCACCGATCCGGTAGAGACTGTCGACGGTGTTATCTGTTTTGGTTGGTACACTCAAATCAGGCCCGCCAGCAGATGGTAGGGCCGCTTTAAATTCGGCGTCCATCTCCTCGCGTAGCGAATCGATATCTACCTGCTCAAAGCCATCCAGTTCAAGCTCCGCACCCAGGCGGCGTAAAATTTTCCAACCCGGTTTGGACTGACCGCGGGCTTTGCTCGCTGCCTCAACCACCCTGCGTTGACCGTCCAGGGTATAGACCGTACCACCGGATTCGGCCAATGGCGCCAGCGGCAGGATAATGTCAGCAACTGCCCTGACACTTTCACCGGCAAATGTTGATACCGCCACGACCTGGGGCGCCGATGACAGTGCGGCCAGTGCCATGGCCGGGTTGGCGATGTCATAATCCGGTTCGCAATCCCACAGGAGGTAGCCCTTCAAGGGTGATTCCAGCATCGCCCTGGCGTTCAGGCCTGTGGCCACGTCACAGCCACCAACACCAAAGCCGGGTAGCGCACCCGCCATAACGGCGCCCGTGGTATTGCCACCATGTGGCAGCGTGTTCAGGTCTGCGCCGCTCGCAACACTAATCCAGTTACATAATTGCCGCAGCCAGGCAGATTGGCCATGGGCCATGGCCGCCTGACCGAGGATCAGTATGGCTTTGGCTTCACCGGCCAGCAGTCCGGCGATCGCTGTGTGGGTCTCATCTGGCTTTGCACCAGTCATGACCGGTGACATTGCGGCCGGAAGCTCCAGGCCCCTAAGGTCTGCAACAGCCTTCGCGAGAGCTGCCAGTTCGGACAGCATGTGCTGTGGCGGACTGATACGAGCATGGCTCAGCGTGAAATGGAAGTTCCAGTCGACCGGGTTCAACGCTGCTACCCGGGCACCCCGGCGCCAGGCTTTACGTACCCGTTGACCCAGTATGGGAGCCTCACGGCGAATGTCACTGCCAATCAGTACGATCGAGTCTGCCTCATCGATGGCCGTCATCGATGTACTGAATGCCACAGGCTGTGTGCGTGCCGGGTCATCACTGAAATCCTGTTCACGTAAGCGGTGATCGATATTCGGGCAGTCCAGACCACGTGCCAGTCTTTGTGCAAGGAAATATTCTTCGGTCGATGCGCTGGCTGACATCATTACGCCCAGCTGCTCTGCACCATGCTCGCTGACGTTATTGCGCAGTGCCCTGGCGGTTGCCTGTATGGCCTCTTCCCAACTGACACTCTTCCACTCGCCATCAACTTTGACCTGCGGGTCGAGTGCACGATCTTGCGCGTACAGACCAAAATGGGAATAACGGTCACGGTCAGACAACCAGGTTTCGTTACTTGCCTCGTTGTCACGGGGCACTGCACGCATGATTTTGTCCCTATGCAGGTGATACCACACATCGGAACCCACACCATCGTGCACAGCCGTGGACGGACGTGCCATCAACTCCCAGGCCCTGGCAGAAAACCTGAAGGGTTTATTGGTCAGGGCGCCAACCGGGCACAGGTCAATGACATTACCGGATAATTCTGAATCAAGACCCTGCTCAAGGGCTGTGCCAATGGATGAACGATCACCACGCCCGAACATGCCGAGTTCATCGGTGCCGGCGATTTCATCCAGAAAACGCACACAGCGAGTACACTGGATACAACGCGTCAGGTCGGTTTGCACCAGCGGACCGATATCGTGGTCCTGGACGGCGCGCTTGCGTTCACTGAAGCGTGATACGGAGCGGCCATAACCCATGGCCATATCCTGCAATTCACATTCCCCCCCCTGGTCACAGATCGGGCAGTCCAGCGGGTGGTTGATGAGTAGAAACTCCATCACACCGTGTTGTGCATCGATGGCCCGGCGTGACTGGGTGTAAACCTTCATGCCGTCCATCACCGGTGTGGCACAGGCCGGCATTGGCTTGGGCGCCTTTTCGACATCCACCAGGCACATACGGCAATTGGCCGCCACACTCAATTTATCGTGGTAACAAAACCGCGGAATACTAATACCCGCCTTGTCAGTTGCCTCGATGATCATGGAGTCTTTTGGCACTTGCATGGCAATACCATCGACCTCGATATTGACGGTTTCCACCTTGTCCTGTGGCTGCGCACTCATGCCGCTTTCCCCTGCTGGTCTGCGGTGATCGAATGACCGTTCACTACATAGTATTCAAACTCAGACCAGAAATGCCGTAGCATGCCCTGTACCGGCCAGGCTGCGGCCTCGCCAAAAGCACATATCGTATGGCCTTCTATCTGTCCTGCTGCCGATCGCAATAACGGCAAATCATCTGCGACACCATGACCGTCAACGATGCGCTGCAACAAGCGATGCATCCAACCCGTGCCTTCCCTGCAGGGTGTGCACTGCCCGCAGGATTCCATGTGATAGAAACGCGCTATGCGTGTACAGGCCTTGACCATGCAGGTGGTTTCATCCATTACGATGACTGCACCGGAACCCAGACCCGAGCCGGCTTTTGACAGTGCATCATAATCCATCGTCATTTCCATCATGACCTCAGCAGGCAATACCGGCATGGACGACCCACCCGGGATCACGCCCTTGAGCCGGTTGCCATTGCGCACACCACCGGCCATTTCCAGTAATTCACTGAACGGGGTACCCAGCGGTACCTCATAATTACCGGGTTTGTTGACGTGGCCAGACACTGAAAACACCTTCGGTCCGCCATTATTCGGCTTGCCGATGTTCAAAAACCAATCAGCACCGTGACGCATGATGTGTGGCACCGAGGCCAGGGTCTCGGTGTTATTGATCGTAGAGGGTTTGCCATAAAGACCAAAATTAGCAGGGAAAGGCGGTTTGAAACGGGGCTGTCCTTTTTTGCCTTCCAGCGATTCCATCAGGGCGGTCTCTTCACCACAGATATAGGCACCAGCCCCCAGTACGGTAAAGATGTCAATATCAACGCCACTGCCAAGCACGTTCTTGCCCAGTAAACCGGCCGCGTAGGCTTCTTTCAACGCAGCCTCGAATCGTTCAAATGGCTCGTGGTGAAACTCACCACGCAGATAGTTGTAGGCCACCGTGGCACCCATCGAATAGGCTGCGATGGCCATGCCCTCAATCACTGCATGGGGGTTATACCTGAGAATATCGCGGTCATGGCAGGTGCCGGGTTCGGACTCATCCGAATTACATAAAAGATATTTTTGACCCGGTGCCGAGCGTGGCATAAAACTCCATTTCAAACCCGTCGGAAAACCTGCACCACCGCGCCCGCGCAAGGCCGAGGCTTTAATGATGTCGATAATGGCTCCGGGATCGGTTTTCTCGGCAAGAATCTTGCGCCAGGCCTTGTAACCATCGATACCCAGATAAGTATCCATTGACTCTGGCTGGTCCTTGTCGAGCGTTGTGAATACTACGTTATGTTTAGCCATTGCCAGTGCCTTGAGTGAGCATCAATCCAGCCCGTCCAGGATTTCATCGATTTTCTGTGTATCAAGATTCTCATGGTAGTGGCCATCGACCACCATCATCGGTGCGCCACAGCAGGCAGCCAGGCATTCTTCCTCGACCACGAGCGTGATACGCTGGTCGGTCGTGGTCTCACCCTGTTTGATACCCAGTTTATTTTCCACGTGTTCCAGGAGGTCCTCAGCGCCATTGAGCCAGCAGGAGATATTGGTGCAGATATTCACCTTGTGGTGACCGACCGGTTCGCGGTCGAACATCGAATAAAAACTGGTAATCTCGTAGGCCCAGACCGGTGGCAGTTCCAGATAATCGGCAACGGCCTCGATCAGGTCTTTTCCAATCCAGCCGCCATTTTGTTCCTGCGCGGCCAGCAACGCCTGTATCAACGCTGAGCGTTTATGTTCCGGCGGGAATTTTGCAGCCCACTGATCAATTTTTGCCCGGGTTTCCGCATTAAGCAGAGATTTTTTGCCAGTAATAAATTCAGCTTTGTGTGCCATCAGCGGTCGACCTCGCCAAATACGATATCAAACGTGCCCATAATCGCCACGACATCAGCCAGCATGTGTCCCTGTGCCAACTCCTTCATCGAGGACAGATGTGCGAAACCGGGTGCCCGCATGTGCATGCGGTAGGGTTTGTTGGCGCCGTCTGAAACCAGATAACAACCCAGTTCACCCTTGGGTGCCTCCACGGCGGCGTAAACTTCGCCCTTTGGCACACAGTAGCCCTCGGTGAACAGTTTGAAGTGGTGGATCAGCGCTTCCATGTCATTCTTCATTTCTTCACGCGTCGGTGGAATGACCTTGAAATTTTTCAACATCACGTGCCCTGGATTGGCACGCAACCAGTCAACACACTGCAGAATAATTTTTGCCGACTGGCGCATTTCCTCGATACGCACCAGGTACCGGTCATAGCAATCACCATTGACCCCGACCGGGATGTCAAAATCCATCTCGGGGTACATGGCATAGGGCTGTTTCTTGCGCAGGTCCCACTCCACACCTGAACCGCGTAGCATAGGGCCGGTAAAGCCAAGTTGCATGGCGCGATCAGGGGCAACGACGGCGATGCCAACGGTCCGTTGCTTCCAGATACGGTTATCGGTCAATAACGTTTCGTATTCATCAACCTTGGAAGGAAAGTCCCGTGCAAATGCCTCGATAAATTCCAGCAGGGTGCCCTCGCGCCACTCGTTTTTGCGCTTGAGGTCTTTGCCCTTTGTCCACGGTGATTCTTTATACAGCGGCACGTTTTCCGGCAGATCCCGGTAAACACCACCTGGCCGGTAATAGTTGGCGTGCATACGGGCACCCGATACCGCCTCGTACATGTCCATGGTCATTTCACGTTCACGGAACGCATACAGGAACACGGTCATGGCACCGAGGTCGATCGCACTCGAAGCGATCCACAACATGTGATTACCGATGCGGGTGATCTCATCAAACATCGTGCGTATGTACTGCGCACGCAACGGTGGTTCGACCGCCAGAAGTTGCTCGATCGCACGTACATAAGCGTGCTCATTGCACATCATGGAAACATAATCCATGCGGTCCAGGTAGGCGATGGACTGGTTATACGGCTTGCTCTCCGCCAATTTCTCAGTACCACGGTGTAACAGGCCGATGTGCGGGTCCGCCCGCACGACGCTCTCGCCGTCCAATTCCAGTACCAGCCTCAATACACCATGGGCCGCTGGATGCTGCGGTCCGAAATTCATTGTGTAATTGCGAATTTCAGCCATTCTCATTCAGCCCCTTTAGCCCGGAAGCCAGCGTGTCTGCCGCGTTGTCCGCCGCCTTATCGACATCATCAGGCTGGTAGCGTGCATCATCCCTGATAACACGGGGCACCAACACACGTGGCTCAATTTCGACGGGTTCATAAATGACCCGGCCCTTTTCCTCGTCATAACGCACCGTGACATTGCCGATCAACGGGAAGTCCTTGCGGAACGGGTGACCGGTAAAACCATAATCGGTGAGTATCCGTCGCAGGTCAGGGTGACCCTCAAATACGATACCGAACATGTCGAAAGTCTCGCGTTCATACCAGTTGGCAGAATTCCAGATATCCACAAGAGAAGGCACAATGGGCATACTTTCGTCAGCGGCAAACGTCGTCATACGCAGACGTATATTGTGGCGCAGCGAGAGCAGGTGCACGACCACACAAAAACGTGCTTCGCCTGCGCCTGGTGCAGGCCGGTGTTGCCAGTCAAACCGGCCCGGTCCAAGACCCTCTACCGCACGGCTGAATCCCTCATGGGTGGCCTCGTGGGTTTCCCACTCGGATTGGCCATAGCCCAGAAAATCAACACCACACAGGTCACTCAACTGGCAGAAATCAAAAACGGCTTCATCACGCAAGGTTTGCGCGACCTCCAGCCAGTCATCAACGGCTACCTGGATAGTGACCATGCCACCCTCATCGGGCAGCACCTTGATACGATCACCAAAGCACTCCCCGAGATCGCCGCTTAAGGTATTTACATTACTGATCATGGTTCTACCGTGCAATGGTGTTGGTTCGGCGTATCTTTTTTTGCAATTGCAAAATGGCGTATATCAGGGCTTCGGCCGTGGGGGGGCAACCGGGTACGTATACATCCACCGGTACGACGCGGTCGCAACCACGCGTCACCGAGTAGGAGTAATGGTAATAACCACCGCCATTGGCGCAGGAACCCATTGAAATCACCCACTTGGGTTCGGCCATCTGGTCGTAAACCTTGCGTAGCGCAGGCGCCATTTTATTGACCAGCGTGCCGGCCACGATCATCACGTCGGACTGACGCGGGCTGGGGCGGAAAATGACGCCGAAGCGATCCAGGTCATAACGCGCCGCACCGGCATGCATCATCTCCACCGCGCAACAGGCCAGACCAAAGGTGACCGGCCACATTGAACCGGTCTCTGCCCAGTTGATCAAAGCATCCAGCGTGGTTGTTACCACACCGCGGGATATCAGTGGATTGCTGTCAGCGTCCGGCCGCAGGATATCATCAACTTCACCCAGTTCTGCGCCCCGGTCAGCATACATTATTCCCATTCCAGCGCACCCCTTTTCCAAACGACGACATAGCCGGCAACCAGTTCGAGAACAAACACAGACATGGCAGCGAGCCCGAATGCGCCCAGGCCGTCGAGTGCCAGCGCCCAGGGCAGGAAAAACGCAATTTCGAGATCAAAAATAATGAACAGAATCGCGACCAGGTAATAACGCACATCAAATTTCATGCGCGAGTCTTCAAATGCCTCGAAGCCGCATTCATAGGGCGCTAATTTCTCACTGTTGGGTTTGCTCGGTCCGAGCAGGCTGCCAATAACAACCAGGGACGCACCGATGACGGTCGCGATAATGATAAATATCAAAATTGGCAAGTATTGTGCAAGCATGTTCCAAACTCATTGCAGGGACAGTCACCCCACTGCCCACTATTAATGTAATGGTGCCCAAGGCCGGACTCGAACCGGCACGGCTATCGCCACTACCCCCTCAAGATAGCGTGTCTACCAATTCCACCACTTGGGCAATTATTTTCGCTACCTCAGGAACCATCATCGTCCACGGTCTTCTTTTCTTCACCGGTTGTGACCGCTTCGGGCTCAACGCCGGGCAGCTCACCTACCGTATCGGCAACCGGTGTTGCTGCGTCCGGTGTACCAATGGTGGGCAGATCCGACGCCACCGTATCTTCATCTTCGCTGGTCACAGGAATATCGGTGTTCAACCCAGACTCAACCGGGTTGGCCTGTTCTTCGACGGCCGGACCCGTGGCAACGACACCCAGGTCAGTTTCCGGTTCCAGACTGTTGCGCGAAACGATAACCGCCATACTCAGGCTGATCAGGCAGAACAATGCCGCCATCACCCAGGTGCTGCGCGAAAGAAAATTGCCCGCCCCCCGGGCACCAAAAACCGTACCGGAGGCGCCACTCCCAAAGGCTGCGCCCGCTGTTGCTCCTGCGCCTTTTTGAACGAGTATGAATGCGACCATCGATATCGCAATAAGCACATGAAATATATTTAAAATCTGCATATTTATTCCGCTCAGTCAACCTTTAGCTTGCAGCCCTGTAGATAGCGAGAAAGTCTTCGGCTGTCAGCGAAGCACCTCCAACCAGTCCGCCATCAATATCATCCTGGGCAAACAATTCGGCGGCATTGGAACCTTTCACACTGCCGCCGTAAAGAATTTGTATTTGGCCGGCTATTATACCATTGAGCGATGTCAGTTTGTCACGTATAAATGCGTGCACCGTCTGCGCCTGTGCAGGTGTCGCGGTCAAGCCGGTGCCGATTGCCCAAACCGGTTCATAGGCGATGATTGCGCGCCTGAAGGCCTCGATTCCTGTGTAGCCCGTCACCGCTTCCAACTGACGACCCACAACCGCTTCTGTTTGCCCCGCCTGCCGTTGCGTCTGCGTCTCGCCAACACACAGCACGGGCTCAATGCCTGCCGCCAATGCGGCCGCAAACCGCAACGCCACGTCATGGTCACTTTCACCATAAAGCTCGCGTCGTTCCGAATGACCGGCCAGTACATAGCGGCAACCCAGGTCGGCCAGCATGGCGCCGCTGGTTTCGCCGGTAAAAGCGCCCTGGGGATTCGGGTTCAGCGTCTGACCACCCCATGGAATATGACTGCCACGCAGGATGGCAGCGGTCTGTGAAAGGTAAGCAAACGGTGGGAACACCGCCAGGTCGACAGCACCACCCGCCACGCTGCCGTCGAGCAAGGACTCCAGCAAAGCCTGTGTCATCGCCGTTGAACCATGCATTTTCCAGTTTCCGGCTACCAGAATTTTTCTCATTGTTGATGTGTCCTTGATATCTGGCGCGCAAGCATAACATGACACGTCTTTAACTCGAGCCAATCATCACCCGTCTGGCTCCTGGCCGGGTCAGTGCGTAATTGTAGTAGCATGGCTTTTAATTCACTTGATGCAGGTCAACAAATGGCACAGAAAAAAGCTGTAATCGGCAATCAACCTCAATGGGCACTGGTGACCGGGGCATCCGCCGGTATCGGCGCCGAGTTTTGCCGGCA
>CAZYVH010000043.1:7104-22549 GCA_964650905.1 uncultured Wenzhouxiangellaceae bacterium | reverse complement strand
GCAAGCCTTTGGGTGGATTTGGCTTGTTTTTCGTGCACTATTGTACCAAAAAATGCTATGGGCGCAAAATTCGGTTGGATTTAGGGAATCGCAGACCTTTTCGGTGGCATTTCAAGTAATCGCTGTGGAAGATTGGGGATTTTAAACACCTTCGCCATTCTTTTTGGATATGTCTGCGTGACTCTCTGAGCCTGCTCAAAAGCCTTGCGTACCTGAATGATATCTATTTCTGCAAATCGCTCTGCAAGATTGGCCTTTCCGTTTAAGAGGATTTCCATGTACGGCGGGTTCTCCAGGTTTTTCAGCAGAGGTGTTTGTGCCAACATTGTTTTCAGCGTCTTTGATAACGCATGGTTACCGCTGCGCTTGCGACTATTGCGCTTCAGGTATCTGAAGAACTGCTCCAGGATATTATTCGTCCTTTGCGGTTGGATGAAAGTGGAACCTGTTGTGGTAGAGACCTGAATCGGATCGGCGAACAACCTATCCCAGTATTTGTCGATTTGCTTGACCATTTTTCGGTAGGCAAGGGTCGTTGCCGCCAGGTTTGCTATCTTCTTCGAATGACGAAAGGAGGTCAGGCCCGCCTTGATGGTGATCATGTTGGCATCGCCCTCGTCATTCAACCCCTCCCGGCTATCGGGCTGGGCAATCCGCATGACCCCTCGCAATTGCTCGAAGACGCTAACTGCATCGAGCATTCTCGACACGCTGCTGGAGAGTGCCTTGTCAGCCAATGTCTTTTTGAGCGGCATCAGCGGCAGTAACGAAGCACCGTTCCCCATTTGATATTTGAGTGTTTTTAATTTCGGGTAAGCCTCCTGTAGTCGCAGGTAAAAATCAAGATGCGGCCTGTCGAACGGGAAGCCGAAGCCGTTGGATTCGCTCTTTGCCTCCACAATCCAACTGATGATGAGGTAGACCGCCACCAGCGGCATGAGCGGCGCATCCGGTTCCTCCAGTTGCTTACTCTCCAGGTAATGGTCGAGACATTGCCGCGCATCCGGGGCAGCCTCGATGACGTGTTTGATGGTTTTTGCTATCTTGCGTAATTGGGTGCGTATATGATGCGTTCTCAGATGTCTGCGAATAGTGCTGTAGTCGCGCTCAAGAAGATCTTTGCCAATGTCTTTGAGAAAGTGAAAATGACAGATAAAGTCCGGTGCATTTGGAAAGACCTCCGCGACGGCTTTCAAAATCGCAGCGCCCATATCGTGCACCAGCGCGATCGGGTCACCGTATGCCTGCTGGATTCTGCGGAGAAAAGGAATCAGTTGAGCGGCGTTTTCCGTGGGAATCTTGATGTTATCCAGGACGATTTTGGAGAGCGCGTCGATGCTGCTCATGAGGTGGGGACTGTCGCCTTCACAGGTTCCGTCCAAATGTAAAATATAGCCACCCTGTGCTCCCATGAACTGCTTGATCTTCTTTTGGCTTTGTTCGTGCGCCAGGGCCAGATAGACAATAAACCGCCTGCCCAGATAATCGATCTCTCGAAGCGAGATGGTGATATTCTTCTCATGGAGTTCCTGCTGGATCTCCCCGCCATTGCGACAGTGTAGAAAGGTGGCCTGTCCAACGAACGCGATCACATCGTAACCGTAGCGGGCACTGGGAGAAACCAGTTGCTGCAGTTCTTCGGCCGAAAAAGCCGATTGATCCGCACAGCGGGGACAATATGTCTGCGTCTCATGCGCGAGGAAGTGACCAATGCGCAGTGTGGCAACTTCCCGGGTGTGCGTTTTCAACACGCGATTGGCGGAACCGCATCCTGGACAATGACCCCGTTTGGGAGCAAACCGTAGCAAGGGCTTGTGTGGAAACAAGGTGCCAGGCGAAAGCTTAACTTGCAACTTCTTGAGATACTGGCTCAAGCATCTGATGCTGGAATAGCCGCCGTTTTTTTTAGTAGGCCATGATGGTCAAGCAGTTGTCGGATAGCCGCTGCGTCAACATCGAGTTGTCTGGATTTGAGACGGCGCGCGATCTGTTCCACATCGCTTTCAGGATGGTTGATCAGATCGACCAGTATCATCACCGCTTGCATATCGGATGGCATGTGTGGCTCTTTGGCAACCTCCTGAGCCAGGCAGGCTTGCATTTGTTGTTTCTGGATCCCAGGCTCGGCGGCGAACCAAATCCAGCGCCCCATCCTGTTCTCCCGATAGATCGCCGGGTGGTCGCGAAAGTGCGAAAGAAAGGAGCGTGGCTGCAGCCCAAGTATCTCGCCCAATTCAGTGCTGCTCAACCCTTGCGCTGAGTGGGCGATCAGATAGATCAGGGTTTGCTTCAGATTGCCATGCTTCGAGAAGAAAGCTTCCTGATGCCGCCAGAGGCCCATATCATCGAATTGAGCAATCTCCGGCAAGGTGTAGTAGCGACCGTTGCGATTATAGCTCGTGTAGGCTTGCCAGGCTTTTAAGCGTCGACGCGCTGTCACGACGGAGCATGACAGCCAGTTGGCCAACTGCTCAACTGTCACGACTTTTTGTTTCTTGAACGATCGCATAACCGCAGTGATATTCATTGTCTACCCTTATTGATAAAGTATATGTTTAATAATGCAATAGTAGCATATACATTATCATTTACAACCAAAAAGAAAACCCAAAAGGGCTCTACACGGTGAATTTGAAGCAAAATATCGCCTAATCACCTCTCATATACTTTGTCAGACGGTAAGTCATTCTGTGCACGCAAAAAAATATTGTAGAATATCCGCAGGTTACAAAATCCAACCGAATTTTGCGCCCATAGAGTAAAAGCCGATATGGAAATGGGCGTATCCTGGAGTTTGCTCACGCCGGTCTTGGTTGCGGTAACCAGGATTTCCTCCAGCACATTGCTCTCCTCATCTTCCGCCGCTGCGGCATATCCGCCAATGCCAAATAGCAGGATAACTACAGAAAACATGATGGAAGCACGCGTCCACCGGGCGCACTGATGCCATTTTTTACAAGTGTGTGTTGTGCATATCATCAGCCTATCTCCTCTGCGGGTTGTTCATTGCCTGACACGGTTATCGTCTTGCCCGGCTCGTTCATGGGAACCACGACACAGGCTGCCACCAGCAGGCAGACCGCCATTAATATGAACGCGGGCAGGGCAGAACCCGTTATATCCATTATTTTCCCGGACACGGAGGGTCCCAGAAAACTCATCGCGAAGCTGATCATCATCATGAATCCAAAGGCAGATGCGGCCAATTGGGGGCCAATCCCATCGATCTCGACGGGAAGCACGGTTTTGAGGGGCACGATGAATCCCGCTGCGATACCAATTACGAGCAGGGTAATGACAAGGGCCGGGCCCTTAAGGTGTACCAGGAACGGGTAGCCGATGGCCATCACCACCACAGCTATAATCAGAAATGGTTTTCGATGCTTGAATTTATCTAAAGCTATCCCCCCCAGCGGGGTTGCAATAATGCCTACCAACATAAAGATGGAAACGATCTCGCCGGGCCGGTTCACGCCCTTTTCTGTGAGGATGACAGGCAGCAAGCCTGTTATTGTTCCGCAGGCGGCTAAAAATAATCCGAAAAATATTGCCACCAGCCAGACATCTTTCACTTTCAGTACATTGACAAAATTTGATAAAAAGGCTGGCTTTTTTTTCACAGCAGAATCTTCGGTCCCGCATTCCCTGTACAGGAACATCCAAAGCAGGGAAATAGCCAGGCAAGCAACTCCAAAAGCAATGGTCACCCCCCTCCAGCCGCCAAAAACAGGAGACAAATAACCGGCGGACGTTGCGATGCTGGTCGCGCCCCCGAGGGGTATCGCAACCATGACGAACCCGTTGACCTTCCCTAATTCCTCCCGTGGAAACCAGGTACCTAAGACCTTGGGCGCATTTGGTGCAAAAAAAGCGGTGCCCACCCCCATTAGAAATGAAAACACGATGAGTTCAATGGCATTGCCTGAAATAGCCCGTAAAGAACCAGCCAGCGCAATCAACATGACGGACCCGCCAACCACCCAGCGAGAACCGAACCTGTCACTGACAGACCCCGCGATAAACGCAATAAAAAGGGACGCCAGGGGGACCATTCCAAAAATAATTCCCATCTGGGCTTTTGTCAGCGGGATATCCTGAGAGATTTCTGAAAAAAGAGGTGGCATGCAAAAAAATGCCATCGTTGAAAACAGGTAAATAAAAAACCAAAGGGCAGCGATCACAAGACGATATGGATCTTTTGAAATTGACATGCCTTTGAATCTAATTATGCACTTGTTTTGAACATAACATATTGTTTAATTTAATAAAATAACCCTTTACATCACACATTCGTTTCGGCTTCTGAGCGTGTTTCCTCTATTTGCACGGTGTGTTTGGTTGTACCTCCCAAAATTTCTGCCACCCAGTCGGAAATGTACTCAATGCCCAATAAATTATTGTCGACCTGGCAATGCTCGACACCCCCATCGATGCGTGTGAAAACCTTCAGTTCCCGTTGTTCGCTATTGACAGCGGTGTTAAAGGTTTTCTCTGCCTGCCACACGCCTGACAGGCGGTCATTTTCACCGTGGACGATCAGCAAGGGGCAGCTTATCTTGTCGCTGACACCTTCCAGTGTCATTGTCATTGCGATGTCAACGGCTTTTTGTGGCACATCTTTTCCAAACATCCAGGCCAGTTGGAAGGCCAAGCCCGTCGTCTCCGATTCACCTTTGGCAATGCGTTCTGCAAACGGCCCGAACGCCCAGGCTGCCGCCCATGCAACACAACATTTGAAGCGTTTTTCAAAGGCTGCTGCGCGCGGGGCGTGATAGCCGCCCAGGCTCAACCCCATGACGCCAATTCTCCGCGAGTCCACATCGGTACGCCCTTCCAGGTAGTCCACACACGCGCCGGCCGGGATCTCACTCTCAGGTAGCATAAAAATATCACGGCGCCGCAACGAATCACCGGAGCCGGGGTTATCAAAAATCAGCAGGGAAATCCCCCGGTTGCGAAGCTCACAACCCGCAGAGAAGTAGAGCATTTCCTTAATACTGTCACCACCGTTGAAAAAGACCATGCAAGGTGAGGGTCCAGCAGATGCTGATGGGATGAAAATACCGGGCAGGGAAACATCTCCAAAAGGGATTTCCACCCGCTCGACAGGGTCCCCTCGCAATTCAACACCCTTGTCCCAGGTGTTGAGTGCCTTCTCATACACCTCGATCTTTCGCGGATCCTGATTGCTGATATGTCTCTCGGCGAGCATGTGATACTGGCTTGCACTGATATATTTTCGTCCGGCACTGAGTTCACGCCCGAGCTTGAGATCCTGGCTTGCCTGTCTTTCCAAACGCCCGGCCAACGTGTTCCAACCCTGGTACCATGCCTCCTGTGCAGCAGGATCTTCCGGATCTAAATTTTGACGCCTGAATTTTTTGCAGGCCTCATCAATTTCATGAATATTGCAGCCCAGCAACAGGGCAATTGCCACGGATTGGCTCCAACCATAGTTTTCCGGAAAGTATTCAAACATTGTCATGTCTCTTGATCAGAATCTGATCAGCACTGGATATTCGGAATTCAATTAACTCCAGATGGTCGGTAAAATAACATGAGAGGATGTATACAACAAATATATAATCAGCATAGATAAAATGCCAAAACGGCATGAAATGTCCAGGTTGACTAAAGCAGAAATTTATCTTTCTTTATCCGTTCTGCGCCCCAATGCAGTGTTGCCTTCAATTTTTTGGAAGCGATTGGATGGTATCGATCTTTTGAAGTGGCCACCATCCATGAAATATCCAGATCATCGATTCGTTCCGCCCGAATGCGTGTCCCCCTTGGCAGGTCATACAATGCGCAACGCGGCAGGATTGTGAAACCAACACCGTGGCGCATCAGACCCAGCATAAGAGAAAAGCTGTTCATTTCCGCTTTAATTTGTGCCTCAGCGTTGTGGTGGTGAAAGTAATCCTGTATCAGGGCGCGAAATTCGTTTGGCAGGCTCGTAACAAGGAGAGGTACTTTAGCAATCGTGTCCGCATTAACTCCTGAGGTTGTATCAGGCCACTTTGCGGCATGCCCCACCAAATACATGGGTTCCGTTAACAGTGGATCACACACCAGAGAGCCTGTTTTCTCAGATGCAAGGATAACGCCGACATCGATCTTTCCATTCGTCACATGCTCACGTAGCGTTTCGCTTATACCAACAAAGATGCGCAGAAATACTTTTGGATATTGGCGTGTAAACCTTTCAACCAGGGGTGTGGTTAACATCGAATTTAATGTTGGCGGAATACCCAGTGAGACTTCACCTTGTGCCACCTCGGACACGGCACTGATCTCTTCCTGAATGCGATCCACCTGACGCACCAGGGTTTCTGCACGCTCTTTAAAGAGTTTTCCTGAATCAGTCAGCTGAACACCTCTGCCATGACGGACAAGCAGTGGCGTTCCCAGCTCTTCTTCGAGGGCGCGCACCTGTCGACTGAGCGCGGGTTGGGCAATATGAATGCGAGCTGCGGCTCTGGTGAAGCTTTGTGCATCTACCACATCAAGGAAATATCTGAATTGTTTCATATCCATGATAAATCGCCTCCAGGTTGATTGTGAGAATTTTTTTCATTACCAGTTTAGGCATGCCAAAAAGGCATAATTAGTATACTAATATAGTTTTTGAATTATACCTTAATAATAATCATAATCTGCATTGGCAAGCAGCAGGTTCCTTTAGTAACCTACGAACGGGTCGACTGAAGCATGATTTCTTATTTGGTTGGAGTGGATATCGGTGGCACTTTCACCGATTGTGTCATTGTAGATAATGACGGTGGCATCACAACTTCGAAGGCACTGTCCACACCTGAGGACTATTCAAATGGTGTTTTTAACGCTATTTCAACCGGCGCCGCCCAACTGGGGTGTTCTGTAGAAGATATCTGTCGATCAACCCGCCTGCTCTCTCATGGCACGACCATCGGAACCAACGCCATTTTGCAAAAGCGTGGCGCACGTGTCGGGATTATCACCACCAAGGGGCACAACGACGTCATCCACATTATGCGGGGTTCACGGGGCTTAACCGGTCGTGACATTAATAAGATAGTTCACTTTCCGGAGAGCAAAAAGCCAGATCCCCTGGTTCCAAAAAACCTCATCATTGGAGTTTCAGAACGGGTCGATTGTTTTGGCAACGTCATCGTTCCCTTGAATGAAGATGAAACCAGGCGGGCGATTGGTCTGTTGCTGGAAAAAGGCGTCGATGCCATTGCGGTCTGCTTCCTCTGGTCATTTAAAAGACCGGAACATGAACTGCGGGTCAAGGACATGTTGGCGGACATTGCGCCACAGGTATTTGTTACCTGTTCCGCCGAGATTGTGCCCAAATGGGGTGAGTATGAGCGATTTACCGCGACGGCACTCAATGCTTACATCGGGCCACTGACAGCCGGCTATCTGCTTGACCTGGATCAAAAGTTCAGAGGACGCGGTTATGTTCATCCGCTACAGGTATTGCAATGTGGGGGCGGAACAATTTCGGTGCAACGGGCTATTCAGGCGCCGCTTCTTACCCTGGATTCGGGGCCGGTAGCGGGTGTTACCGGGTCAAAGTTCATGGGGCAGTTAGCGGGGTACTCCAATGTTATTACGACCGACATGGGAGGAACATCCTTTGATGTTGGACTGATAATCGAAGGAGAACCAGCATCCTCCTCTTTGGGTCTTGTCAATCAGTATGAATATTTTCTGCCAAATGTTGATATACAGGCCATAGGTGCGGGGGGCGGCAGTCTGGTAAGCGTGGACCCACAGCAGGGCTTACTACGGGTGGGACCACAAAGCGCCGGTGCGATGCCAGGTCCGATTTGCTATGGGCGTGGCGGGACACAGGTGACGGTCACAGATGCCGCATTGGTGCTTGGTTATATTTGTCCGGACAAATTTGCCAGTGGCAGCATGAAACTGGACAAGGAAAAAGCGCAACGTGCTATAGCTGCTATAGCCAGGTCTCTGAACATGACGATGCCGTCGTGTGCGGCGGGTATCGTAAAAATTGCTGAATTCCAGATGGCCGATCTGATCAGGAAAGTAACCGTACAACGGGGTATAGACCCACGTGATTTTGTCGTGTTTGCATTCGGTGGCGCCGGTCCCATGCATGCGGGGGTTTATGCTTTTGAGGCGGGTGCCAAAAAGGTCATCGTGCCGCAAAGGAAAATGGCATCTACGTGGTGTGCGTTTGGCGCTGCTGCTGCAAATATTCTGCATGTGTACGAAACCGTTGACATTGCCGCAGAGCCTTTTGATGCCGGGCTGTTCAATCGGAATCTCAGCGTGCTGAAAAAACAAGCCTGTAAACGATTTGCGAACGAGACGAGTGCGGATGGGGAAGTCAGTTATCGATGTTCTGTTGACATGCGTCATAAGGGCCAGATCAATGAGGTGGAGGTTTCTTTGCCAGACGCTAAATTAACGGTGGGTGACATGACACAACTGAGGAACAACTTTTATGCCCGCTACGAGCAACTATATGGAACGGGTTCTTCCTATGACAAGGCGGTACTTGAGGTTGTAACTTACAGGTTACGTGCTGTACTGGAAACACCAAAACCAACGCTGCCGCCTGCACCAGACCTGCTAACTGAGCTTCCCCCTGGTGCATTAATTGGAAGTCGCCCCGTTTATCGCGAGTGCGCTGGAGATTACGTAGCCACGCCAGTTTACGATGCACAAATGCTGGATCCTGGAAATTCACTCTTTGGTCCCGCAATTCTCGAGACACACGATACATCCATTGTCATTCACCCGGGCCGTCAGGTCCTTGTCGATGCATACGGTAACGTGGAAATCACACGGGATACCAGGGAGCAGCCTTCCGCATGAGCATGCCTGTGATAATGCCGAAAGTCAGCGAGTTAAAGGACGTTGCCTTTGATGGCATTACAGAGCCGTATATACCCGGAGCAAAGCTGAAAATTTCTCCAAAGCTGCGCTTGCACAACACCTGGTCTGATGACATTGACCCGGTAAGTTACGAAGTCATTCGGCACAATCTCTGGAACATTAATGAAGAGCACGGCGCTACGATTCAACGCATCTCCGGATCACCGGTTGCCATATATGCTTTCGACCTGAACCCTTCCATCCTCACCGAGGATGCGGAATTTGTGTATTTTGGCCCCTATATGCAATACATGTCAGGGGTAACGGACACCCAGGTCAAATGGATACTTGAAAACCGATCTGACAATCCGGGGATTACAGACGGTGACATGTTTCTTGCCAACGACCCCTGGGTGGGGGCGGCCCATCAAATGGATGTGATGCTCATTTGTCCCATCTTCTGGGAAGGGGAACTGTTCTGCTGGGTCACCAATTGCCTCCACCAACACGATATTGGTGGTATTACACCAGCCAGTTTCTGTCCATCGGCGGAATCGACCTTTGATGAAGGCATTCTGATTCCACCCATCAAAATAGTCGAAGGAAACGTAATCAGACGCGATGTTGAAGAAATTTATCTGAGATCGTCAAGAAGCCCCAAGATCGTTGCCCTTGATTTTCGCGCACAGTTGGCAGGCAACATGGCTGCAAAAGAGCGAATACTGAACCTGGTCAATCGTTATGGCCCTGAAGTTGTCAAGGGTGTGATGAAAAAAATACTCTCAAATGGGGAAATAGCCTTTCTGGATAAATTAAAGCGTTTACCGGATGGTGAGTGGCGGGAAAGAACCTATGTTGAGTGTTGCCGTCCGGGGGATAGAAAAGTTTATGCCGCTCATTTGTTGTTACGCAAGGAAGCTGACCATCTGACTTTCGAGAATGCCGGGACCGCACTTCAGGACGGCGCAATGAACGCCACGTATTCAGGCTGGCGCGGGTCCATCATGGTGGCGGTCAACCAGGTTTTATGCTGGGAACAATCTTTTGCAATCGGGGGTGCATTGCGCCACATAACTTTTGACCCTACACCAGGTACTTTCACCTGCGCGCGTCACCCGGCATCCGTTTCAACGGCTCCCGTGCAATCCATGGAAATAGCACTTTACCCGACCTATAACGTCCTCGCCAAGATGGTGTATTCGGATCAAAAAATGCGCAATGATATCATGTGCACAGGCGGTACCAGCCAATTCCCGACTGTTTTGTTTAATGGCACTGACCAAAGGGGGGAACCTTATGCGATGGGCTTGATCGATCCACTGGCCGGTGCAATCGGGGCATTTACGAAAGCAGATGGAATTTCCACGGGGGGACAAACCCGAACACCTATTTGCAAGATACCCAATGTCGAACATAGCGAGCAACTATATCCAATACTTGTTTTATATCGCCGGGAAATCACGGATTCTGGTGGCGCTGGAAAATTCCGGGGCGGGCTTTCAGCAGAAGTTGCGTTCATCCCGCACAACACGAGCGGGATCATTCACAACATCGTGTCATCGGGTAATGCTGTACCGACATCAGCGGGTATGATGGGCGGTTACCCCGCAGTAACAAATATCATTACCTTTTCGAAAAATACCAATGTACTTAGCTGTTTTTCGGAGGGAACCCTTGTCGAGGAGGCAATGGAAATTGGCGGTGAACCCATTGCGGTTCCCCTGCGCCAGGAATATTTTCAACAAAATGCAGCTGATGTATTTTCTGTCACCTGGTCGGGAGGCGGAGGTTTCGATGATCCAATCAAACGGGACCCCGACAGCGTCGCTGAAGATGTAAGCGCACTGATGGTATCTGCAAGTGCAGCACGAAACATCTATGGTGTTGTGCTGCACCCCGGAACCACTGAAGTTGATGTGATGGCAACCCGCAATCTGCGGGAAAAGGTATGTGCTGAACGCATCAATGCCACGCATAGGAAAGCAGACACGTTGCAGGGGACGTTGGTTTTGGAAGTAACTGAAAATCTTCATCTGCGCAAAAACAGCACTGGGTATCGGTACTGTTGTGCCAGGTGCAGTGCTGATTTTGGACCTTCAGACGACAACTACAAGGATGCCTGCGTTTGCCAGACCCTGCCATTGTCCGATGCCAACCCCCTGATTGGTGATCCGCAAAGATTTGTGGATGCCGATCCGGTTTTCCGGCAATTTATCTGTCCCGCTTGTGGTTCGCTTGTGGAAACAGAAATTTGCCTGCGCGACGATCCGCCATTGGTTGACATCAAGCTCAACATCTAAGATCACCGTATCTTCCACCGTGCAATTGTCTGACCGGGGAGACTGGAGCGTATATATAATAACATATGTTATTATAAGGTATTAAAGAAAGGGTACGGGTGTTTCTCGGGCAAACAAAGGGCTGAACGCATGAAGTACACAAAGGCAGAAGCAAAAGAATGGGCCAAAGGATTTTACCGCGGGCTGGAAGCCACCATTCTTCCTTCATTTACAGCGGATGAATTGTTGCTCGATGAAGCGGCAATCCGGCACGACGTAAGAGAGCTCATCCGGCATGGTTTTTTTTCTGTGATAACGGTTAATGACGCGGGGACCAGCAAAGAAGAAGACAAATGGTTTACACAATGGTGTGTGGATGAGGCAAAGGGAAAGATTGGTGTCGGAATTTCGCTTCGGTATCCAACACTCGAAGAAAATATGGAGATGGCAAAATTTGCAGAAGATGTGGGATGCGATTCCATTATGGTGAGTTACCATCCCAATTTTCATGCCGGGACCACAGAACAGGTATTTGATTACACCATGGCTATTTGCCAGGCAACAAATCTGGCAGTGGAATTGTTCCCGTCCCACAAGTACGACTTTCCGTTTGCCGGTTCATTCCCACCTTCCTTGCTCAATAAAATGGCCGATATAGAAAATGTCGTCGCCATGAAAATAGGTGTTATCGAATATGCATGGATGGATGAATGTTTTCGATTGTTCGGAGACAGGGTCTTAATTAGCCATCCCTTTGATGAAGCCTGGCCTGTTTTTATCCGTAACTATGGCATGCAGTGGTCCGGGTCAGCACCCTGGCAGATATTTCAAACCCCTGAAGACCGCCGGGAGGTGCGCTTGTTTGATCTCATTCAGACTGACAGGATGGATGAGGCCATGGTCTTGTACTGGAAAATGGATCCCCTGAGAAAGTATTTTTTGAACACCATGCAAAGCCAGATCGGGCGAACCGGGCTGTACAACTACCAGATGTGGAAGTACATGGAGGGACTGGTCGGCATGTCGGGTGGGGAAATGAGGTTTCCCAAACTGAAATTTGGAAGAGGGGACAAAAAGAGAGCCAAAAACACAATGCGGGCAGTGGGTTTGGCTATTGCTGAAAAGTAGTGGTGGTCACAACTTTTGCTGATCAGGGCGCATGATCAAGCATACTCTGGGTCAGCTTGCTGAAGATTTCGTCCAGTGATTTTCGTTCAGACGATGAGAGAACGGAAAGAATCTCTTGCTCGAAATCCTGAATCAGTTGCGCCAATGTTGAATAGGCCCCCCATGCTTCATCGGTCAAATACAAAAATGTTGCGCGTTTGTCCTCGGGGTTATGCATCCGGCGCACTCTTTTCTGTTTAATCAATTTACTGACAGTTCGACCAACGGACATCTGATCGTAACCGGTAAACTTGCTGATGGTCACGGCTGAGGCGCCCTGGTGAGCGGCTATGGCAAGCATGATGCGCCAATCTCTGGCAGACAGACCATAGTGTTTTATGGGTTTGTGTTTATAGTGCTGTGACATGTAGTTGGTCAGTCGCACCATCCTGAAGAGAAGAGAATTATCGACGTTCAATGGCAGTGACTTCCAGTCGACTGCGCTGGACTTTCCTTTCACCTTACACCCTCTCCGAATTCTGAAAACCATGCAACATTGAAATGAAGAATAACGAATCATATTTGAAAAGCAAAGTCAGGCAGTGTCTGCAAGAGACATTGACAAGTCTGCTTTTTTAATAACACATGATGGTATTGATAATAACATATGATATTAATATACTGTAATGAAGCCCGCTACTGACTGGTGAAATGTTCGGCTTAAAGGAAAAGCTTTTGATACCATCTGAAACACCAACTGAGCAATTACAGTTTTGCCGAAATGACGGCAATCTTGTTTAACCCTTATTCATGCAGTTTGTTGGAGACATCACAAGACTTGGCGCGAAGCGCTATGGGGAGAAAAGGGCACTGACCCATCAGGGCAGAAACCTTAGCTATCGGAAGCTCGATCAAGTCTCCAACAACGTGGCCCAAAACCTGCTGGAAACGGGTATTGGCCTCGGCGACAGAATCGGTATCATGTCGGGCAATTGCCTGGAATACATTGTGCTGTTTTTCGCGGTGGCAAAATGCGGAGCCATATTTCAAACCATAAACCCTGCGTATCTTGGCGATGAACTGGTACACATTGTTAATGACGCAGAACCAAAAATCCTGTTTGTGGGTGAACAGCAGATTGATCGGGTGGATAAGTGTTGCCAGCGCTTTAAAGCAGCGCCGATATGTGTGCAGCTTTCCGGCGCCGACCGGCCTGGCTGGAGTTCTTACGAGAGCTTTTTGTCTGGCTCATCGGACAGGCAACCTGAGGTTGCAATGACCTCAGGTGTGGCTGTTGCATTGATGTACACCAGCGGTACAACCGGAACCCCCAAAGGCGTGCTTTTTTCCCACCGTTCTTTAATGGGCACATTTCACTCGGTGATCATCGAAGGGGATATCGGATGTAACGAAATCGGTCTGGTTAATCTTCCGTTTTTCCATGCCGCGGGAATATTTGCCGTGGTAGCGCCACTACTGATGAGGGGTGCATCACTATTTATCATGTCGGGAAGTTTTGATGCAGAAAAAACACTGGGCATGGTTGAACGACATCGTGTCACTCTGGTCATGTGGGTTCCAACTATGCTTGCCATGATAGTTGAGAGTGAAAATGTACAGAAATTTGAACTCTCATCTCTGCAGAAATTATATTACGGGGCATCACCCATTTCCTCCCGGGTTTACAACAGGGCCAGATCGATATTTCACTCAGGCTTTTACCAGTTTTATGGGCAAACCGAAAGCGGTCTTGTTGCGGTCTTGAGACCTGAGGATCACGCGGAAAGGGCCTTGTGCACCGGGCGGGAGATGGTTAACTGTGAAATCCGGATTGTTGATGATAGCGGTAATGATGTACCGGTTGGCGATGTCGGGGAAATTATCAGTAAGTCAGACAATACCATGATAGGTTATTTGAACAATCGGCAGGCGAGTGATAAAGCGGTCCGTGAAGGGTGGGTCTATACCGGCGACCTTGCCAGGGTTGAAGAGGGTAGGTATTTCACTGTCGTGGGGCGTGCGAAAGACATGATCATCAGTGGCGCGGAGAACATCTACGCAAAGGAAGTCGAGGAGTTCATCAGCAGTCATCCGGCGGTTTCAGAAGTCGCGGTGTTTGGCATTCCTGATGAGGTCTACGGTGAATCGGTGTGCGCGACAATTGTCCTGAGGCCCCATAAGTTAGTAACTGCCAATGAAATAAAACAACATTGCGCTGAGCGCATGACCGCTTATAAAAAGCCCAAAACCATTGTGTTCATAGATAATCTGCCAAAAAATGCGACAGGCAAGGTGATGAAAAATGTTCTCCGGCAACCCTATTGGAAAGATTATGACCGGCCGTTGTAACGTACTTGAGCAGGGGGAAGATCCGTTGACGACCGGGATTCGAGAGCAAAATAATTTAACGTGATTGAGACGGATATATGGATTTTTCACTGAACGAAGAACAGCAACTGATCGTCGAGAGCATACGCAAATTTGCCGTTGCAGAACTGACAGAACCCGCCCGCAAATATCGTGATCAATTGATTCCCAAGGAGGTTCTGCACGACTTGTTTCACAAAATATCCGACTTTGGCATTCTTGGCTGGTGTGTGCCCGAGCAGGAAGGTGGCCCCGGGTTAGATTGTTTTACAACCATTTTGATGGTGGAGGAACTCTTCAGGGTCTTTCCCAGCCTTGCGGCCGCTGCTTTCATTAATGCATCGGTTGCAGCAATGTTGCTCCGGGATGGCACGCAGGCACAAAAGAAACGTTATCTGGATGGTACTGTTTCAGGAGATTTGATCGCCTGCCAGGCCGTATCCGAATCCGGTGCCGGCTCGGAGCCTTCCAGGGTAAGGCTCACAGCGCGTAAGGATAAGGACGGCTACCGTCTCAATGGAAGGAAGTTATGGATATCCAATGGCGGTGTTTCGGATTTTTGTGTGCTGGTTGCCCGAACGGACGAAGGGAAAAAAGGACTGACCCGTTTCCTTGTTGACCGCGCTGCTTATCAGACACGGGAGATAGCCCTCATCGGGCACAAAGGTTTTTCTTCCGCTGAGCTTATATTTGACGACGTCTGGATTCCTGAAAGTAAACTACTTGGAGATGAAGGTATGGGCCTGGCCCATACCTTGAGGGATCTTGAAATCGCACGTTGTTTTGCCGCTGCCCTGTCTGTCGGTGTTTCCCAGGCGGCGCTGGATGCATCAATTTCTTATGCCCAGACTCGCGAA
>CAZYVH010000043.1:4983-7004 GCA_964650905.1 uncultured Wenzhouxiangellaceae bacterium | reverse complement strand
CGGTGTTTCCCAGGCGGCGCTGGATGCATCAATTTCTTATGCCCAGACTCGCGAACAGTGGGGTAAACCCATTGGTGGTCACCAACTGGTACAGGATCACATTGCCAAAATGGCGACCGAGCTGGAGTGCGCGCGCTTGCTGCTATACCGGGCCGCCTGCAGCGTCGATCAGGGGATCAGGTGTGATACGGCGTGTTCGATGGCGAAGTATTACGCCTCGGAGGCCGGGGTGAGGATCACGTCCCACGCCATCCAGGTGCATGGCGCCATGGGTCTGGCCGTTGAGACAGGTATTGAAAGCATGTTTCGCGATGCCCGTATGGCGACCATTCCGGATGGAACATCGGAAATTCAGAAGTTGATCATTGCACGTAACCTTCTCGGTATATCAGCGATTAGGTGATTTTTACACAAAACGGTGCATCGTGGATCACATTAAACCCTGGGTCAGGCAGGCGACGTCATCCAGTTCTTCGAGTTGCCTGATACGAGAGAAGAACCTTGCAAGGTTTGTGGGTTCTGGTGGGTTCATCGAAAACGTTGCACATTTTTGTGCTTTTCCCATGCAGTCATCAAGGCTCATGGGTTTGGACGGGTTACCGGGTGGCAGATCAGTTTCCAGACGAACCGGCTTGCAGCCTTCGGCTTTAACTTCCAGTATTGTGCGACCGAGTACGAAGTCCGTTAACAATTCCGGGTCGGAAATCACCTCCACACGATTTGCCAGTGCACGGATGTCAGGATCACCAATGACATCGGGTTGCAGTTCACGCAGAAAAAAATCACCACGTGTCAGTGTGGCTGCAACCGTAAAAGGTAAAGAAAACTGGGCGGCGGTTGGGGAGAACGGATTGCTGGCATTGTCGATCTGATTGCCCACGAAATCCTTGATATTCGGTGCAACGAAAAGACGTGCGCTTACGACGGGAACCGGGTTGTGAGCCGCACGGAAGAAGGTCTGGGCAAGTTCGATGGCTTCATGGCAACACCGGCAGGCCGCATAGGGCTTTATGGATATGTCTTCACCGAGAAAATGGGTGCCAAGACGATCTGTAAGAGGTTCAATCACGGGGTCGGGCTCAAAAGCATTAAAATACCCGGCACGACCGAACAGAAAATCTTTACTACCCGTATTGCCTTTTTCAGCAAGAAGCGTTGCTACAATTGCAGACTGTGCAACAATTCCTTGCTGCAGTGGAAGCGACGATGCACCTTCAGGGGCTGATTGTCCTTCACCACAAGCATACGCATAGGCCATACCAAGGGCATTATGGGTTTGTTCTACGCTGAGTTTGAGTCCCCGTGCCACTGCTGCTGCCGGGGCAAATATTTTGAACAAATTATAGCGACCCGACGCCATGGCATCGACACGCACGGCCAGGCCCATCCTGATGATCAGGTCCTGGGCGATGGCAATGGCCGTCAAAAACTCCTTTCCCGATATACCTCCCCTGGCCTCTGCAATCGATAGTAGTGCTGGTACTGCTGATGCCGAGGGGTGTATGGGGCGAAAGTCCGTACAGTCATCAATTTCTAAAACCCGGGCCATCATCCCATTACACCAGGCAGCCAATGGTGCTGGCAATTTACGTGAAAAGCCTATGATCCTGGACTCGCTTTTCCCTCCCCATCCGGTGGCAAGTTCCACAACTGGTTTTACACTTTCAAGGCTGGATCCGGCAAGTGTACAAGCAATGGTGTCCAGTGTTGCCCGCCGGGCACTTTCAATGGCCGCAACCGGTAAATCCTCAAACTGGATTTCAGCTACATTTTTGGCGAGTTGAGCTGATACCTTATCCATTATTGTCTCACTTCATATAGTTTCGTACTTGGTGTTTATTAATATCATTAGTTAATATTATTACTATCATACGTTATTAATATAAAGGTGCCAAGCACGCCAGGAACCGAAGGACCGGCCAGGCACAATGCTTTCAGGTTCATGCCCGGGTCTCCAAACGCCGTGGCAATTCCAGACAGCCTGCCTGGCGAGTCTTCCAGAAAGATCGAAACCTGTTTAT
>CAZYVH010000043.1:0-4883 GCA_964650905.1 uncultured Wenzhouxiangellaceae bacterium | reverse complement strand
TTGGTGTATGTCACGCACAAACATAGATATCGACGAAAAAGCTTGCGCTGCAGTGATGCGCAGATACCAATTTTCCACCAAAAGGGAAGCCGTCAACTTCGCCTTGCAATCCCTGGCCTCAGAACCTTTAAGCCTTGATGAAGCACGACAGTTGCGTGGATCTGGCTGGGATGGTGACCTTGAGGAGATGCGGAGCAACCGTTCTGCATGATTCTCATCGATACTTCGGCCTGGATTGAGTTTCTACGTGATTCGACATCACCTGTTTGTGAACGGGTTGAGGAAGTACTCGCCTATGACATCGCAGTGGCTGATCCTATCCGCATGGAGGTATTGGCCGGCGCACGTAATGAACAGAATCTTATTCAGCTAAAACGACTTTTGGCACGAGGTGCAGTTTTTCATACAAGACCAGTTGACTATGATCATGCGGCAATCCTGTATCGCCAATGTCGTGCGAGTGGGGAGACCGTCAGAAAACTTATCGATTGCCTGATCGCCGCAGTCGCCATCAGAAATGATCTTGTAATCCTGCACCACGATGTCGACTTCGAAGTCCTTGCCCGTCACACAGCGCTTAGAACCGAATAACGGCTCGCCCGAAGGGAGCTGCCAAAGCACACAGGGTACTTACCTTAGCTCGAAATATTACTAATCAAGTGTTGTTACTCCCGTCGTTTGACGTGACAATAGCGCTTTTTGATTGACCTGTATATTGCACCAGTATCCCGGATACCGACGCCGGACAGGTGCGTCTGAACGTCGGGCTGGACCGAGAGCTATCGCTGTAGCTATGGTCCGAGGGAAGCAACCTATTATGCCAAGCACTTCTCCTATACACATGGATCGCCTGGAAGCAGAGAGCATCCGCATATTGCGTCAGGTGGCCGCCGATTTTGAACACCCGGTCATGCTGTATTCGGTTGGCAAGGATTCGTCGGTGCTGTTGCACTTGGCCATGAAAGCTTTTTATCCTTCAAAACCACCATTTCCGTTACTGCACGTGGATACAACATGGAAATTCAGGGAGATGATTGAGTTTCGCGATGCCACGGTTAAACGTCTTGGTCTGGAACTGGTCGTGCACACCAACCCCGAAGGTCTGGCGCAGAACATCAACCCCTTCACCCACGGTAGTTCACGTTACACCGATGTCATGAAAACCCAGGCGCTCAAACAGGCGCTGGATCACGGTAAATACGATGCAGCAATCGGTGGGGCACGCAGGGACGAGGAAAAATCCCGTGCCAAGGAGCGTATTTTTTCCCACCGTTCAAAAAACCATGTCTGGAATCCGAAAAATCAACGCCCGGAACTGTGGGCGCTGTATAACACGCGTATTAATCCGGGTGAGAGCATGCGGGTTTTTCCATTGTCCAACTGGACCGAAACCGATATCTGGACCTATATCTATCTTGAGGAAATCCCGATTTCATCTTTGTACCTGGCTGCCCCAAGACCTGTGGTAGAGCGCGACGGCGACCTGTTCATGCTGGATGACGAGCGTTTCCCTCTCGCTGAGGAAGAACACGCAGAAACTCGTTCCATTCGCTTTCGCACACTGGGCTGTTACCCGTTGACGGCGGCCATTGAATCGGAGGCCAGCACCTTAGCCGAAGTCATGCTGGAAATGCGCTCGAGTCATACATCTGAACGCTCGGGCAGGTTGATAGACAGCGATCAGTCTGCTTCCATGGAAAAAAAGAAAAAGGAGGGCTACTTCTGATGTCCTCAGGCACCCAGGCCGTGTTTGACCTGCAACGCTTTATCGAGCAGGAAAGTTCAAAAAGCATGCTCAAGTTCATCACTTGTGGCAGTGTGGATGATGGCAAAAGTACCCTGATCGGTCGTTTGCTGTACGACTCGCAGATGTTGTACGACGACCAGTTGAAGGAACTTGAAAAGGACAGCAAAGGCAGGGCATCAACCGGGGATGAGATCGATTTCTCATTGTTGGTTGATGGCCTCGCTGCAGAACGGGAACAGGGTATCACCATTGATGTCGCTTACCGGTTTTTCTCCACTTCAAAACGTAAATTTATCGTAGCCGACACCCCCGGTCATGAACAGTACACACGCAACATGGCAACGGGTGCATCGACCGCCAGCGCTGCGGTTTTGCTCATCGATGCCCGTCTTGGCGTGTCCACACAAACCCGCCGCCATGCCTATATCCTGTCGTTGGTGGGTGTCAGACACATCGTCCTCGCAGTTAACAAGATTGACCTCAAGAGTTATTCCCAACAGCTGTTTGAAGACATTTGTGCAAGTTTTGAAACGTTTGCTGAAGATCTGGGATTTTCCAGTGTTTACGCGATTCCGATATCGGCCTTAAGAGGCGATAATATCACCTGCAATAGTGATCGTATGGCCTGGTACCATGGTCAGGCGCTGTTGCCGTATCTTGAAAACCTGGAACCTGGCGATCCTGCGCTTGGACCGTTCCGCTTCCCGGTGCAATGGGTTAACCGTCCCAACCTGGATTTCAGAGGCTACGCCGGCACCCTTGTCAGCGGTGAGGTTTCGGTGGGGGATGAAGTAATGGTGGCGGCGTCGGCCAAACGAACCCAGGTCAAAGACATTGTTACCATGGATGGTGACCAGAGCAGTGCATACGCGGGCGAGGCTGTGACCCTGACCCTGGCTGACGAAATAGATATCAGTCAGGGAGACGTATTGCACAGGCCCGGTGAGCCGCTGCAACGTAGCGATCAATTCCAGGCCCACCTGATCTGGATGCACGATGACCCGATGTTACCGGAACGCAGCTATCTTTTAAGGATTGGTACCCAAATCACTTCGGCACAGATAACTGACCTGAAATATGTCATTAATATCAATAACGGTGAGCATCTGCCGGCGACCAAGGTTGAGTTGAACGAAATCGCGGTAGGTAATTTCGCCACCGCACACGCCATCGCATTTGACAATTATGCAGAAAATAGCGAGACGGGTGCATTCATCCTTATCGACCGTATCAGTAATCACACGGTTGCAGCGGGCATGATCGATTTTGGTCTGCATCGTGGTCAGAATCTGTCGTGGCAGGCATTTGAAATCAACCGTGAGCTGCGCGCGCGTATGAAAAACCAGAAACCCGTTATCATCTGGTTCACCGGTTTGCCCGCGGCAGGGAAATCAACCATTGCTGATATCCTGGAACAAAAACTGGTTGCCCATAAGCGACACACCTACCTGCTCGATGGTGACAACTTCCGGCACACGCTGAACAAGGATCTTGGCTTTACCGACGCTGATCGTGTGGAAAACATTCGTCGGGTCGCTGAAGTTGCCCGCGTCCTGGCTGATTCTGGTCTGATCGTGTTGACGTCGTTAATTTCACCGTTTCGGCATGAGCGGCGTTTAGCCAGGGAAATTGCCGGTGATATCAGGTTTGTCGAAGTATTTGTTGATACACCGCTGGAGATTTGTGAAGCACGTGACCGAAAGGGTCTGTACCTTAGGGCACGCAAGGGGGAAATACCGAACTTTACCGGTATCAGTTCCGCCTATGAACCACCCGAGCGGGCAGACATTCACCTTGAAGCAGGCAATCGTGCCGCCGAGGAACTGGTCGACGAGGTGTTACGTAAGCTGAAAATCGATTGAATATTAAAGGCTTTTAGTGTTGACACTACACCCAGAGCCTGTCCGTAAATATTTCCCGCATAGGCCTAAAAGTTATAAGGGATGCGGAATAATTACTTGAATGTTGCTTTTTGAGCATCTATTCTGGGCTTAACCATCAAAGTGTTAATTGAAATGACCCACAATAAAGTAATGGAATGTATCTGCATGTGTCTGCCGCCCCCGGGGCGTGTGGTCTGCTGATCTTTCTTTGAACGATTGTATTGCACAACCACCCGCTCAAAAAGCGGGTGGTTTTTTTTAGCCCAATAAATTTTTAATAGCGCAACAGATCACCGGGAAAATACGGAAAAACTGATGAAACTACGACAACTGCGTTACCTGACTGCCATCGTGGACAATGGCCTGAACATTACATCTGCTGCGGCGGTGTTGTTCACTTCCCAGTCCGGTATCAGTAAGCAAATCCGCATGTTGGAAGATGAGTTGGGTTTGCAGTTGTTTGTACGTAAAGGAAAAAGCCTGGCCGAGTTGACGCATGCCGGGTGGCAGGTGCTAAGGCGCGCCCGGCAAATTCTTGCAGAGACTGAGAATATCAAGGCGATGTCCAGCCAACTGGCAGGCGAAAAGCCCGGTGAAATGATCATTTCTACCACACCCACACAGGCGCGTTACGTATTACCTGACATGCTGGAGATGTTTCAGCGTCAGTACCCTGATGTTTCCCTGCGTCTGCACCAGGGCACCTCTGAACAAATCGTTGAGCAGGTGTTAAACGGGGAGGCGGATTTTGCCATCGCATCCGGGCAAAGTGACTTTCCCGGAGAGTTGGTAACCATTCCCATGTATAGTTGGGAACGCGTCATCCTTGTGCCCGGCGACCATCCCCTGACCGGCATTGAGCGTCCTCGACTGACTGACATCGTGCGTTACCCGATTATTTCATACACCTATTCATTCAATGAAGAATCTTCCCTGGGAAAGGTATTCGATGATGCCGGTGTTGATCCCAACGTGGTGTTTACGACCCAGGACCCTGATACCATCAAGACCTATGTACGCAAGGGCATGGGTATCGGGATTCTGGCCTGCATGGCCTACGACAAAAAGCAGGACCACGATCTGACAGCCATCAACACTGGCTCTTTGTTTCCGGGTCTCACAACCTGGGTGGGGTTTCGCAAAGACCGCTTCCTCAGTGAATATATGTATGGATTGCTGGAGCGACTGGTACCGGTGGGTGAAAGGCGTGGGCTTACACAGACCATGCGTGACTATATGGCTGAAAATAATGT
>CAZYVH010000042.1:0-23461 GCA_964650905.1 uncultured Wenzhouxiangellaceae bacterium | reverse complement strand
GAGATATGCAGCTTACCCACCATTGTCTTTTTCAAGCTGTTCTTCCATTTTCTTTTTATGTGCATCGGTGGCGTCCAAATAGCTTTTTTCAAAACCCTGTGCTTTGTGCAGGGCCTTCACCGGTCCGCCGATGATGCCCTCTTCAATGGGCGGTGGCTGAGTTTCTTCAACCCCCCGGATATACCAAAGCACAGCGAAAACAATCAATAAAAACAATAACCAGCGCATTATCGTTCTCCTGTCATTACATGACTATAGCAGGCCATCTGCCTTCTTATCATCACCAGAGCTGTCCGGAGTTCCTGTATCACCTTCAACCGGCTCGATAAACCGGATCCGTTTGCCACCAACAAACACGTTCTTGAATTCTGCCCGGCTAACCGACACGTACCGCTCATTGCCACCGATGTCGACCTGTGCGCCTTCCCGCAAGGCATAGCCCTCTTTGTCGATACGCACGACCATGGTGGCCTTGCGACCGGTATGACAAATCGTCCTGATTTCTTCGAGTACGTCCGCCCATGCAAGCAAGTAGGTGCTGCCAGGGAATAATTCACCCTGGAAATCGGTGCGTAAACCAAAACACAGGACAGGGATGCTAAGACGGTCGACAATTTCCGTCAACTGGTAAACCTGGTCACGGTTCAGGAACTGCGCCTCGTCCACCAGCACGCAGTGGATATTGCGCGCTTCCAGCTCGACCCGGCAATGCTCGTAGAGATCATCGTCAGCAGAAAAAATCGTTGCCCTTGCCTGTAGCCCGATCCTCGACTTGATCACACCTTCACCAAAACGGTCATCGAGTTTTGGTGTGAACAGCAGGGGCGTCATACCACGTTCACGATAATTGTGAGCAGATTGCAACAGTACTGTGGTCTTGCCCGCATTCATTGCTGAATAATAAAAATACAACTTTGCCATTCAGTTTTCCTGTTTGAATAACTGCCCTGCCACGTGCCAGATCCGCCACTGGGCCGAGTCGGCAAGCAGGTGTTGCTCCAGGTGCCTGGCATACTTTGACAGAAACGCCTCAGCACTGTCTGAGCGATACGGTCCCTTGAGTTCGAGTTTTTTTCTGAGTGAATCATCTGTGCACAGGTTCATGGCATAAAAAGCATATTCCTTGCCCTGCGCCGCAAGGATCTCCGGAAACCCCGCATTAAAACAGGCACTCCTGCCCAGTGCCTTACTGCTCAGTGTTGGCCGGCCTTCCATGGGCGGTGCATCCATTACTACAAATACACTGCCCGGTTGATCCAGCGTGGCACGCAGTCTTGTGCCGGCGCCACCAATGGGTATCGCCCTCTCACGCATGGTTTTCGTCATGTAACGTGTCGCGATGAGACTGAAGAGGTAGAAGAACGGTCTTTGGCGTAACAACAACCTCTCGGGCGGGCGGTACGGCAGGGCCGGGTTTAGACCTGCCGTTTGCAGCAGTTTAAGTATTGAAATGGACGGCCCCCAGTGCATGCCGATCATGACCCTGTCTTTTGCTATTTCAAGAGGGGCGCTGCATTCTATTTCGGCCAGCACCACGCGGCTCCGGCCACACATCATCATGTACAGATCGCGCACATCCAGCAGTTCCATCTGTTTCCAGCGCGATTTCCAGGCCACCTCATCCGTAATCCTGACATAAGATCGTGCGCCCCGGTATGCGGCCCCGGCGGGCTCGGCCATCAACCACCGCCAGTGTGAAACCTTATTCAGAACCCACCTGGAAAAGACGGCCGGCACACCTACTGCAAAACCGGGCAGCAATACATAGGCGAAAAGATCGGACAGCTGTTGGGTAAAACGTCGCTTCACCTTCATTGGCTCATCTCATGCGTCAAGCAGACGGCCTGTCAGACACATCCAGCCTTCTTCGCAAGTACGCTGAGCCCGTTCCAGTTGCGGCGTGTAGGCGCTAATAACTTCTTCCACCTGTTGTTCCAGGATTCCCGATATAACCAATAATCCACCTGGCCTCAACGAGTCCAGCAATACCGGTGCGAGTTCTATCAATGGCCCGGCCAGAATATTAGCCAGCACAACATCTGCCCCGGTACACTGATATTCCTCCCGGGTGAGGGTAATGATGCGTTCCCTGACACCGTTACGCCCGGCATTGTCGCGGGTCGCGGTGAGCGCCTGCGGATCGTGATCGACACACAACACCCGGGCAGCACCCTTGATGGCTGCTGCAATACCCAGAACACCGGAACCACAACCATAATCGACAACGGTCTGACCCTCAAAATCATGACCGTCCAGCCACTCAAGGCAAAGACGTGTGGTTGGGTGCGTGCCGGTCCCAAACGCCAGACCCGGGTCGAGCCTGACAACATACCTGGCCCCGTCCGGGCTCGTCATATCGCCCGGTACGATACACAAATTATCACCGAACTGCATGGGTTTGAACCGTTTCAACCAGACCCGCTCCCATTGCTGGTCTGCTACTTTACGAACACTGACCTGCGCGGGCCTGTCCACACCGGGTAACAGCCTAAGCAACTTGCCAAGCGGTTCCGGCGGTGTATCACCGGGGAACAGAGCTGTCACGCAAACGGTTGACCACAGTGGCGTTTCACCCACTGCGGGCTCAAGCACGGGTTCATCCGCCGGGTCACTCAGGGTGATGGCCAGAACGGGCTCGTTTTGCAACAGGTTTTCAACCAGCGGTGCATGTTGTCGGGCCACGCATACGCTAAGTTCCAGCCAGGATTTGATATTATTTTTCAGCTCGGTCGGCAAGACGTTTTTCGAGGTAGTGAATGTTAAAACCGCCCCGCAGAAAGCCCTGGTCGGCCAGTAGCCACTTGTGCAGGGGGATATTGGTCTTGATACCATTGAGTATCATCTCATCCAGTGCATCCCTCATGCGGGCGATGGCATTTGACCTGTTTGAGCCGTGAGCGATTACCTTTCCAATCATGGAATCGTAATTGGATGGTACCGTGTACGAATCGTAAATATGCGAATCGACACGTATGCCCGGTCCGCCGGGTGCGTGAAACCCCTCGATTGTACCCGGACAAGGCATAAATGACTCCGCGTCTTCAGCATTGATACGACATTCTATCGCGTGGCCGCGTATGAAAATATCCGCCTGGTTGATCGATAGTCTTTCTCCGGCTGCAATCCTAATTTGCTCGGCAACCAGATCAACACCCGTGATTGCTTCTGTTACCGGATGCTCGACCTGTATGCGGGTATTCATTTCAATAAAATAAAATTGACCATTTTGATACAGGAACTCAAATGTACCGACACCGCGATAATCAATGCGCTTACAGGCAGCCACACACACAGAACCAATTTCACTACGTTGTTGCGGTGTAATTCCAGGCGCGGGCGCCTCTTCCAAAACTTTTTGGTGACGACGCTGGGTTGAACAGTCTCTTTCTCCCAGGTGCACGGCATTACCATGCTCATCAGACAGTACCTGTACTTCAATATGGCGGGGGTTTTCCAGGTATTTTTCCATGTAGATGGTGCCATCGCCGAAAGTTGTTCGGGCTTCCTGTTGGGTTAGTTGCAACGCAGTTGACAGGTGGGCTTCGGTACGCACCACCCGCATACCCCTGCCACCGCCACCTGCAGCGGCTTTGATGATGACGGGATAACCAATGCGGCGGGCAACGGCAAGACTTGTATTGATATCACTACCCAGCGGACCGCCAGAGCCCGGAACACAGGGCACACCGGCATCCTGCATGGCCTTGATGGCGGAAACCTTGTCACCCATGAGACGGATGGTTTCCGGGCGTGGGCCAATAAAAATAAACCCGCTTTGTTCAACACGCTCGGCAAAATCCGCGTTTTCTGCCAGGAAACCATAACCCGGGTGTACAGCTTGCGCATCGGTGACTTCAGTTGCAGCAATGATGGCCGGAATATTGAGATAGCTGTCAACACTTGCTGCAGGCCCGATACACACCGCTTCATCGGCCAACGCAACATGTTTGAGGTTACGGTCAACCGTGGAATGCAATGCCACCACCTTGATACCCATTGCATGACAGGCACGTAATATTCTCAGTGCTATTTCACCCCGGTTGGCAATGACGATTTTTTCAAGTACGGGCATGCTGGTCTTCTATGTTTTATGCTCTATGCTCAACGAATCACAAATAAAGGCTGATCGTATTCGACCGGTTGGCCGTTCTCTGCCAATATTGCCACCACCGTTCCGGCAATATCCGCCTCAATCTGGTTGAACATCTTCATTGCTTCGATAATGCACAGGGTGTCACCAACGCCCACACTCTGGCCCAGATTTACAAACGGCTGAGCATCCGGACTTGAGGCGGTATAAAACGTACCTACCATGGGTGCGAGCACCAACTCACCGTCTGGCAACAGCTCCTCGTTTTCATCCGTGGTCTGGGGCAGTGTTGCTGGCTCAACAGCGCTTTCCACAGGCGCTGCCGGGGCCGATGCAAAAAAAGGCGGGGCCATACCTGTTGGTATTGTCGGCGACTGGCCACCGCGCAAAAGCCGAACGGATTCTTCGCCCTCCACGATTTCAATCTCGGTCAGGTCTGATGATTCCAACAGTTCGATGAGTTTCTTGATTTTGCGGATGTCCACGATTGTCACTCCCGATTCAGGGTTCTACTCGATTCAATATAGCCTGTAGTGCCAGCAAGTAACTTTCACCGCGGAAGCCACTGATAACACCCATGGCAATATCAGAAAAATAACTGACCTGCCGGAAGGGTTCACGTGAGCTGACGGCAGAGAGATGAACTTCCACAAAAGGAATGTCTACAGCCAGCAAGGCATCCCGTATCGACACGCTGGTGTGGGTATACCCTGCCGGGTTAATGATGATGTAATCCACCTTTGCCCCGCCTGCAGAACCGCCGGCCGCTTGAATGGCATCCACCATGCTCCCTTCAGAGTTGGTTTGTAAATGTTGCAACTCAACACCACAACTTTCGGCAAACTGCTGAAGCTCCTGCATGATGTCCTGCAGGCTGCGCTGACCATACTGGTCCGGTTCCCGTTGACCGAGAAGGTTTAAATTAGGGCCATTGAGTACACTGATTCTTGTCACAAACAGGCATTCCTGAGGGGGGGCGCCAAGTCTGCAGCAAAACGCGGCTTTTGTCTACCGTTCGCTACCGTATTGAAGAAGTTAGCGGCATATTGTGACTCGGTTCCGACCGGTTAAATACGCAGGTTAAAGATATTCCTTAAGCAATTGTGTAATCTCACCACGTCTGATTTCACCGGTATATTGCCAGCGGATGATGCCATCCCGGTCGACCAGCACCGAATACGGCAGCGTACCAGTCAAATTGCCATAATCATGGTTGGTTTGCATTACATCGCCCTCACCCACCAGTATGGGGTACTCGATGCCCAGTTCCAGAATGAAATCACGCACATTCTGCATATCATCCAGCGCGATCCCGATGATCTGCAACCCGGCTGCGGCATTTTGTTCCTGCAGAGCCATCAACATTGGCATTTCTTTACGACAGGGCGCACACCAGGTAGCCCAAAAATTAATCAACAATACTTTTCCGGGAAAATCTGCAGCACTGATAAAGCTGCCCGTGGTGCTGCCAAGGCGAAAATCGGGGCGCAACTCACCCACAACGAGCTGTTTTGTTCCGGCAGTAACAGGTTCAGGTGTATAGTGCCGTGCAGACAGGTACACACCCGCGGCCATTGCCAGCAAAGCGATCACCACAACTGCAATACGAAACATCAGGGCGTGTCCAGAATCTTCCCTAAATGATCTGCAAATGTTTTCGGTTCAAAGTACCCGACCAATCGATAATTACGCAGTTCCTTGCCATGCCGGTCAAAAAACAGGATGGCCGGCGGGCCGATAATGCCATATTTGGACAGCAGTTCCTTGTCAATGGCATCATTGGCCGTGACATCGGCCTGCAGGGGTTGCAGTTGCTGAAAAAGTGCCTGGACAGCCGGCGCTACAAAGGTATTGCGCTCCATGCGCAGACATTCAACGCACCAGTCTGCATAAAAATCCAGCATGGCCGGTTGACCGGCCTGGCTGGCCTGCGCCACGGCGGTCTCAAGATCTGCCAGTGACTTGACCCTGCGAAAGGCGACACGTTCGGGCGCTGACACACCCATGGAAGACTGCAAACCCTTGAGAGGTTTCATCCAGTCATCACCACCGGTCATCGCCCCGATCACTTCGAGCGCGCCGATAAGCACTAATACCAGGCCCAGGGATTTCCATAAACGATGCCAGCCGGACGCCCCTGCAGCAACACGCTCCAGTGCTCCCATGTAGACACCGCTTGCAATGGCGAGCATACCCCACAACAACAGGATAACCGGTCCCCGTACGATGCGTTCGAGCATCCACACCGCCAGTGCCAGCAGACCGATCCCGAATAGTGCCTTGACCGCATCCATCCAGGCGCCGGCACGCGGTACCAATTTGCCGGCCGACACACCGAACAGAATCAACGGAACGCCCATTCCCATGGCCAGGGAGAACAACGCCGCACCGCCGAGTGCTGCACTGCCCGAAGCGCCGATGACAATCAAAGCAGCAGCCAGCGGTGGTGCAACACAGGGACCAACGATCAGGGCTGACAGGAACCCCATAATGGCAACACCGGTCAGGCTGCCACCACGTTGCTCGTTACTGGCCCGGGTCAGCCTGGTTTGCAGTCTGGACGGAAGCTGTAATTCGAAAAAGCCAAACATGGACATCGCCAGGGCGACAAATATTGCAATAAAGAATCCAATAATCCACGGATTCTGGAAAACTGCCTGTAAATTCTTGCCAAACAAGCCGGCTAAAACACCGGCAACGGTATAGGTGACCGCCATTGCCAACACGTAGACCAGCGACAACCAAAAAGCCCGGTATGTGGTCATACGTTCACCCTGTCCTGCAATTATGCCGGACAAAATCGGAATCATCGGAAATACACAGGGGGTGAACGCCAACAGGATACCGGCAACAAAAAAGGCCAGCAATGCACCCAATGGATTGCTGATCAGCATGCTCGCCAGCCTGTCCTGTTCCGACACCCCACCTGCCGTCAACCCGCCAACCACAGCGGCTTTGCCCGTTGCCGCTTTTTTCCTTAACTGCCCGCCGGCCACACTACTTGCACTCAGCAGCAGTTTGACCGACGATGTTTGCGGTGGATAACAGATATCGCCGTCACGGCAACCCTGGTAATCCGCTGTCAACGTTATTAACTGTTGGGTCCCTGCGGGCCGGTCAACCCTGACCGGTACTTCGATCTGGTCGTAATACACTTCTACCGGGCCAAACTCGGGGTCCGTGTGCAGGACACCTTTGGGCAATTCCACTGCGCTGACCTGAAAACCACTGTCACCGGTTACCCTGATGTTGAACTTGTCGCGGTACAGGTAATACCCGGGCTGAGACGTGAAACGCGCCAGTATACTATCGGCGGACAGGCCTATTGCCTCAAAGGTAAATGCATCTTCCGGTGCCAATGCCGCCGACGCATTCGAAACCTGCCCCGGCCCGCTATTGGAAGCGGTGATTAAATCTGCAAGCGGCTCGGATGAATCGGGTGTCACCACAACCGTGACAGGTGCATCCGGCAAACTGACCGCCAGCAATTGTTCTGTCGGCGGGTAGCACAAAACATTTTCCAGGCAGCCCTGTGAACGTACCCTCAGGCTGACGAGGCGGGTACCGGCAGGTATCGTCTCCAGTGGCAGCTTAACTTTCAGACGGTGGTGGAATTTTATGACTTGCGCTTCCAGCAATTCATCAAACCCACGCTCACCATCGGGAATTTCAGGTGGTCCGAGTGTCACCCCGGGGGTATCTGTTTTGAAACTCAGGAATTTGTTGTTGTAAAGGTAATAACCATCCGCAATGTCCCATTGGACAGTGACCTGGCTGCGATTACTGGCCTCGGCACTGATATTGAAAACCTCGCCAAAGTCCTTGATTTCGTCAAACTGCAAGGCAAACGCCAGCAAAGGCTGTATCAAAACCATGGCTGCCAGCCATTTTGTCATTAGATTTTTCATCATTGTACTTGCACTCGACCGTGATTCCGGAAATATTCGTTCAATACGGGGCCATTGCTTGGCGCACCGGATTGTTGTTGTATTTGTAAACGCTTCCCATGAACTGTCATAGACCGGTATCCAGGCTGGGTGTTCCGGCCAGGTGAGAATTTTACCCGACATTGCACCAACCGCGACCTGAGCTGCATGGACGTATTCACGACGCATGCATGAGGATATTGCCCATGTTACAAAAAACGCCGACTCAATTTTCAGGAGTCGGCGTCTTTTATCTTAGAGTTCCCGGAACGTTTACCGGGTTTTTAGTTGTTACAGTAAAACGACGATCAACAACGCCACAATGTTGATAATCTTGATCAAAGGGTTAATCGCCGGACCTGCCGTATCCTTGTACGGGTCGCCCACAGTGTCGCCGGTAACTGCAGCTGCATGCGTGGGGGTCCCCTTGCCACCGAGATTACCGTCTTCGATGTACTTCTTGGCGTTATCCCATGCCCCACCACCGGTGGTCATGGAAATGGCCACGAACAAACCGGTGACAATAGTGCCGACCAACAAGCCTCCCAGTGCCTGGGGGCCTAAAAGCAAACCGACAACGATCGGCACCAGAAGGGGTAACAGGGACGGTACGACCATTTCCTTAATCGCCGCCCTGGTTAAAAGATCCACGGCACGGGAATAATCCGGCTTGCCGGTGCCTTCCATGATGCCATCGATTTCGCGGAACTGACGTCGCACCTCTTCAACCACCGATGCGGCAGCGCGGCCAACTGCTTCCATGGCCATTGAACCGAACAGGAACGGCACCATACCACCGATAAACAGACCGATAATGACCAGATGGTTTGACAGGTCAAAGGTGATACCGATGTGACCTGCTTTTTCCAGCGTGTGGGTGTAATCGGCAAACAACACGAGCGCGGCAAGACCGGCTGAACCAATCGCGTAACCCTTGGTCACGGCCTTGGTGGTATTGCCGACCGCATCCAGCGCATCTGTTGTTTTACGCACGTCTTCAGGTAATTCAGCCATCTCGGCAATACCGCCTGCGTTGTCGGTAATCGGACCAAAGGCGTCAAGGGCGACGATCATACCCGTCATGGACAACATGGCGGTGGCTGCGATCGCGATACCATAGAGGCCCGCAAAAAGGTGGGCGCCCCAGATGGACGCACACACCGCCAGCACCGGCAAGGCTGTCGACTTCATGGAAATTCCCAGGCCGGCGATGATGTTGGTGGCGTCACCGGTGGTCGATGCCGCCGCGATGGTCTTAACCGGCTTGTATTCGGTACCGGTGTAATACTCAGTGATAAAAACCATGGCCGCAGTTAACACCAGACCGATCAACGCAGCAAAATAGAGGTTTATACCCTCAGCACCCATCATCGACATGGACACCGGGTAAAACATGATGGCCGCAAGGATGCCCGAAACGATCACGCCTTTGTAGAGAGCGCCCATGATGGAACCGCCCTTGCTGGTCCTGACAAAGTAAGTACCGATCACCGAGGCGATGATGGACAAAGCACCCAACACCATTGGGTATAAGACCGCATTGATGCCCAGTGTTTCTGCCGTCAGGCTGCCGAGCAGCATGGTGGCGATCAACGTGACGGAATAGGTTTCAAAAAGATCCGCAGCCATACCGGCGCAATCACCCACGTTGTCCCCGACATTGTCGGCGATCACACCCGGGTTGCGTGGATCGTCTTCCGGAATACCGGCCTCGACCTTACCCACGAGATCGGCGCCAACGTCTGCACCTTTGGTGAAGATACCGCCACCCAGACGTGCGAAGATCGAAATCAATGAACTGCCAAAGGCCAGACCGATCAGGGCGTGGATGGCTTCTGCGGTGCTGCTGCCATGGTGCAACAGGATGGCGTAGTAGCCTGCGGTGCCCAGCAAGCCAAGACCAACCACCAGCAGGCCGGTGATGGCGCCGCCACGGAAGGCTATCTTCAAGGCCGGTGCAACACCCGAGCGGGCCGCCTCAGCAGTGCGCACATTGGCACGCACCGAAACATACATGCCGATATAACCAGCCAGGGCGGAAAATATGGCGCCGATCGCATAACCGATCGCGGTTGCCCAGCTAATGAAGAATCCAACGATCAGGAAAAGTACGACACCCACCATACCAATGGTGGTGTACTGACGATTCATATAGGCATTGGCACCTTCCGTTATTGCCGCGGAAATGCCCTGCATTTTTTCATTACCCGCTGGTTGCGCAACAATCCAGCGCGCGCTGAAAATCCCGTAAAGCACGGCCAGCAGGGCCGCGCCCATCGCCAACCATAATGCGATTCCACTATCCATTTGTATCTCCCTCAAAAAATTTGACCAAAACGGCCCGTTAAAATCGCGCTATGGTAGCACAATTCCCTTGTCAAACAGCAGCATCAGTTAAATTCCCGTCCATTTTTAGCATGCGAAAGTCCGTCAGCTTGACACCCATTGTACGGGCAGCTACAGCCACCGAATCACCCAGGTTGAAATGCTCCGCGCCAAACACGATCACATTGGTAAAGTCATGCAGCGGCCATGTCCAGGTTCACTTCAGCGACCATCGCGTCAGCGGGAACGGCAGGATTCGTGGTAAAACATCGCGAAGCTGCCAGACCTTTTCCCTCGACCGTGACGGCAACAAATAAAAGTGAATGTCTCACGGTTCAACATTTAAATGCGGGTAGTTTTTGGGTGACCAGACGGTTTTTCAGACGCACGTAAAGCGGCAAGCCGTGACGGTCAAACGGCGGATAATCCTCACCACGTATCAATGGTTCCAGGTAGCGCCTCGCCGCCGCGGTAATACCAAATCCATCCTTTGAGATAAACCTTCTCGGCATCATTTTCTCACGATTAGCCACTTTGCCAAGATCCGCCTCACCCACTTCCCAGTGGTAAGGTTCATCCGCAATTCTGACCACCACGGGCATGACGCCCGTCTTGCCCTTCAGCGCCAGTTCCACCGCAGCTTTACCCATGGCATAGGCCTGCTCGACATCAGTTTTTGAAGCCATGTGACGGGCAGAGCGTTGCAGGTAGTCAGATACAGCCCAGTGGTGTTTATAACCCAGTGCCTGGGTGATCAGGTTGGCGACCACCGGCGCCACACCGCCCAACTGTGCATGACCGAAGGCGTCACGCCGCCCGGAATCCGCCAGGAACTGACCGTTTTCATAACGAACCCCTTCGGAGACCACGAGTGAGCAATAGCCGTACTTACTGACCGTCTTGTCCACCTTTTTGATCATGGCTTCCTTATTCAATGGAATTTCAGGGAACAGGATAAGATGGGGCGGATCACCCTTCTGACGTTGCGCCAGGCCACCGGCGGCCGCGATCCAGCCGGCGTGGCGACCCATCACCTCGAGCACAAAGACCCTGGTAGAACTGGATGCCATTGATACAACATCGAGGCTGGCCTCCATGATTGAGACAGCGACGTACTTGGCGACCGAACCAAAACCGGGGCAGTTATCCGTAATCGGCAAATCGTTATCAATGGTCTTGGGTATACCGATACACTTGACCGGAAAACCAAGCTTGGAGCCAATCTGCGACACCTTGTAGGCAGTGTCCGCTGAATCACCACCGCCATTATAAAAAAAATAGCCAATGTCATGCGCCCTGAAGACCTCAATCAAACGCACGTATTCAGCGCGGCTTTGATCAATCCCCTTGAGTTTGAAACGACAGGAACCAAACGCGCCCCCGGGGGTATGACGCAGTGCAGCGATATCACGCCTGGTTTCCAGGCTGGTGTCAATCAGATGCTCATGCAGGACGCCCAGGATTCCATCTTTTCCAGCATAAACCTTACCCAAATCATTGCTGTTTTTACGTGCAGTTTCTATCAACCCACAGGCTGTTGCATTGATGACCGGCGTGACACCACCGGATTGGGCGTATAGGAGATTTTTACGAGACATAATTTTCCTTCAATTAGGGGTCAAACTGCATTGACTTGACGGGTATGAGCGGTTAGCGTTAGCGGCTATTCTAGAGGACGGGAACCCTTCCATGCGAATTGTTTTGTTGGGTGCGCCAGGTTCCGGTAAGGGAACCCAGGCAGCGATCCTGGTTGAACGGCTGGGATTGCCACATATTTCAACCGGTGTATTACTGCGCAATGCGGTAAAAAGTGGTAGCAAATTGGGTCAGATGGCCAAGGCAATTACCGATAAAGGTGAGTTGGTGCCTGACGACATCATGTCCGACCTGATCAAAGAACGGTTGGGCCGGGATGACGTTGCGGACGGCTTTATTCTTGATGGCTATCCACGCACGATTGAGCAAGCACAATCACTGGATGAAATTTCTGAAAAGCTCGGTCGACCACTGGATATCGCGATTCAGATTGACGTGGACCCGAAAAAGATTATCGGACGCATAGCCTTACGTGCCAGGCAGGAAAACCGCAGCGACGATACGGTGGAAGTGCTGCGTAACCGCATGCGCGTATACGAAGAAAAAACAGCGCCTGTGGCCGATTACTATGCGCAACAGGGTTTACTCACGCAGGTACTCGGAAACGGTCAGAAAGAGGAAGTATCGGAACGTATTCTCGCCGTGTTGAAAGTTGCTGCGACCCCCTGAGCCGTAAATGCCAGACTATCACAACGGTCTGACCAGTAGAGATGCTTAAGCTACTGGTGAGCCTCGGCCAGTTGCTGCGTCTGCGCGGCGGACCACAGGACCTGCCCTCATCCTGGACGCTGACAATAATGTTGGTGGCGGTCTTCCTGGTGCAAAATATTATCACCGGCCAACAACTGGATGACCAGGACTCGGCGGTCAAGAGTCTGGCAGCGATTAGTTTGCAAATCGTTGTGCTTGTGGGTCTGTTGTACTGGCGGCGTTACCCGGAACGTTTTACCCAGACGCTCACCGCCTTACTTGGTGTCGGCATTGCGTTCAACCTGTTCACGTGGGCACTTTTGACCCAGTCCGATCCCCAGGTTAATCAACCGGTATTAGCGATGGCATGGTTTGGCATGTTCATATGGAGCTTGTTTGTCGATGCAAATATATACCGACATGCCTTGTCAATGACACTCTCTGTTGGCATGCTGGTTGCCGTGTTAACACTTGCGGCAAACTACGTCCTTATCGAAATATTATTCATGATCCAGGCCCCGACCTGATGAAAATTCATATTCTTGGCGCGTGCGGAACGTTTATGGGTGGGGTTGCGCTGCTGGCGCGGCACGAGGGTCATGAAGTAAGTGGTGCCGATCAACAACCCTACCCGCCCATGAGCACGCTGCTGGAACGTGAAGGCATCATGTTGTACGAAGGTTACAGCCCGGATCCCCTGCAGGATTCACCCGACCTGGTCATCATCGGCAATGCTCTGAGCAGGGGCAACCCGTCCATTGAATACGTCCTTAATAAAAGGCTCAATTACACCTCTGGTCCCCGCTGGCTGGGTGAAAACTATCTGCGCAACAGGAAGGTCATCGCGATCGCCGGTACCCATGGCAAAACGACCACGGCCAGCATGGTCGCCTGGATACTGGAATATGCCGGACACAATCCCGGCTTTCTGATCGGGGGCCTACCCTTGAATTTCAATGTGTCTGCACGTGCAGGCCAGGGGCTCTTTGTGGTCGAGGCTGATGAATATGACACTGCCTTTTTTGACAAACGCTCCAAATTCGTCCATTACCGCCCCCAGGTCACCGTGCTCAACAACCTCGAATACGACCACGCGGATATCTTTGCGGACATTGCAGCGATTGAAACCCAGTTCCACCACCTGATGCGCACCATTCCCGGCAACGGCACGGTCATCAGTAATGGCTCGGACCAAAACCTTGAGAACGTCCTGACCCGTGGTTGCTGGAGCCATCTTCTTCGATTCTCGCTGGACGGTGAGCACGACTGGCGGGTTGAAATGTTAAAGCCCGATGGCAGTGAATTGCGCATCTACTACCAGGAGCAAGCGCTGGGTACACTGGCCTGGGAGCAAAGTGGCCGGCACAATGCCATGAATGCCTGCGCTGCTATTGCTGCTGCAGTCGCAGCCGACATACCGGCAGACACCGCGATCGAAGCCCTGGCTTCTTTTCGCGGGGTCAAGCGGCGTATGGAATTGATCACGCAGACTGCGGGAGTGCATGTCTATGATGATTTCGCCCATCACCCCACGGCAATCCGCCTGACACTGGAGGGTCTGCGAAAGAAAGTCGGTGGTGCGCGTATCCTGGTCGCACTCGAGCCACGCAGCAACACCATGCGTGCGGGTGTACATGCAGATGAACTTGGTCCCGCCCTGATTGCCGCCGATTATGTTTGGCTCAAAGCCGGTGATGGTATTGACTGGGACCCGCAGGTTGCGCTGGCGCCGCTAGAGGGGCACTGCCGCGTTGTCACCCGGGTGGACGACATGCTGCAACAGATGATCGGCAGCATCAAGGCCGGTGACCACATCGTTTTCATGAGCAATGGCAGCTTTGACGATTCACCCGGCAGATTGAGTGAGATGCTGCAAAGCAACTAACCCGCAAATTGCACCAGCATCCCGGAAGCTGGCGCAGAACAGTTGCGGCTGAGCGCCGGGCTGGACCGAGAGCCATAGCCGTAGCTACGGCTGGAGGGAAGCTCAAGCTCAGGTGCACCTGGACAAGCCAGGGCCGGGATAGGTAGCTGGCCGGGTACAAAGTGTACCCTGGGGTTTATCGAATAAATGATTACTTTTTCTTGTAAATTCATTTCATTATAGTGAGGCCAGCTACCGGCTGGTGCAATGTGCGGGTTAAGCCGACAACGACCCGTTGCTACCTCTGCAGTGGCTCCCTGATCAGCAACATACCCTCACCCACGCGTCTGACCTGCAGGATTGATGTTTCCAGGAGCAATTGTGACAGCGCTTCGGGCACTGCGGGAATCACGCTCCAATAGCTGAAAAGACCCAGTTTCTGAACCAGCGTCTCCCGGGTGATCTGTCCAACATAGACAACCCGACCGTTCGGTCTCAAACGTACACCCGAATCCCAGATACGCAAGGTTTCCTGTGTTTTTAAATCACCACCAAGTCGCTGTAACAGAAGAACATCTGCATGACCAAGATAATCCCGTTTAAGTGGCGGCAATGTCAGTGCATCGGCCTCGGGATTCATGGACAGCAATCCCCAGCGCCAACCGGCAGACTCCGGCCTCTGCCAGCCATGGTTTTTGAGCATGTCTTCCAATTGAATGGGCCTACCCACGTATTGGAAATTAAAGTCACGAACCGCAACCATTTGCACCTGCGTTCGTTCACGCGGTAGTTGTCGCCAGCCACCGTCCCACCATTGTTGCGCAGGCATGTCATGCTTTGGGACGGACACCTTGAGCGACCTGACGTCCCCTGGCAAATTCCTTTCGACTTGCCAGGCAAAGGTCAGGGACAGCACACTGAAGAAAATCAGGCTCGCGGCCACACCGCTGAACGAACGCACAGCCCTTTGCCGATAGGCGATACCGACAACAATGGTCCAGGTCAGACCAAGCGCCACACCCATCAAGGCGCCGCTAAGCCAGTCAAGCCCGAGATACAACCTGGCGGAGACCAACAGTGCAAGTAGCAGCGCGGTGATTACATAAGGCCATTTCCGCTTGCGGCGTTTCAACTCCCTGGCAGTCATAACGGCGTAATAACCCAGTACCACCGTAGCGAGAGTCAGGGCTTCGCTTGGGTTATAAATACCGGAACCGCCGGTTTCACTGAGTATCGGTGTGGCCCGCAGTGTCCAGCCCAACAATAACTGCAGCGCCACTCCACCGCCCATGGCGACCAACCAGTGCAGTGCCGCCTTTTTGCGTTCCGCGCCAATCAACCAGAGCAGCACTGCCACCGATGTCGGTACCAGTACCCCGTAACGTGACAACTGTGTGACTGCGACCATGAACGGATCAGCCACGTGGTTTCTCAGGCTCAGCGCGTAAGCCTCAACGGCCATGTCAATGGACTGTGGGTGAGCGGAAAAAGGCGACAGGAACAACAACACCACAATGCCCCAGAAAAACAGCACCACCAGAAGACCCATCATGGTAATTGAAAGCACCTCAGGCTGTGACGAATCCAATAGCGGACCCACGACCCGCTTGAAAAGCGGATGCCGTCGCAGCCATCTTATGACATGCCGCAGCCACCGTGCAGAACGGCTGGCCAGTAACTCATAGATGGTCCACATTATCCACCAGGTCAACCATAAAACGATGACACCAATGATCAACACCAGTGACATGCGACCCGCATATTCTGATGCAATTTGTAGTGATGCGCCAAACAACATTCCCGGAAGCAGGTAAACCGGCGTCCAGACAACGCTGGCGGGTATCGCCACCATCAGGAAACGTCGGCTTTGCATACCCATCATGCCCGCAGTGACCGGTATTACGGGGCGTAACGGGCCGACGAAACGACCTGCTACAACACTCTTGGTACCATGTGCACGGAAATATTCCCGGCCATGTTCCAGCATTTTTGGGAAGCGGGAAAACGGCCACAGCTCCGGCAGGTGATCACGATAACGCCGACCGAGTGCGTAACTGACAAGGTCACCGGTAAACGCACCAGCCGAGCCCCAAAGCCAAACAGGCCACATTTCTATCGTGCCCAGGCTGATAATCGCACCGACACCAAACAGAATGATAATGCCAGGTACCAGGATCCCTATGAAGGCCAGTGATTCGACCAATGACAGAAGAAAAACCCAAAATCCTGCCCAGCCAGGATTGGCGGCCAGCCAGTTCAGCAGATCTTGGGTCCAGCTATTGTCCATGGCCCCCGGTCATTTCCCGTTTCATTGACTAATGCAAGGCTATAATACGGCAAAGGTATGACATCTTCCTGTCAAACCTGGAGGTTGATGCCAACCCAAGGAGAGTGGCCACATGCAAACACTGCAAGACAAGACAGTTTTTATCACCGGCGGTTCGCGCGGCATTGGTAAAGCAATCGCTTTGCGGGCTGCCCGTGATGGCGCCAATATCATCATCGCTGCAAAGACCGTCAAAGCTCACCCCAAATTGCCCGGCACCATTTATACAGCGGCCGAGGAAATCGAGAACGCCGGTGGTCGCGCTCTGCCACTCAAACTTGACGTAAGTGATGTACACGCCATCGATGCAGCCATGCAACTGGCAGCGGAGCATTTTGGCGGTCTTGACATCCTTATCAACAACGCCAGCGCCATAACTCTTGAGGATACCCGTCACTTGCCAATGCGGAGATTTGACCTGATGCATGCGGTCAATGTGCGTGGTACCTATGCCTGTTCCAGGGCTGCGGCAGCTTACCTGGGTGAGGCAAAAAACCCCCACATACTGAACCTGTCACCACCACTCAACCTCAACCCGGTCTGGTTCAAAAATCATGTTGCCTATACGCTGTCCAAATATGGCATGAGTATGTGTGTGCTGGGTATGGCGGAGGAATTTGGCAGTCTCGGTATCGCGGTCAATGCACTGTGGCCACGCACCGTAATCGCCACTGCCGCCATCAACATGCTGGGGGGTCGCGTCAAACCGGAAAATTGCCGCAAGCCTGAAATCGTGGCAGATGCCGCGTACGCCATCGTGTGCCAGGACAGCAAGCTGGCAACCGGCAGGTTCTTCCTCGACGAGGATGTTCTACGCGCCACCGGCATCAACAATTTCGATCATTATGCGGTGAAACCCGGCGCGCCCCTGATGAAGGACCTTTATCTCGACCCCTGAGATATTTACGTTGTTATCCCGAGGTGCAGGCCTGAAACGCCTCCCGCGCTGCACTCAATGTCGCGGTAATGTGCTCCTCGGTGTGTGCTGAGCTGATGAAGCCTGCCTCGTAGGCGGATGGCGCCAGGTAGACCCCACCGTCCAGCATGATGTGATAAAAACGCCTGAAACACTCGACATCGACTGCACCCGCCTCGGTGAAGTTGACGATCTTTTTTGCGGTACTGAAAAACAGGCCGAACATACCTCCGGCTCGTGTCGTCGTAAACGGTATACCAGCGAAATCGGCTTCGGTCTGCAGCCCCTCGGTCAGCAGCCTGGTTTTTGCATTGAGCCCTTCGTAAAAACCCGCACTACAGATTTGTTCAAGCGTTGCCAAGCCCGCTGCCATGGCCACCGGGTTTCCCGACAAAGTTCCGGCCTGGTACACCGGCCCCGCCGGTGCGACCAGTTCCATGTATTCGCGTTTGCCACCAAATGCACCCACTGGCATACCGCCACCGATAACCTTGCCAAAGGTGGAAAGATCCGGCGTGACGCCGCACAGGGATTGTGCACCACCCAACGCCACACGGAAGCCCGTCATCACCTCATCGAAAATTAACAACACGCCATGCCGGTCACACACTTCGCGCAAGCCCTTGAGATAACCATCGAGTGGCGGAACACAGTTCATGTTACCGGCCACCGGTTCGACAATCACACAAGCAATTTCATCACCCTGGCGATGCAGACAGTCCTCAACGGCCGCGAGGTCATTGTAGGGCAGCGTCAGGGTCAGATCCGCGTAGGCCATCGGCACGCCGGGGGAGGTCGGTACCCCGAGGGTCAGGGCTCCGCTACCAGCCTTGACCAGGAAGGCATCCGCATGACCGTGATAACAACCTTCAAACTTGAGTATGCGGTCGCGACCGGTTGCAGCCCGCGCCACGCGGACCGCACTCATTGTGGCCTCGGTGCCTGAATTGACCATACGCACCATGTCCATGGAATCCACCAGTTCACACAGACGTTCGGCCATGGTGACTTCGGCCGTTGATGGTGCTCCAAAACTCAGACCCTTGTCGACAGCGGCGTGCACCGCGCTGATAACCGCCGGGTTGGCGTGCCCGGCAATCATCGGGCCCCAGGAACCGACATAGTCGATATAGGATCGTCCGGCAACATCGTACAGACAGGCACCCTCAGCGTGGTCGAAAAACACCGGGTCGCCACCCACACCGTTAAACGCGCGCACGGGTGAATTCACACCACCGGGAATGTGTCGCCGTGCGCGCTCTATCAATTCTTTACTGCTGGTCATGTTTCTCTTACTTCCACCATTTAAAAATACAATTTTAACCCGTATATAGCTTCATTACGCGTTTGCTGTGTGATTATGACGGTGAACATCGCATTAAGCGCTATAATTGATATGGAGTATTTGGTGTGGGTGAAAACGGTTACAAGATCTGGATGTGTATCATCTGCGGATGGGTGTATGAAGAGGAAAAGGGTTGTCCTGAAGAGGGACTCGCGCCCGGCACCCGTTGGCAGGACGTACCCGAGTTCTGGGTCTGTCCGGATTGCGGTGCAGGCAAAGAAGATTTTGAAATGATAGAGCTGTAATAACTGACGGGGAGAACGACATGACAGACAGCACGGGAATCACGCGCGACCGACGTAACGCCATGCTTGGTGGTGTCTGTGCCGGACTGGCGAGACACTTCGGCTGGTCGGTCAATGGTACCCGCATCGTTTACGTTCTGGTGTCGATTATCTCGGCCGCGTTCCCCGGCATCCTGGTCTACATCATTTTGTGGTTGTTGTTGCCTGAAAGCTGATTTCTGAAATTTACCGGAAATGCCCCGGATTTCCCGATTACTTTTTGGTCGTCCTGGCCCGTATTGGTCAGCAAAGATTGTTGTTTTTCACATCCATTCGTTATCTCACATCGTTATACTTGTACTGATCTTTTCACCACACGACTAAATTTATCATGAGCGACAGGTCTACATATACGCCACCTGAAGTCTGGAAATGGGACGCGGAGAACGGCGGTAAATTTAGCAAGATAAACCGGCCAGTGGCCGGTGCGACACACAAGCAGGCATTAGCTGTTGGCAAGCATCCCCTCCAGCTTTATTCACTGGCGACGCCCAACGGTGTGAAGGTCACTGTGATGCTTGAAGAACTACTTGCGATGGGCATTAATGAAGCTGAATACGATGCCTACCCGATCAGTATCACCGATGGCGAACAGTTTGGCAGCGACTTTGTGGGGATCAACCCCAACTCCAAGATACCCGCCCTGCTCGACCGGAGCACCTCTCCGGCGACCCGCATATTCGAATCCGGTGCAATCCTTTTGTACCTGGCGGAAAAGTACCAGGCTTTTTTTCCTGAGGACCTGTCTGCGCGGGCAGAATGTTTGTCATGGTTATTCTGGCAAATAGGCAGTGCGCCGTATCTCGGTGGAGGCTTCGGCCATTTCTATGCCTACGCACCGGAAAAATACAAGTACCCAATTGATCGCTATGCGATGGAAGTCAAGCGTCAGCTCGACGTGCTGGACAGGAATCTCTCAACCCGTCATTACCTGTGTGGGGATGAGTACAATATCGCCGACATGGCGAACTACGCCTGGTATGGTAACCTCGTCCTGCACAATCCCTATGATTCAGAAATATTCCTGGGTGTTGCCACCTACGAGAACGTGATTAGGTGGGCGACGGAAATAGATGAGCGGCCTGCCGTTCAACGTGGGTGTCGCGTCAACCGTACATGGGGCCCTGAAGAAACACGTTTGCCCGAGCGTCATGGTACTGACGACTTCTGAAGAGCCAGAAGGATGATCACCAGGGTGAAACCTGATATTGCAGAAAAGCCCGGAACCTGAGCTGCATATTTCACCACACCGGGTCATCATGGATAAAGCTTATCTTTTTAACATTCTTCTATAGAACACCACTACAAACAGCACCCCCTTGTTGCAACTCCAGCCACCGGCAGGCCGGGCCGGACGGGTCGGGTGTAAAAGCCTGAGCGCCGGGCAGGCTATTGATGACACTCGAGGGTCCAGCGAGCAGGGTCGTGCCGTGTCGGTTTGTTGAAAATGCCTGGTGGACATGACCCCAGACCACCGCTTTGACATCCGCGCAGCAGTCGATCAACTTCAAAAAAGCTTCAGGCTCCCGCAACGGGTAGCGGTCTATCCATTGGCTGCCAATCGCAATCGGTTGATGGTGCAGGGCGATAATCCTGGGTTGCCCGGTAGCAACTCTCAGCACCTGCTCCAATCGGGCCAGGGTTGCGCAGCTCAAACGCCCGTCCGGCCGACCGGGCAGACAAGAATTCAAACAGATGATCTGCCAGCCACCGTACTCTGAAACCGCCAGATCATCGACTGGACTACCGGGAAAAGTGGTGGCCAGCAAACCCGCATCATCGTGGTTCCCCGGTAGCGCCAGTACCGGCGCATCAATGCATTTGAAATACCTCTGTAGCGCCAGGTAAGAAGCCTGACTGGCATCTTCGCTGAGGTCACCGGTCGCCAACAACAGATCGGGTGAGAAGGCCCTGCCTTTTTGCAAAATATCCTGCAGGTTTTTGTGGGCGTCCGCACGCCGGTAGCCCTGTGCCGGGTCCCCGGGGAGATGACAGTCGCTAACGTGCAGAATCCTCAAAACGAAGCTCAATCGAGATCAACCTGTAAATACGCCCCCGGCTCGATCCCCAGTTTTGCTGCTGTCCCGGCATTGAGTTCGAGTACATACATCGCCGGCACCCCGCTGGGGTAGATGGGGCAACGCCTGACCCGACACGGCGGGGTCGCCAGAGATGCACTGACCAGTTTCAACTGCTGGTCAAAATACAGGATGTCCAGCGCAATACGTGTATTTTTCATCCAGAAACTTCGTGGTGCCTCGTCCTGGAATATGAACAACATGCCATGATCAGCCGGCATGCTGTCACGGTACATCAGGCCAAGGGTCTGCTCTTCCCGGCTATCGGCTATTTCCACGCTGAAATGTTTGTCACCTATTTCAACACCCGGTCCACCAGCGGTACAGCCTGTGCAAGCAGCGAGCATCAGTATGCAAAGAACAAAACGCATCGGGTTTATCCGGTTGTGGGCTCAGATGGATCATAACAAGCAATTGGATTCCGGTACACGGGTGTAGATCCCGGGTTCCGCTATTCACCGCCCCTGGGTGGCCATAATAAAGGCCGTGCCATTGCGTTCCGGCATTTTTATTCCAGTTCCAGCTTGCCGTCGATATCCACATCCAGTCCTTTCATGACCTTGCCCAACTCTTTCGGGTCAAGCTGACCGATGATGTTGATAAACATGATGTCCTCATTATCCACGGTCATGACTGTCATGCCATCCATAACCTTGCCATTGAGCTTCATGTAGATAAGAACCTGCTCGTCATCCTCGTTGACCTGCACAACGGGCTCCCAACCTTTAGATTTCAAATTACCCTTTACTTCGGCAAATTTCTTTTTGGCTACGGTAGTGTCATCACCGGCGTCATAACCAAATACCCGCACGCCCATTAACTTGGACAACATATCAGCAGTCTCCGGGTTGCTGTCTTCACTCATCAGGCCGACAAACTGGAGGAGTGTTCCACCAATGTTGATGGAGATTTTTGGCTCACCGTAAGCGGACGACAGGTCGCCAAAATTCACATAACCGGGGAGGTCTTTGAGTTCGTCTTCCTGGGCCGGTGCCGACAGGGACAGCAAGGTGCAAAAAATACCTGTAAACAAGATTTTCCATAATGGGCATTTCATACTTTTTTCTCCTTGGAGGATTGGTACTGTGATTTGATATTTCTGAGTACGGACCCGGCAACCGCGTCCGTTAATGTTTCTCCGACTTCCGATTTGATTTCCCGCGCCGTGAAATGACCGACTTTGTCCAGGTAGGTGAAAGCGACCGCCAGATCATGACGCGCCTGGGCGAGTTCCTGCGCGGAAGGTGTTTTGGGTTGCATCAGGCTGACGCTGACAATGATCAGCGGGATTGTGGCCAGCGCCACAACCCACTGTGGCCTGAAAAATACAGATCGTGGTGCAGACCGCTCTTGCCGTGGTATTGCTCGCAGACGTTTGCTCAGACCGGCGGGTGCTTTTTCAATGTGGAGCGTATCCATTGCGCGTTGTAATTGATAGGCCTCAACAATGGCCAGCGCCAGTATGCGGTCATCAGCGGCAGCGGCTTTGAGTTGCCTGGCATCGGCCTCACCCAGTTCGCCATCTAACAAGGCGTTGATCTGTTTTTCCCACTTGTCGTCATAGTCGTTCATGGTCTTAGCTCGCTCAGTTGCCCGCGCAACTCTTTTCTTGCCCTGTGCAGGTACACCTTGACCTGCGACAGACTCAGTTCCAGCATTGTGGCCACGTCCTGGTAGCTGTGCTGGTTAACATCGCGTAGCACCACCAGTGACCTGTAGGGCTCTTCCAGGTCTTCAATGGCGTGTCGCAGCCAACCACCCAATTCATTCATCGCCACGTCATGCAGCGGTCCCCGGTCATCGATCCCGGCCTGCTCTGCATGTAATTCGACCAGCTTGCGTCTGCGCCGCAAACGGTCCAGGCACCCATTACGGGTCACCTTCATCAACCATGGTTTGACCCGTTGGGGGTCAATCCTGTCCTGGTTGCGCCAGAGCTTTACAAAGGCCTCCTGGGTGGCGTCCTCGGCTTCCTGCGCGTCTTTGAGCAGATATCGTGCCAGGGTCCACGCCTGGTCCTG